>NZ_JACJQO010000006.1 GCF_014696715.1 Pseudanabaena sp. FACHB-2040
GCTTAGTTCGTAAGACCTTGTCGTTCTCCAAAAAGTTGAGTAACCACGTTGGTGCAATTTGGTATTTTGTGCATCATTACAATGCCTCTTTGCGTTCTTAACCATTACTATTCCTTACTACCAAATTCTGAAAAACTCGAGGCGACAGCATCCTATTTAAAGCAGTTTGGTGATGTGCAAACGTGGCAGGCAGATGTTTGCGATCGCAAAGATACAGCCCGATTGGTTGAACGCATCGCTTCTGAGTTGCCTGATATACATTACCTTGTCAATTCTGCTGGCGTTTTTCTACCGAAGACATTTCTTGATCACTCTGAGACGGACTACGCTCGCTACCTCGATATCAACTACGGAACCTTCTTTGCTACCCAGCGGGCTGTCCGTAATATGGTTGAGCATGGGCAAGGCGGCGCAATAGTTAACATTGGCTCAATGTGGGCACATCAAGCTATTCTAGCTACACCTTCGTCTGCTTACTCAATGGCAAAAGCAGGTTTGCACTCTTTCACGCAGCATTTAGCGATGGAACTTGCTCAGCATCAAATTCGCGTTAATGCCGTCGCCCCCGCAGTGGTAGAAGCTCCTATCTATGGAGCTTTTATCGAACCAGAAGAAATTCACACAACGCTACAGGGTTTTAACAACTTTCACCCAATCGGGCGCATTGGACAACCAATGAATATTGCAGAAGCGATAACTTTTCTACTCTCTGAACGAGCATCTTGGGTAACTAGAGCCATCTGGAACATAGATGGCGGAGTAATGGCTGGGCGTAATGCTTAGATTACGGGTTTTCAGCAGATGCAACGAGCTTAAACCCTAAAGCAATCATGACTCCTCCCGCTGCTCGATCAAGCCAAGCCTTATAGCGCAAGTAAGCTTGACGAGGGATATTTGAGGAAAGAACAAGAGCAACCCAGGTATACCATACCGTCTCGATTGCAAAAATAAGACCTGCAACACTGAGATTGAATACAGGTGACGACTCAGTAGGTAGAAAAGCCGCAAAAACACTCGCATACACGACAGCAGTTTTAGGATTACTAAGTTGAGTCGTCAACCCCAAAATAAAAGCTCGAATAGTTGTTGTAGCAGCTGAAATTGGTTCGATTTCACTGCTAATTAATGGCTTCTTTGCGTTCAGCCAAATCTGTAGACCTAAATATGCAAGATATAGACCTCCGACCACCTTAAGTACCCAGTAAAGTGACGGAATCGCTAAGAGAAGCCCATGCAACCCGAGCAAAGCAGCCGTTGCAAAAACCAGCCCACCGACACCCATTCCAAGAGCAGCACAGATGCCCTCAACTCTCGACGCAGCAATAGCTGTGCGAGCCACCATGACAAAGCTTGGACCCGGACTTGCAGCGCCAACAGCGAGCGCTGTACCAATGCTAAGTAATGCTGTCATTTCTTGCATCGCACAAAATCCTCATAAATTGAAAGACTCAGTGTATTTTACAAACAAAGCTTCTACTCACACACCACCAGAGCTTTTCACACCAATGGTTGCCCTTATACGGGCGGCATGCAACAGAGTGGTTAGGTTTTTGCCATCTCAACGAACCCTTTGATCGGGATCGTATTTGATGATGTTAAAACCTTCGTCTGCCGTCGGTGGCTTGAAGTATGAGGTGATGTAGTCAAATTCTGCCTCAGACATAACCATCGAACCTTCAGGCTGTTCAGCGTTTCGTTTCCGCAATTGCTCTTTGCATAAGGGATCGGACGCAACAATGTAATGAAGCGCATGATTCACTCCCGCTGCTTCAAATATTGAACGAAACCATTGTCGCTGAGAAGGAACATTCCCTGGAAAATCCAAAACAACAGATATTCCCTGTGCAAAAATATCTTGTACGTGCTGAAAGACTATAGATTTTAAGCGTGACGAATATTTCAAATAATCATCGAAGGTACTAATTTCTTCTGGGTACAACTTCGACAACCAGATATCTTCACTGATAAGAATGGCGTTATGCTCTGAGGCTAGCTTCTTTGATAACGTTGTCTTTCCTGATGCCATTTTTCCGCAGAAAAAGTGCAGAACGGGATCGGTTTTCACTATTCACCACCGTTGCATTTCTCAAGTTAACTGAATCAAGACTACCAAGCAGGCTCTTCAATCTCAAATGCTCCAAAACATCCTCTTACAGGTAGCCACAAATAAGGGATGCTGTGAGCGAGGTAGAAATTAGGAGCATCGCTGCTGCGGACGCCCAAATTCTAGAGATAATTGTGATGCGAAACAAGTTTCTCCTAAGATTTGGCTACAGCATCTGACTTATTAAACACCTCACGCGATACACGATGCACAAGGCTTGAAGAAACATAGAATAGCGTGAATCCAATCAAAGGATGAAGCACCTCTAGGTGAAGAGGCGTCTTAAGGTGAATGCTGCAAAACTGGAGCCCAAGCAACACGGGCAAACTAATAGTAAGCGCTCGAATTGCGCCCGAGAATGGAGCAAGCAACGCCCCTGCCAGCAATATTAGCGATACTCCACTAAACCCTCGCACGAGCCACACATGAACATTCCACCAGGCAGGATCTGTGAAGTAGGCAATGCCAACTGTTAATACTTGAGCAATTAAGCAAACATTAAAAACGACTGAAGTCGCGTAAAAACCACGTTTTATCCAGCTTATGGCGGCAATATTGAGATCTGCTTCCAAATTTGTAGTCATGTCAGCTTACTTGTTGTGCGAGTTCTAAACTTGATATCCTCTGCATAAATAACATTGCTTTATCGACCAATTCAGTTCCCGCTTTTTCGGGTGAACCGGCATCAAAGGGTGGGGCGGGATTGTACTCTATCAATAGTTGAATAATTTTTGCGATCTCTTCACCACACAAGATGCTGGCGATCGTCAGACCAAAATCAATTCCTGCTGTCACACCTCCACCCGTAATGCGATTGCGATCGACGACTACGCGCTCGATTCCAACCTTAACACCTAGCTTTACAAGGTGGTCGCGCATCGCCCAATGCGTCGCGGCTCGGTAGCCCTGTAATAAATCAGCTTTCGCCAAAAACTCTGATCCGCCGCACACAGAAGTAATAAACTTTGCCGTGCTACCTTGCTTCCGCAAAAATTCAAGCACCTCTAGATCATCTACGACTGCCATTTGTTCTAAGCCGCCACCGATACAGATAACGTCCAAGAGCGGGCAATCTTTGAAGGTGGTGTCAGGCAAAAGCACCATTCCATCATCGGTTTTGATCGGGTCTAGCGTTTTCCAAATACGATGAAGTTCGACACCGGGAAGCGCACTAAAAACCTGCTGTGGTCCTACTATATCAAGTGCCGTCATGCCAGGATAAAAAACCAAACCAATGATGTGCTTTTGTGAGTCAGTCATGGATTCATCTCCTTGTGGCGGTTGCGATTAAATCTATCCCTATACTAGGAATGGCAACCCACCGCGCATAGTCCTCGATCGAGTACTCTTTTTGCCACCATGCCAACTTCCTTGAAGCTTTTATTTGAAGAAATTCATCAGGCACAGGATGAAGACGGCTTGCGATCGCACCTCGCTCCAAAAATTGGTGAGCACTTTGCCGCCAAGCGATCAGGGGTCTTTTTCTTTGACCAGCTTTTAACCGACCAAAAGCTTCAAAACGTTCTGACTATTGCCCTCTCCCTTGAACACAATCCTGTAGCGCGCTACCTTGCAGAACACCATACCCCCATCCATGAGGGCTTGGTGACAACGCCCAAAGCCTGGAAATTAATCTGTCCACGTCCCGATCACTGGCATGTGATGGCAGGGCCGATCGTCGATCGCGGTCAACTAGTTGGCGCAGTGGGCTGTACCCGCGAAAAATCAATGCCTGCCTTTGACACCCAAGATTTAGCGGATCTGAGTGCCATCTGTTTGCACCTATCTGTTTGGACTGCAACTGTGCGATTCGCGCAAATCGCAACTCCAAAGCCTCAGCATCAACTGTCTAGCACTAAGCAATTAACTCCACGTGAGCTGCAGATTGCCAACTTAGTTGCCCTAGGACGAACCAATGCAGAAATCGGCAATGAACTCTGGATTACCGAAAATTCTGTCAAGCAGGCTTTAAAGCGAATGTTTCGTAAGCTTGGGGTTTCGTCACGGACGGAGATGGTGGCACAACTCTCCACGACACAACTTCACTTTTCCAGTCCCAAGTAAACCCCGACTCCAGCACAAAACAAAATTCTCCAATACGGTTGACTCATGCTTAGGGCACACCGTATTCTCAGTCATTAAGCTGTCGTGCGCGGCAGCCTAGACACAGAACTCATCGACTTAGCGCCGCCTGCAAGTGTTAGCTGCACAAGCAGGCGACTGTTCCCCCGAAGCTGATCAGAGCAGTTCGGAGGCTTGGAGGTCAGTTTACCTCCCCTGCCGCCCCGATTGCACACAACCACGGGGCTGCTAGGAAAGTGAGTTCTGGTTTCCTAGTTCACACTACATAGGGACCAGAACCACATGTTTCAATCAAACGATTTGGGTGCTCAGCCGCCCACAGTTCCACCTGCCCAATCAACCAAGCGCAAGCCCAAACGCGAGAAGATTACCAACGTGCTTTACGGCAGTTTGGAGGTGCTTGACCGCACCATCAAGCACCTGCACACCCTCCACTACGCAGACCCCGACGACTGGAGCGACCCCATTCCCAGCGGCAAAGACAGCCAGTGGATGGCAGTTCTCATTAAGCACCTGCTGATTGAGTAAATTCTCCCAAAAAAGTTGCGCCCAGGATTTAATCGCCTGAGCGCAACTTGATTAGAAGAACTATTGCACAACGCCTACAGGCGAATGCTAGTAAGACCGCCACGGGGATTTTCGCTGCGCTGGGCCTGGATCTGCTCGTAGAGCTGCTTTTCCTCGGCCGTGAGCTGCTTGGGCGGCGTAATCACCACCCGCACCAACTGATCGCCACGCTCGCCTTTGGGGCTAGGCCAGCCTTTGCCTCGCAGCCGTAGTGTTTGGCCCGACTTAATACCCGCAGGCAGATTCATCGTCACCCCACCATCAGGCGTAGGCACCTCTAGCTTGCCGCCCAGCACCGCTTCATCCGGTGCGATCGGGACTTCACAAACCAGATTGTCCCCCTCAAACTTAAAGAAGTTGTGGGTCTGGAGATTGACCACTAAGTACACATCTCCCCGCTGCTGGTTGTAAGGATTTAGCTGCCCCTTACCCTTAAGCCGCACCTTGCTGCCCTGCTTAGCCCCCGGCGGAATTCGCACCTCCACCTCTTCAGAGCCAATCCGCAGCCGCTTAGTCACCCCATGAAAAGCCTCACTAAGGCTCAGATTCAGGCTGGCCTCCTGATCAAAAGAAGTCGAGGCTGCAGTTCCAGCGTTGCCGCCAAAGCCTGTGCCAAACCCCGGCGATCCCGGCGAGGTGCGATAGGAGTAAGACCGTCCTGCCGTACCCGCTCCAGGGCTACCAAAGCCCCCATTGCCAAAGCGCCCTAGCAGCTCATTAATAAATTCATCAAAACTGCCGTAGGAGCTAAAGTCAAACCCGCCATAGTCCCCCGGAGTACCCGCATAGCCGCCACCACCGCCAGCCCGACTAGCCTGCTGCCAATAGCGGCCAAACTGGTCATACTTCTGACGCTTATCCGTATCAGAGAGAACTTCGTAGGCCTCGTTGATTTCCTTAAATCGAGCCTCGGCGGTCTTGTCCCCAGGGTTCACATCGGGGTGATACTGACGGGCCAGCTTACGAAAAGCTTTCTTAATTTCGTCAGCACTGGCAGACCGACTGACCCCTAGTAATGCGTAATAGTCTTTGAAGTCAGTGGCAGCCATTCCATTCCCTCCTGCTACGTGCTAACTAAACATGACTCAGACAAGAAGCTGAGAAAATCAAAGGCTTTAGCCCCTGTATAAGCTGCCTATTAAACAGCTCAGCCAGCCCGGCGACCTCCTGACTCAGCACCCTTCGAAATAATTAATTCCAGACTATCAGAGGAAACTGGTCGGGCGGGTTCGGTTCTTTCACCGCAGCTAGTGAAATTGGCGAACCTTTTACCGATTCCCCACATAGGCTCTGGCACTGCTCCCTAGGTCACTGTTAACCCAGGCGATCAATACCGGGCCTAGGGCAAAAACCGATCCAGTGCAGCTTTGAGTTGTTTGATCTCATCCTCAATATTGCCTTCTTCTGCGGCTCGACTAATGCACTCCGTCAGATGCTCGTCCAAAATAATGCGGGCCACCCGATCAAGCGCCCCACGAACAGCAGCAATTTGCACCAGCACATCCGGGCAAGGACGACTCTCCTGCACCATTGTTTTAATACCGCGAATGTGACCTTCAATCCGGGCTAGCCGGTTGATAATTCGGCGCAACGACTCGGGATCGTGCACATGGGGATGAACCCCGTGGGCATATCCGACCGTACCCGGCAGGCTTTCCAAAAGGCCGTGCTCATTGCCAGTACGAGGATAAGGCTCCGTCTCAGCTGCATGTTTGGAGTTGGGCACAGTATCTTCTGGGAGAGAGGGGCGTTTGGATAGGGTCATAGGAAAGGAGGTTTACGATGAGCCCTAGGGGGACTGGGTTGATTGAAAATCTGAAAGCTCAGCCAGCTCTTCTAAAGAACGGGTGCCAGAATAAAGCTCTCCGTCGATTTCCCAAGTAGGGTAGCCCGGAATTCCTTTTTCCTGGCAAAGCTGGGGTTGTGGATCTTGGCCGCTGGGATCGCACTCCACATAGGGAACTTGCTCAACTGCTCCGGCAAACATCTCCTTTTGTTCAGCGCAGTGGGGGCACCAGTAAGCTCCATACATAGTAGCGCCAGTTTCTTTGAGGTGATTGGCGAGCTGAGCTTCGTAAGATTGCTGGTTAGCCTCTCGGGTAGCTTGGGGAGCACAGCCGAAGACCACTGCAGCCGTGAGCAAAGCAGCCCCCATACTCAGATGGCGGCCTGTCTGAGCCCAACGGTTAGCCGGGTTTGATTGCAAAAGAGAACGAATGAAAGACTGACTCATCGCCTTGAGTATGACAATAATCGGTACGACAAATGGCGGTATAACAAGCGGGTACGACGGAAATTAGTTTCTAATCCGGTAACTACTGTACGGGAAATACACCACTTTCCCTTAGGAGATTTCACCCCCTGTCACCAGTTCAATCGTGACACAATTCCCTATAGTTGGCAGTTTTCACCCCAGCTCTTGGGTTTGGATAGCTAAATTTACGCCTGACGTAGGCTTGGATCCTGAAACTCTACGAGCTGCTAGCTGCCTTTGAACCTGTTGTGAGTTAGATGTAAGGGGCTTGCAAGGTGTTAAACCGTGTCTGGAAGCAAGTAGGTCGTCTGTTGGCCTTTGGCCTGGCCTGTCTGATGGTTGTCTCTACGGCCTTTTCTCTCCCTGCGGCTGCCCAGTCAGCGGCCGAGGCGGCCATTGCCAATGAGAGCTTTGTCGCTGCCGCAGTTCGCAAAGTTGGTGCTGCAGTGGTGCGGATCGATACCGAAAAGACTGTAGTCCGAAACGTGCCGGATATGTTCTATGACGATCCGTTTTTTCGGGGCTTTTTTGGCTCTGAGGGATTTCAGCGTATTCCCCAGGAGGAGCGGCTGCGGGGACAAGGCTCAGGCTTTATCATTGACGGCGTTGGAGATATCTTGACCAATGCCCACGTGGTAAACGGGGCTGATCGGGTCGTAGTTACCTTAAAAGATGGCCGCAGCTTTGAAGGAACAGTTGAAGGGGTCGATGAAGTCACTGACCTAGCTGTGGTCAAAATTGAGTCTAATGACGAAGACCTACCTATTGCGAGTCTAGGGAACTCCGACAGCGTAGAAGTGGGCGACTGGGCTATTGCTGTAGGCAACCCTCTCGGCCTAGACAACACTGTTACCTTGGGCATCATCAGCACCTTGAAGCGGTCTAGTGCCTCGGTCGGCATTCCCGGCAAGCGGCTGGAGTTCATTCAAACCGATGCTGCAATTAATCCCGGCAACTCTGGCGGCCCCTTGGTCAACCAGTATGGAGAAGTAATCGGCATCAACACAGCGATTCGAGCTGATGCAATGGGGATTGGCTTTGCTATTCCCATCAATAAGGCCAAAGATCTCAAAGACCGGCTGGTGCGGGGCGAATCGATTGCTCACCCCTACCTGGGTGTACAGATTGCCACACTGAACGCCGAAATTGCCAAGCGCAATAATGAAGATATCAATTCGGGAATGGTGCTGCCCGAGGTTGAAGGAGTACTCATTGTGCGAGTGATGCCAGATACTCCTGCGGCAGATGCAGGGCTGCGTCGAGGAGATGTAATTTTGGAGATTGACGGGGAAGCTATCAAGAGCGCCGATCAGCTTCAAAACAAAGTGGATAACAGCCGGATTGGTGAAGCTTTGCGCGTCAAGGTGCAGCGCGGCAGACAAACTCAAATAATTTCGGTGCGCACTGCTGAGCTACAGCCTCAAGGCGGTTAATAGCCTGCTTTTGAACAGGGGGCACCACTGTTGCCCCGTACTTTATGGGAGGTCAAAATGAACTCTATCTATGACAACGACAAGCGCAAGCTCTTATCTGCGCTCAGCCACGGCTCTATCTTTTTCTCGGCTCTGATATTGTCAGCAGGACTGCCCCTGGCTATCTTTCTGGTATCAGAGGATCCTATCGTTAAGGATAATGCTCGGGAAGCGTTGAACTTCCACTTTAATGTCTGGCTCTACGGCATTATTTTTGGGGTCCTCACCTTTTTTCTAATTGGCATACCGCTGCTAGCAATCCTGTTTGTGGTGCAGATTATTCTGCCGATTTGGGCTATTTGGCAGTCTCTGCAAGTCCCTAGCAAGGTCTTTCAGTACCCGTTTATTTTCCGGATTCTATAAGCGGTTTTTTGACCGACAAGACCAGCGGAGGCAAGACTGCCTCCGCTTTTTTGTGGCAATTGGAGCAGGGGAGTGGATCAGGGTGGAGAGCTAGGGAGATGAGGGGCTAGGGAGATGGGGTAATAGGGATGATGGAGAAGGTGGGGGAGATGGGAAAGTAGTATGCTCCCCTGCCCCTCCGCTCCTCACTCTTAACAACACCAAAATTTCACATTGCAGCTTTGTGTAATAACCAATGGTGGAGCGGGTGGTAGGGTTTATGATTAGCGTTCATCTATAAGACCATTGTCCAGACAAGCCATGCCGGGAAAAGGGCTGCAGTCCAGAGTTGGCGAATTGCCGGGAAAAGTTTCGCTGCGTTCGGTGCTGGTTATTCCGTTTGTGCTGCAGATTTTTGTAGCTGTGGGGCTGACGGGCTACGTTTCTTTGCTCAATGGGCAGCGGGCAGTGAACGAGGTGGCTTCCCAACTGCGACGGGAGGTGTCTGAGCGGATTCGAGAGCGGTTGGCTGACCACTCAAACATTCCCCACCTGATCAACCAGATTAATGCTGATGCGGTGCGGCGCGGCGATCTAAGGACGCAGGACGCGGCTAGCGAACAGTATCTCTGGCAGCAGATCCAGTACTTAGACGACTTCACCTGGATCTACTTTGGGGATGCGACAAGTGGCTCTTTTATTGGCATCACACAAACCCCAGAAGACCACTCGCAGGTGGTGGTCAATGATCCGTCTACCGACTTTTTGGGTTATTACTATAGCCTCAATACTCAGGGCAAACGGCTCAATCTAGATCGGGTTAGTAAAACCATCTACGATGCGCGATCGCGACCTTGGTATCGGGGCGCTGCCAGCAAAAAAGGGGCGATGTGGAGCGATATCTATCCGGCCATTGGGGTGCCGCAGCTGATTTTGAGTGCGGTTTTGCCGGTATATGACCAGGCGGGCAACCTGCTAGGGGTGACGGGCGTAGATTTTTCTCTCGATGACATCGGCCAGTTTTTAGAGAGCCTTGAAATCGGCAAGTCGGGCCAAGCTTTTATTATGGACACGTCCGGTCGGCTGGTGGCAACTTCGACTGGAGAAAAGCCCTACCGGGTGATGGGCAATGAACGTCTAGAGCGAATCACGGCAACAGAAAGTGCCCACCCACTGACTCAGGGGACAGCAGAGTTTATTGCCCAGTCGGTTAGCTTGAGGGATCTAACGGATCACACTCAACTGGATTTTAAGTTTGAGGGTCGGCGGCAGTTTGTGCAGGTGGCTAACTTTGCCGATCAGCGGGGCATTGAGTGGCTGATTGTGGTGGTGGTGCCCGAGGCTGACTTTATGGAGCAGATCGCGGCCAATACTCGAACTACGATTTTGCTTTGTGGGGGGGCGCTTGCGATCGCAACCCTTGTCGGCATTTTCACCTCCCAGCGCATCACCCGGCCCATTTTGCAGCTCAGTGAGGTGAGCCAGACCATGGTCGAGCGCGCCCGTAATCGTCAGGGCAGCACTGACCTAGATCTGCGGGTGCAGACGCGCGGCATTCAAGAAATTGAGGCTCTGGTGCAGTCTTTTACCCAGATGGGCAACCAGCTGCGCCAATCCTTCAGGGCGCTAGAAAAGAGTAATGAGGACTTGGAGCACCGGGTACAGCAGCGCACCGCCGCCCTGCAGGAGGCCAAAGAAACCGCTGACGCCGCCAACCGGGCCAAGAGCGAATTTTTGGCCAATATGAGCCATGAACTGCGCACGCCGCTCAACGCCATTATTGGCTTTGCCCAACTGCTGCTGCGCGATACCGGACTCAACCACGAGCACCGTACTAACCTCAAAATCGTCAACCGCAGCGGCGAACATCTGCTGGCGCTGATCAACGACGTGCTGGAGATGTCAAAGATCGAAGCCGGTCGGGTCATGCTCAACGAGCAAACGCTGGATCTGTACGGGTTTTTGTCGGCTTTGGAAGATATGTTTAAGCTGCGGGCCGAGTCGAAGGGCCTGCAGTTGGTGTTTGAGCGCGCCCCTGAGGTGCCCCAGTATGTGCGAGCAGACGAGGGCAAGCTGCGTCAGGTCTTGATTAACCTGCTAGGCAATGCGCTCAAATTTACCCAGCAGGGCCGTGTTTCTTTGCGAGTCAGCCCTGGAGCAGTGCCAGCAGACGCCCACGATACCGCTGCCGATCCGGCCCGGTTTCCCCTCCAGTTTGAGGTTGAAGACACCGGCAGCGGCATCCCCTCAACAGATCTAGAAACGATTTTTGATGCCTTTATCCAATCTAGAAACATTGACCACAGCAAAGGCGGCACCGGCTTGGGGCTAGCTATCAGCCGTCAGTTTATCCAGCTCATGGGCGGCAATATTGAGGTCAAGAGCCTGCTAGGAGAGGGCACCTGCTTTCAGTTTTGCATTCAGGTAGGGTTGGCCCGGCAGCCTGAACAGCAGATCACGCCTGTTCGCAAAGTGGTGGCGCTGCTGCCTCATCAGCCCAGCTACCGGATCTTGGTAGTAGACGACCACCCCGACAACCGCCGGGTAATCAGCTCTCTACTGCTGCAGGTAGGCTTCGAGGTCAGAGAAGCGGTGGACGGCGAAGATGCGATCGCACTCACCGCTGCCTGGTCTCCCCACTTCATCTGGATGGATATGCGTATGCCCGTGATGGACGGCTACGAGGCCACTCGCCGGATCAAGGCCATGCCCCATCCTCCGGTGATTGTTGCCCTAACCGCCAGCGTTTTCGAGGACAAGCGAGAGGCGGTGCTGGCCGCAGGCTGTGATGCCTTTGTCCACAAGCCCTTCTACGAGCACGACATTTTTGATAAACTAGCCGAATACCTGGGTGTTGAATATTGCTACGAAAACTCGCCCAGCCTTGCCACACCCACCCTTAGCGACAGCCAGAAAGCGCAGATCACCCCTGCCCTTTTAGCACAGCTCGATTCAGACTGGCTGACCCGCCTATACCAGGCCGCGATTCAAGCCGATGCCGATGTCTTGAACCAGCAGATTCAGCAGATTCCAGAAGACTATGCCGCCTTAGCTGAAGACCTGAAAAAGCGAGTAGCAGCCTTTGACTACGACAGCATTATCGAGATGGCCGAAACTCAGGCCTAAGCACAGCCGCTCATTTTCATAATTGATTATTGGCCCTAATCAATCATAAGCAGAATTCTTATTGTATTTAGTCAATCAATACCCTAGATCTCTGGTTAATATCCCGCTATACTCCTACAAAGATAGACCTAAATCTATCTCAAAGAGTTTTAGATATACCTAGCTAAATCTTATAAATCTTGGCCGTTGCTGGAGAGGCAGGCTGAGCGGTAGCGTTTGCGATCGCGCTGGCGCTGACTAGCTAGTTCGCACTAGTTGCCCGAGTTTACCTATTTCCACTGTGTTGTTCGAGCTGAGAGAAGCCGCCCATGACACCATCACTAGCTCAGTCGAGTTGGCTAATACCGCTCTACCCTCTAGTTGGCACACTGCTGACTATCCCCTGGTCGCCTGCCTTCATCCGTCGCACTGGCCCCCGGCCTTCGGGCTACGTCAACATCCTGGCCACCTTTGTGGCCTTTGTTCACAGCGTCTTAGCCCTTAGAGAAGTGTGGGGGCAGCTACCGCAGTACCTGGAGATTCCCTGGCTGAGCGTGGCCGGTTTAGAGCTGACAATTCCCCTAGAGTTTTCGGCTATGACCTTGGGGGCGCTGGTGCTAGTGACCGGGCTAAACCTGCTGGCGCAAATCTATGCTGTGGCCTACCTGGAAATGGACTGGGGCTGGGCCAGATTTTATGCGCTGATGGCCTTGTTTGAGGGAGGGTTGTGTGCGCTGGTGCTGTGCGACTCGCTCTTCTTCGCCTACATGATTCTAGAGATTTTGACGCTGGGCACTTACCTGCTGGTGGGCTTTTGGTACAACCAATCCCTGGTAGTCACGGGTGCTAGAGATGCCTTTCTGACCAAGCGGGTAGGCGACTTGGTGCTGTTGATGGGTGTGCTGGCGCTTTACCCGCTGGCGGGCACCTGGAACTTTAAAGAACTGGCTCAGTGGGCTCAAACAGCTCAGATCGATCCCACCCTGGCTACCCTACTGGGCATTGGCCTAGTGGCTGGCCCTATGAGTAAGTGCGCCCAGTTTCCTTTACACCTGTGGCTAGATGAAGCGATGGAAGGGGCGCTGCCCAGCACCATCCTGCGAAACTCAGTCGTAGTTGCGACTGGGGCCTGGGTGCTGGTCAAGCTGGAGCCAGTGCTGGCCCTTTCACCGACCGCCTGTGCCTTCACCATTGCTATTGGAGCCATCACTGCGCTGGGCGGCAGCCTGATTTCCATCGCTCAGATTGATATTAAGCGGGTGCTCTCTTATCTCAGTAGCGCCTACATGGGCCTGGTCTTTGTTGCTGTGGGAGCCCACCAAACCCATGCGGCCCTGCTGCTAGTGCTGGTCTATGCCCTGGCAATGGCCGCTCTGCTGATGGGAGCTGGCTCGATCATCTCTAATATCATTACGCAAGATTTAACCCAAATGGGCGGCCTCTGGAGCCGTCGTCCGGTTACTGGGCTCTCTTTCTTAGCGGGGGCTGCAGGTATGGTTGCTCTGCCGCCGCTGGGCGGATTTTGGGCTTTGCTGCAGCTAACTGATGGGCTTTGGAGCAACAATCAGGCAGTCCTGGTGGGCATTGTTTTGACCGTTAACTGGCTGAGCGCCTTCAGTTTGGCTAGGGTCTTTGGTCTGATATTTGCCGGCTCCAAGCAGCAAATGACGGTGCGCGCGCCTGAGCCCCTGTGGCTGCTGGTGCTACCGATGACGCTCTGCGCAGGCTTTACCCTGCACCTGCCAATGGTGCTTCAGGCCCTTGATATGCTGCCTGCCTGGGATTTGCTCAACAAAGACATGGCCCTGCTATTGACCTGGTCTAGTGTGTTGGGGGCTGCCCTCGGATCGGTGCTTTATGTCGGTCGTATGGTAAAAGACCCGACCAAGCTGGTGCAGAGCCGAGTGCAAAATCTGCTGGCCTACGACTTCTATACGCCCAGAATTTACCGCAACACAATTGTCTTGGGAGTTGCTACGCTCTCTCGCCTGACCGACTGGCTTGATCGCTATCTGGTGGATGGTTTGGTGAATTTTGTAGGGCTGGCCTCTCTGTTTGGCGGCGAAACCCTTAAGTACGGTAACTCTGGCCGCTTCTCGTTCTACGGGCTGACAATCTTGAGTGGAGTGGTGCTGATTGGACTATTCATGAGCTGGCACTACCTGCCCCTGATCATGCGGACCTTTGTCACCTTTTAATTGCGCTTGAGGCTATGAAAGCTCCCTGCCCTACCTCGACCTCAACCTACCTGTCTCCCCTCCCTGACCTAACTGTTGCTTCGCGGTAAGAACCCATGCTAAGTACGCTTTTTTGCCTACCGCTACTAGGCGCTTTAATCCTTGGTCTGGCCCCAATTAAGATGACGGGGCAGCAGGCTCGCTCAGGGGCCTTGACCGTAGCGGGTGTTGCTCTGCTCTGGACAATCTGGCTGTTTACTCAGTTTGAGCTAGGGGCGCTGGGCTTTCAGTTTCATGAGTTTATACCTTGGCTGCCGGTGCTGGGCCTCAACTACGAACTCAGTTTGGATGGTCTATCGCTGCTGATGGTGGGGCTAAATAGCTTCATTACGTTTATTGCCCTCTGGAGCAGCCACCCCAACATTGAGCGGCCTCGCCTGTTTTATGCGCTGATGCTGGTGGTCAGTGGTGGGGTAGCCGGAGCTTTTATGGCCCAGAACCTGCTGCTGTTCTTCCTGCTATATGAGATTGAGCTGGTGCCGCTCTATCTGCTGATTGCAATTTGGGGCGGCGGCAACAAGATCTATGCGGCCACCAAGTTTTTGCTCTATACCGCACTGTCGGGGGCGCTGATGCTGGCGGCTTTCTTAGGCACAATCTGGCTGAGCGGCAGCAGCGACTTTACCTATGCCCCGTTGATGGGCGCTGGCCTGTCGATGACGGCTCAACTGGTGCTGCTGGGCTTTTTGCTGGTGGCCTTTGGCATTAAGATTCCGCTGGTGCCCTTTCATACCTGGCTGCCTGATACCTACGTGGCAGCTTCGGCTCCGGTGGCGATGATGCTGGGCGGAGTGTTGGCTAAGCTGGGCACTTACGGCATCTTTCGCTTTGGTCTGGGCATGTTTCCCGATGCGTGGGCGACGCTGGCTCCCTACCTGGCGGTTTGGGCAGCGATCAGCGTGCTCTATGGGGCGGTAACTGCGATCGCACAAAAAGACATCAAGCGCATGGTGGCCTACAGCTCCATCGGCCACATGGGCTACGTGCTGCTGGGCGGCGCGGCCCTGACCGACCTAGCTCTGACCGGCGCAGTGTCCCAGATGGTTTCCCACGGCATTATCCTGGCGATTTTGTTTCATCTAGTCGGCGTAGTCGAAACCAAGGTGGGCACCCGCGAACTAGACGTGCTCAATGGTTTGATGAACCCGGTTCGGGGCTTGCCAATGACCAGCGCCCTGCTTGTGCTGGGCGGCATGGCCAGCGCCGGAATTCCCGGTTTGGTAGGCTTTATCACTGAGTTTCTGGTATTCCAGGGCAGCTACGCAGTGTATCCGGTGCAAACGCTGCTGTGCGTCATCGGCACTGGCCTCACTGCCGTTTACTTCGTGATTTTGCTCAACCGCACCTGTTTTGGCCGCCTCGACAACGACATTGCCTACTTTCCTAAAGTCGAGTTTTCCGAGCGCTTCCCTGCCTTAGTGCTGGCTGCTTTGATTCTCTTCTTAGGCGTTCAGCCCAACTGGCTGGTGCAGTGGAGTGAAGGCACTGCCTCAGCCATGGTCACTGCCGTCTCGCGCGCGGTACCAGCGACTCTGGCCGAGAGCTTTAACCAAGTTGACCTCAAAGCAATGCTGCAAGGCCCTCAGGCACCAGCTGCCGCCCTGGCCCTGTCATCTCCGCTAGAGATTTCCAAGTAGCAGTGAAGCGCCGATCGCCTTCCTGCACCGCCAGCTGTTCTTGGTCGTACAGGGAGGCATCGACAAAGCGAGCATCGTAAACAAAAACGATTTCGTGCCCCGGCTCACCCAGGTAGAGAAAAATCGACTCCAGCACTCCCAAAAGCTGAACCTCGCTAATCTCTGCCCCCAGCTCCTCCCGGACCTCTCGCACAATCGCATCCCGACTCGTTTCGCAAAAGTCTATTCCCCCACCCAGAGGCCGAAAAAACGTTTCCTGCTTGACTGAGTCAAAACCCTCATTCACCAAAATTCGTCCCTGGTGCCGGAACAGACAAATTGCGATCGCACGCATCCGCTTCTTCTTCACCAAATATCCTCCTAAAACACGCTTCCAACCCCTACAAATCCCAACCCCCGCATTCCGCCCCAACACCCAATCAAAGGCAAGACACACCCTCCCACCCATCCACCCCGTCACCCAACAGAACCATGACCTCAACCCTTCTCTCCCCTCCCCCCTCCCTCATCCCCCCCTCCAACCATCCCCACGCCGACATCATCCATCGCCTCGAAGCTGGCGGCTCCATGCTGCCCGACACCCCCGAAAACCTGATGCAGATCATCGGCATCTACAAAGCCTATGCCGTGCCGATGGACTTTTACTGGCGCGATCTGCTCTACATTGCCGAGCGGGTATTTCTCAACCCCATCCCAGCCTTTAAGTACTTCCTGCCCCAAGAGTATCTAGACCTGCCCAACCACTACGCAGGCGACACCGCCGACCTAAAAATCTGGCGAGGCGAGGCCAGCGCTCACCCAGAACTGCTGGAATTCATGGCCAAAGGCGAGGTCAAGCAGAACTGGCCCAAACTGTTCCACCACCTGTGGCACGATCGGGTCAACATGGAGTTTGCCGAAGAGTGCATGCGGGCCATGCTGTGGCACCAAGACATGGGCGGCCGCTTCAATGATTTTCTCTACACAGACGAATATAAGACGAATTGCGATCGCGCCATCGCCGCCTACTTCAAAGGCAATCCGGCCATGCTGGGACTGCACAAGCTGTTCCCCGAAATGTTCTACGAAAAGTGCCGTGAACTCTCCTACTACGCCAACCTCGGCCTGTTTTGGGAAGTCATGGCCCCCGTCTTCTTCGAGATGTCAGACATTTACGACGAAGGCGGCTTCAAAGGCGTCCCCGACGCCATGAATTTCCTAGTCAACGGCATCTTCGCTGTAGCAGGTCGCCCCATCTACCACCATGTCTATATCGGCGATGAGTGCTACGAGCTAGTTCCCAAGTCCAAAGCCTTCACCTGGCTCTACGAAGCCGCCCTACCCTACGTCGAAGCCGTCTTTTACCGCACCTCCCCCTTCCGAGGCACCAAATCTTACAACGCCCAGGCCAAGCAGGTGCCCGATGATCAAAACGACTTCCACTACGGCATTCTCTACGCCGATGTGTTCCCTGTCGGCAGTGCTGGCATCCCCCCCACCCTGCTGATGCAGGACATGCTCCACTTCCTGCCCCAGTATCTGCTCGACTACTACCAAGACTACTGCCGAGGCGAAGACGACATGCTGATTCAGCTCGGCATCACCTTCCAGCGCTCCATGTACAACGTCACCTCAGCCGTTATCCAAGCCCTGCGCGCCGCCCTACTCTACCCCCTAGACGATCCCAACCCTCGCCATCTTCAGGCCAACCGCCAATTCTTCGAAGCCCAAATGGATCGTTTCCTTCGCCCTGAAGCTCGCCTGCGGGCCATTCAGCAGCAGGAATATCGGTAGAGGGGTAGATGAGTGGATGGGTAGATGGGTATCTAAGGAAAAACTCCCTATTTCTCTCACCCTTCCACTCATTCACCCTCCCACTCATCCACTCACCCACCCATCCACCCAAACCCCATGCCTACCATCGTCGACATCGCAGTCAACACCGAAGGCTTCTCTACCCTAGTTGCCGCTGTTCAGGCCGCTAATCTGGTCGAAGCTCTGCAAAGCCCTGGTCCTTTCACGGTATTTGCGCCTAACGATGCGGCTTTTGCTAAGCTGCCGCCGGGAACGGTGCAAACCCTGGTGCAAAATCCGCCCCAGCTAGCCCGAATTTTGACCTTTCATGTTGCAGCTGGAAAATACACTCAAGCAGATCTAATCCGCATGGGCAAGGTAGATTCCCTAGAGGGCGCACCCATTCCCATTGACGGCACCGAAGGCTTTGAGGTGAAAAACGCCGCCGTTATCGCCGCTGACATCGAAGCAGATAACGGCATTATTCACGTTTTAGACAACGTCATTCTGATGGGATAGGGAACTGACTGATAGGTCTGCTGGCTTCTTCTAAAAATGTCGTGAGTATCGTGGGTTAACAGGAGCGCAGTGTTTTAGCCTAGACATACTCGATGTGGATCGGGGTAGAGATAAGCACTGAGCGTTACAAACCTCCTACCAGCCGACTGTTGACCTACAGCGATTTGACCTCAATTTCCATAAACAGTAATTCGGGTGGAGATGATTGCTTCTAAGAAGTAGGGATTTTTAACAGTTTTCAACTTTATTAAGTCAAATAGTGCGCCCGAAAACTGTTGCTAATCCTTGCTTTAATCCAAAGAAGCGATCAGCGGCTCCTTTGGGGGTGTCCACTGCAAACTCGACAAGGAAGTCTAGGTCGCTGGTGGGTGGGTCGAAGCGATCGCAAGTGGCTGACCCAAAAAGTTCTAGCCTAGCAACTTGGTTTTGCTGGCATAGTGCGGCGATTTCGGCTTTTTTGGTAAGCACCAGGCTGAGGCCGGAGACTGGAGACATAAACAACTGATGACGGGTGGGCTAGGGCTTTGAGAAGGAGCAACTTGCCCTCAAATTTCACATCCCCCTACCCACCCATCTATCCTCTAATCATCCACCCCCTCCCTCCTCAGCCTCGACAATACTTCACTAACGCCTTCATCACCTCCCCTGGGCGAGTCTGGAGAGGTCGCTCTGGGGTAGGGGCTGGGAGGTAGTCGGTCCACTCGAAGACTTCAGCAAAGCGGTGATAGTGAAGGGTATGGATGATGGAGTTGATGGCTTCTTTGGAGCCGATAACGAGGATTTTGACGGGTTCGCGGTCGGGTTTAGGGTAGGTGTAGAGCTTAAGCGAGATTTCGACGCCTACGGTTTCGGATGTAGCGGGTGATTGGGCTATGAAAGCTTGAGTTTGCATGAGAGTGTCAACCTTTAGGACGATTCGAGGATACTAAACTACCTAAAGGTAGACTGTCAACCAGTAGGCTGTTTTCAGCATGGCGGTTCTCTGACACGATGAGCGCATGGGGAAAGCAGGACAAGCGCTCAAGCAGGTTTTAGAGGATTACAGCATTAGCCAGTTTGCCTTGGCAGTGGCTATGGATGTAGAACGCAATAATGTTTACCGCTGGGTCAATGAGAAGCGTGACCCAACAGCTGAAACAGTAGTTGAAATTGTTAGGGCTCTGAAAAAGCTTAGCCCTGAGGCTTCTAGAGCCTTTGTGGAATTGTATTTAGTAGATGAAATTTCGGATTCTTAATTAGCTACTTACTATCACGAAATTTCCGATTTTAGAAAGGACACCCACTTTTCAGTATAAAGATAGCCATCGAATCCGAGCACCCAACCAGCATACTCCCCACGAAACTTCGGATCATTGTTGCAAGGACGAGCATCATATTTCTTCCACGCATTAGTATGAGCCGCTACGTTAAAGCACAAACCCGTACCTTGGATTTTTTCTACCACCTGCTTTGGCCTATACTTATATGGGCTGTCAAGCCGCTTTATGAAAGCAATTCCTTACTGATAATTTTCAAGCTCTTCTTCTGAAAGATCATCCATGTTTACAAATTCGATAGCCATGCCTGCTGAGCGTGCATGATTGCCAAGTTTTGGAATAAGAAAAACAGACAATCTGTATTTTTGATTCGAAAGCAAATCATCTTCCAGATTATTCTGGAAATCCTGCATATACTTCCTGACGAGGCTATAATTTTCCGTTTGCAATTGCTTGAGTGCACTCACTTGGGCGTCCTGCGATGTACGAGTTAACTGCAATGCAATAGCCAAATTTCCGGTTAACGTATACGTATTGCCAAACTCATTAACAAGCAATTCCTCAAAGTTGCTTAGGCATGATTGGCAATGGCCAGATACGGCTGGGTCAAGTTCTGGCAGGCTTCTGTACTCTATTTTGTTTCTTAGTCCAATTAGAAAATCTAAGTTGACTCTTTCTGGAGGTTTTTTATCACCCCAGTAAGATTTGCAGCAAGCACTTAATTCAGAAGCCTTTTCCTCATCATCAATTATCTTGACTTCTCCATTCTTATCTCTGTAAAAATAATCCTTCTTATCCCTTTCAAAGATTGCGTGAAACAAGGCAGTCCACGCAATGACCATGTGAACTATAAAACCATGAGTTTTATAAGCAGTGAAGGGATTGTTATAAGTAGATGTTGCTAGTAGAGCAAACTCTTTCGACTTCTGAATTAGTCTTCCAAGACTAGAGTTATCTTTTATGTGTTGTAACTTTTGACTATGAACAGTGCGAAATTCATCAAGACTGAGTGTTCGTATACCAGTTGGTGTATATTCGTCTCCATTCCTCTCTAAATATTGATGCCAACGTTTAGTAGGGTAGGATTTACAAGAAGAGCTTGCCCAACCAGTAGCTTCGGCAAGCTCTTCTAGGGTGAAAGAATCTTCTAGTTGTTCTTTCTCTATAAGAAATCTATAAGCTTTGTCAACTTTGTCGTACCGCATGAATTTGGATTCCATTCAAAATTAAGCATCAAACAATATCCCACCTTTTTCGATGCCACTTTAAAGCCTCAAGGTTTGGATGAAACTTCTCCTCTCTAGGCAATTCAATTGATTCGCCCATAAAATAGGACATTGCCCTACTGCCCACAGCTGATTCTTCTATAAAACGATTTTGAGGAATTAATACCTTAAAGTTGTCATCAATTCCAAACCAACCATGGTCGAAGGCCCAATGATGATTCTTACAAAGGGCTAATCCATTCACAAAGCGATCATCTCTAAATTCTGAAAATGGTTTAATGTGTGCCCCATCTACAATATTTTGCCCATCAGCACTGACAATCCTTAGTTTGCAAAACGCGCAGCGCTGTTCATAAAGCGATACCACAATTTTTCGAAACGCACCATTTCTAACAACAATGTTCTCCTCGTCATTCAAGTCCTCAACGCTGTAGGTTGTACCGCCTTCCCTAAGGAGTTGCCGCTTCACAGACTCAAACTCATCAATCAGCGCCAGTTGTTCAATCTGAGAACCTTGTCCTGAAAACCAGCTATCGATCAAAACTCTCAAAAGAGTTATCCGTTGCCCTGGGTTTTTCAAAATATCAAACAACTCCGCATCTAAAGAGGCGTACTGGAGCATCCGCCTCACTGCCGCGACTCCTTTACGGCCCAACCCTGTCGCTGTTATGGCTTCACTATCAGGGTGAAAGGTTAGATGCCAAAATTTATCCCCCGTTAAATGCACAAAAGGAAGCGAAATATCAGAGCGATGGTCTGTTCTTACCAAACCACGCCAGTATTTCAAAAAAGTTGAAATTAGTTCTGGCGATAGGGGTATTTGATTACGATGAATCTTGCCTTGCTCAATCATCTCAATCAGCGAAATCAGGAGAACGGGCTTATGTGGTGCATTGCCTCGCTCCCTATTGCGATTAACATTGAGTTTCGCAAACTTCCTTGCGTAATATTGCAAGTCTTTAAGCATAATCTAGTTTTCGAGCTACGTCCTACGCATTCCTTAGCTTGCCTCTATACATAGCGCAGGCTTCTAAAAAACGCTGAGGCAAAAATTACACCCTATCCCCCACTCATGGGGGGAATAACACCGCATCCCTGGACTGCAATGGCTATCAGGCACAATATATTGCAGATTGACCCCAAACCGAGTGGTTGATCGCAACTTCTCCAACTCTGGATGCTCAGCCAGAATGCGATCGCAGCACTGTCCCAAGATCACCGCTTCTCGCTGCTGCAAGCCCTTCCCACTCGTCTGAATGTCCTCCGCCAATAGCTGCGGCAAGGCCACTGGGCGCATTGCCCCCAGCTCGAACAAATACCGTCAGACCCCTCGCCACAGAAGCTATCGACGAGCTAGAAAAGTACCCCACTGTGCGGTCATACACAACAGCACGCTCCAGGCAGGGGAGGTATAAGCCCTCGACGATATCACAGATATCACTGCGGTACTCGTCCTGAATCTTTAAGTCCTTCAGGCTCACGCAGACCTCTTGCGCTAAATCAATTCGCTCAAAAGTCTAGCGAGCCCTCCTTTCTACGCATGTGATCTGCAGCCAATCCAGAAAAGTTCTTTACAGCCTGATCGGTCAATCAACTAAACCAGCACTCCAGTTCAGCCATCCACTTTTGAGTCTTCAACCAATCAAACTCTTCTAAAAAAGACATTGCTTCCTACTTCAAAGCAATAGGTTAATACGCTATCCACACCCATCAATTTATCAAAATCTATCCGAGAGTGGAGACAAATACACTTTCATTCTTTCTACCAACTCACGAATCGCATTCCTTCTAGGCAACTGCCTTAAAACCCTTCTCTCAGGCTATCTCTACAGACTTACTGCAGACCTCGATTTACGCCTTTAGTTCTATAACTCCGGCCTAACTTCCACGCTAGACTTTGCGAACGCGAAAAATTAAAGTTCGTCGACTGCTTCTACTTCAATATCTCAGGTTCAACACCTTAAGGAGAAACATATGAAACTTAACCAGACTCTCAAACTCGCTGTCGGTAGTCTGACTCTACTAGGCATGGCTGCAATTCTGCCCGCCCAATCTCTAGCTCAAAGCAACCCAGCAGGCAGTGGCAGCAGCGGCGGCAGCGTAGGCGATGTTTATCGCGACGACGTACGTCCTGAAGAGAGCAACACTCCTAACACCAATCCTAACAGCGCTCCTAACAACACTCCCAACACCATTCAGCGCATTGATGGCAGCGGCAGCGGCAACACCTTAAACAATGGTGGTATGAATCGACCCGGTAGTACTACCAATCAAACTGGCTTCCCTGACAGAATGGATACTGCCGAGGCAGGTGACGTCGGTGACGTTTACAACAGCAACATGGGTCCTGAGCGTTCTAATGTAATGCGTCTACAAAGAGGCTACTAATTCCCCTCGAAGAAGACAATAAAGTAAGGCCATGTTGGCCCCCAGAGAACTTGATTTCTGGGGGCCTTTGCTTTGGAAACCCTAGCGAGGTATTAGATTAGTTCCTTCAGAGCCTGAAGGGCTTCCCTTTTCGAGCTACATTTTCAGCCAGCCCAACAAAATACTTTGCGGTCTGGTCGATTAAACAGTTCAATAGCCCCTCAGCTCGGCCAGTTATTTCTGGGCAGTTAAACACTTAAGCTTATTCGTAAGAAGCATTATTCCCTTTTTCAGAACAATAGTTTTATAATTATTTCACTTTATTTAGCTATCAATATCTTCCCAAAAGAAGGCATGATCACATTTCCGCTCCCCCCACTAGTTTATGACTCCTATTCCTTCTGGAGGAAAGCCTCAAATCTTCTCCATTAGGCTACTTCCAACGGCTAACTAGAGGCATTTATTTCATCCTTTAGTTCCACTGACTTAAACATATCTACAGCATTAGACTGTATCAAGCGAAACAAAAGAGAAAAGCAGATGCGGTCACGCGATGATCGCTTGCACTCAAGACCTTTTAGGAGAAAGCCACATGAAATTTAACCGAGCACTATCAATTGCTGCTGGTACTCTAACCCTAGCTAGCCTGGCAGCTGTACTGCCAGCTCAAGCTGACAGCATTTTCCAATACCGCAGCCCCGAAAGCAACTCTAGAGAGCAAACCCAGCCCGATTCAGACGTTCAGGCCCAGGGCAACGTTGGTGACGCCATCATCGACGAAGTAAATCCTGAGCGGGGCAATACCCCTACCACCATCGAAAGCATCGATGGCAGAACTGATGGCCGCATACAAAGCCCAATGGGCGGTCAGATGGAAATGGACGGTCGCAACAACATCTATACCCCAAGCCCGTTGACCACCCCCGGTCAAGTTCAAAATCTGAATCAGCCTGGTGCTCAGAACCAGAGCCGTCCTGGTGAAGTTGGCGATGCCATCGTTGATGAAGTAAATCCTGAGCGCGGTGCTACCCCCACCACCTCCGAAACCATCCAACGAATCCGCACTGACGGACAAGGACAGGGTACTGGCTTCGGCGGCGGCTACGGCAGCGACCCCAATCGTTTTGGAACTCGTTCCTCAGAGAACGCCGACATGGGTATCAACGAAACCTTCCGCAACTTTAACTACGGTCGTGGTGGGGCCAACAACTTCCCTCAAGCCGTTGGTGACACCTATCTAGATAAAGTAAGCCCCGAGATAAGCAACATCGATCGGCTGCAGCAGCAGTAGAAGCAGTATCTAGCCAGTAGGGGTAAGCAGCTGAGACTGTCCCTGCTTAAGGCTGATTGATACTCTTTAGTGGGAGGGAGAGGAAGAAAGGGTTGGAACTGCCCTGGTCTTCCTCTCCCTCCCGCAGGTTTAAACCTATCTCTGGCAAAGGTTCAGCCTCTTGACCCCTCTTAATGAAGCAGCTGCCAAACCCGCTAAGAAGTCTACATTTGCTGGGCTAGATGGTACTTCTGTAGAGTGATTGTTGCCTTGAGTAGTTTCACCGATTATGCGATCGCACCCACCCATCCAATCCTCTTTAGATTGCGTAGTTCCCTCGACGCTATTTAGCCAGCCTCAGATGACAATAGATTCAATTCTGAAGAACGCAAAGCGGATATCCCAGGCGGCCTGCTAAAGGGGGCATTGGTTGAATGGGGCTTCTGCAAGAAAAGCGTCCTTACAGGTAATTATGTCTGACCCCAGGGGGCTTTTAGGGGTCAGACATTTTTTTTGCTTTTTTGTCAGATCAGGTGTCGCTTCCCCTCTTGTTTAAAGGGAGCACAAGCAGATTAAGGCTAAGAGTCGCACTAAAAGCTTGCCTTCGCAGATCAGCTTTTAGACAGGGGACTGGATCTTAACCTTCAGATCCGTAGCCGATACCGATAAGAAGGGCTGAGACAAATCCAGCGCTTTGAACGGGCTGCTGGCAGGAACCGTCAGATGCCCGCTGATCACGGCAGGCTGAGTCTGAAACTGAGCATCAAACCAGGTCAGAGCCGAGCCGACTTGCGTAAAAACCAGCCCCATCAAACTAGGCTGAAGTTCTGCCGGAAGCTGCATCCAGGTAGATTGAAACGATAGAGAGCAAAGGTCGCGTCCCTCCTGATAAACCTTCACTGCCGCGTCCGACCAGGTAAATTCGGCTAGCTGTTTGGGCAGTCCCCAAATTTCGCGCCCACCCTCCACAGAATCGGCATTATCTACATAGATGTGAGAGATCCAAGGACCCACCTTGCCCTTATAGGTCAACAGGGCAGGCAGCACGATCAGCTCATTGTATTCAAGCACCGAACCTCGCGTGTAGGTCGAGAAGTAAACAATCCCCAACGTTTTGCCGGGAAAGACCGACACAATAGACAACTCTGCCGGAATCAGAGGCCGCACCCGCTCTACATCCACCAAGTGAAAAGTGGCCAGAGCAGACCCATTGAGATTCCAGGGAGCCGGAGGATACGTCATGCTAGTTAGCCTCAAATACTGGGACAGTAGCAGATAGGCTTTGAGCTAAACCTCCTTCTTTAGAGGCACGCACCTCAACAGTTCACTTAAGCCACTGTCTCCATCCAGGCAATACATTGAATCAGCGACTCATGCATCGTCACCGCATCGGCGTGGTAGCGCCTGCCGTGACCGGGCAGCACCCACTCAAAAGAGTAGTCGAGCAGCTTTTTCATAGACTCAATTAGAGTCGGCCAAGAATACCAACAGGCCCGACGAAAAGCGTGGAGATGGCCTAGAGCAGGCGACCAGGCCAGATGATCGCCGGTAAAGAGAACGCTGTTGCGATAGAGCAAAACAGTATGGCCCTTCGTATGCCCCGGGACCGGAATAATCTGTAGATCAGGGGCCAACAAAAAGGAATCGGTACCCTTCAGCTGGATCTCAACATCCTCAGTGCTGCGGGAAATCTCATCGACATGCAAAATCCGCTGACAGCCAAAGTGTTCCTGAAACTTGCGGTGGTCGGCAACATCATCTCGGTGAGTCAAGTACAGATAACGAATGCCGCCCAAGGCCTCTAACCGTTTGACCAGCGGCGCAGTAAAGCGGGGCGAATCCACCAGAACATTGCCGTCGGGTCGTTCAATCAGGTAGCTAGCGGCCCCGTAAGAATCTTCTGAGTGATAGCCACAGTGGTAGATACCGTCGGTAATCTCAATCGGAAAACTTTGCTGCGCCGCTTTGATATCTTTTGGCGGCGCAACCGTACCGATCGAAGCAGTAGGGCAAGATAACAGCGCCTGCAGCGCTAGCTGACGTTCTTCGGAGGTTTCGGGCTGGTGATAGACCGCAGACTGGTCGCCTACGGATTTAAAGACAGTGGGAGCCATCCAGCGACAGGTGTCGCAGTCAATACAGGTAGTATCGACATAGAGATCGCCTGCTGCGTTTTGAGAGTGGCGTTGGGCGAGGTGTGCCATGAGAAATTTAGAAGTGGGGGTTGGGTAATCGCTGACAGCTGCCAGTTGAGGAGTTGGCTTTGCGTCTGCCCTCCTACTCTAGCGATTTCCATTACCCTCTGACTTCTGCCCCAGCTCAAGTAAACTTCAGTTTACGCGAGGCATAGAGGCACATCTTTAGCAGCACTATGCCTTCCTTGACGTGGGCAATATTCGACTGGCCGTAGGTACGGGGCTGATAGCGGATCGGCACCTCGACAATGTGCAGATTAAGCTTCGCTGCGCCAAACAGTAGGTCAAAGTCGCCAAAGGGGTCAAAGTCACCAAAGTAGCGCCTGCCTTCAGCAATTCGGAGATAGTCGCTGCGACGTAGGACTTTGGTACCGCACAGCGTATCTTTGAGCGGCTGCTCCAGTAAAAACGAAAACATCTGGGCAAAGAACTTGTTAGCCAGAGTGTTGAGCCAGGGCATGGCATGGTGAGAGCGGGGATAGACTAGGCGCGAGCCATTGACAAACTCGCCGCGCCCAGCGGCAATCACCTCAACAAAGTGAGGCAGATCTTCCGGCGGCACCGTCAAATCAGCATCGAGAATCATCAAAATGTCGCCGCTGGCTTCGGCAAAGCCCAGCCGCACTGCATCAGCCTTGCCTTTGCCGCTCTGCTGGTAGGCTTTGAGGGTAAAAGGGCCGCTATAGGTATTGATCAGCGACTGAATTTCAGCCCAGGTATTGTCGCTAGAGTGGCCTTCAACAAAGATAATTTCTGTGTGAGAGCCAAGCTGGGGCAGCCGAGCCACCGCATTTCGAATGTTGCCCGCCTCGTTTCGAGCCGGAATAACGACAGAGCAAGTCGGGGCGGGAGCAGGCTCAAATAGGGCCGGATCGGGCCGGGCCACAACAAAGCAGGTCAGGCACAGGTGCTTAATCAGCGGTAGCGGCCCGAGGTAACGGTTGACGAGGTACGACAGCCCCGGTATCTGCTTAGGCATGAGGAATCGTGTGCCTCGCTTTAGCGGCACATACCCTGTAATGGAAAGCAGATTTACCGCATCATCCATCGACAGCCAGTTTTGAGGCGGCTGGGGACGACGCTGGCCAATTGCCTCGGCAGCGCTCAAGGCGGGTTCCCATAGGTAGTTGTGAAAGCTCAAGATCAGCCGGGTCTGGGCATGGCAAAAGGGCTGAAGCCGCTGCAGCACTGCCTGAATGTCGCTCAGGTAACCCAGCACTCCCGAAAGCACGATGTAGTCAAAGCTGCGGTGCTCAGGCGCAAATGCTTCTGGGGTAATGCGCTCAGCTTCTAGCCGATAGAAGTTGAGCGCAGGATATTTTTTCTGGGCTAGGTCAACGGCGGACTGGGCAAAGTCAATGCCAACGCCCACCGCTGGAGCCACCCCCTGCAAGAGATCTCCAGTTCCGCAGCCGATCTCCAGCACCCGACTATTGGGAGGAATGAGAAACTGATGCAGACGCTCAATATCACGGTAGTAGTAGCGGTTGCGATCGCGCCAGCTATCCAACTCCGGGGCAATTCCCTCAAAGTACTCCTTCAAAGTCTCATTGAGCACCTGCTTATGAGGAGCCAGAGTCAGGCTTGAGGGCATTGATTGAGCCATGCAGAGGAATTCCGGAATGAGCAACCCGTATTTTATCCCGGAGCGAGGCGAGCGTAAACGCAACCCCCTACCCTTTGCCCTCTACCTTCTTCTTCTGCCTCCACCTTTCTCCTACGAATACCGCCTCACCAAAATCTGCAGATGACCAATAATCCGATTAGCCCGCTCTAGGCGCTTCTTCAGGGTATAGTTTTCTCGCTGCAGGCGGTTGTTTTCGTGGCGAAGGGTTTCAATTTCCTGCTGCAGGTCTTGTTCAAAACTCAGAGTATGCATAGTTTTAACCTGACTCAAAATTAGCCCTGTAAGAAGGGAGCAGTCCGCCTGGTATGCGTTGAGTAGGTGGACTAAAGGCTAATAACGTGTTTCCTAATTCCTATTGTGGCTCAGCAATTAGCCTTAGAGGGATGGGGAAGCCCGTAGGTGGGCAGGAAAAGATTTGTGAAGTCTCTTCAAAGCTGCCCTGAGAGGCTTTCAACCAGAGGGAAAACCTTACCAGGTTAAAGGTAGGGGCATCTTCCTATCGTTGAAACAGCCTGACTATCCACCTCTGCTCTAAGCATCTTGATTATGTCTAAAGCGTTTTTAGATTCCATCGGGTTGACTGCTTCAAATGAAGATCCAGCAGAATTTGAGACTATTCCTGAATCCGGTCGGGAAAAAGTTCGCATTATCGTCATCGGCTCACCCCAGGCAAGTAGCCGGGTGATTCATGAAATAAACCATTTGGGGTTCGCCGAGGCTATTGAATGGAGCAAGCCGATTCCTACGGCAAAACCGCAGGAGTCTATGCGAATTCTGACCCGCTATGTCCTCTGGGGCAAGCCGGGCAGTCACGAGTAAGCGCTTAATGCTCGAAAATACTACTGTACTGCAGCAAATCTAGGCTGACGAAGGTCGGTAGGCAGTGGAAACACTGTTGGGCTAGCTCCCACCGACCTTCTCGCTGCAGCATGGTCGTTAGCTTTTGCTGGGCGGCATGGAGATAGCGCACGTCGTTAGCGGCGTAGCGCAACTGCTCCTCTGAGAGATTCATGGCGTTGCCCCAGTCGGAGCTTTGGGCGCTTTTATCGAGTTCGACGCCTTCTAGCTCTTTGATCAAATCTTTTAGACCGTGTCTAGGGCTGTAGGTACGGCTGAGCTTGCTGGCGATCTTGGTGCAGAAGATGGGAGCTGTCTCAATATCTAGGTGATAGCGCAGGGTGGCTACGTCAAAGCGGGCAAAATGAAAGATCTTGAGGCTGTGGGAGGCTTCCAGCAGGCGCTTGAGGTTAGGGGCCTGTCGTTGACCCAGCTCGATTCGCACGGCCGACACATACCCTTCTGAATCGGCCAACTGCACCAGACACAGACGATCGCGCTGGGGAATTAAGCCCATTGTCTCGGTGTCGCAAGCGATCGCATCGGCCTCAAGGTAGCGGGCTAGCAATTCGTCGGGGAGGTCGCGATCGCAAATCTGAAAATCATCCGCCATGATCAAACCCTTGCTTATCTCACTCACCCAAAAACGGGGCGCACGACTCTGCGCCCCGGCAAAACTGACCGTAGAGTTGGCCCTAGAGCTGATCGCCCAGAGCTTTGGCCACAGTCTGCACGTCCTTGTCGCCTCGGCCCGAGCAGTTGATCACAATGCGGGGGCTGTCGCTTAGCTGCGGGCAAAGCGTTTCTAAGAAAGCAAAGGCGTGGGCTGTTTCCAACGCCGGGATAATGCCCTCTAGCCGCGACACCCGCTTAAACGCATCTAGAGCTTCCTGATCAGTGACACTGTAGTATTCGGCCCGACCAATGTCTTTGAGGTAGCTGTGTTCCGGCCCAACGCCAGGGTAGTCTAGCCCAGCACTGATGGAGTGGGCCTCGATCACTTGACCGTCATCGTCCTGCAGCAGGTAGCTCATCGCTCCATGGAGCACGCCAATCCGACCTTCAGTCAGAGTCGCAGCGTGTTTGCCGCTCTCGACGCTGGTGCCTGCCGCCTCAACCCCAATCAGCCGCACCGAAGTTTCCTGCACAAACTCATGAAACAGGCCCATTGCATTGGAGCCGCCGCCCACGCAGGCCAGCAGGATATCGGGCAGACCGTCAAATTTTTCTTGGCACTGGGCGCGGGTCTCGGTGCCGATCATGGCATGGAAGTCTCGGACCAGCATAGGGTAGGGATGAGGCCCAGCCACCGAACCAAGGATGTAATGGGTGGTTTCAACGTTGGTGACCCAGTCGCGGATAGCCTCGGAGGTGGCATCCTTTAGGGTACCGGTACCTGCTGTCACAGGCCGCACTTCGGCTCCCATCAACCGCATCCGAAACACGTTGAGCGCCTGCCGATCCATGTCGTGCACGCCCATGTAGATCACACACTGCAGGCCAAAGCGAGCACAGACCGTAGCTGTGGCTACACCGTGCTGGCCCGCCCCAGTTTCGGCAATCACCCGCTGCTTGCCCATGCGCTTAGCCAGCAGCACCTGCCCCAAAGCATTGTTGATCTTGTGTGCCCCGGTATGGTTTAAATCTTCCCGCTTCAGGTAAATTTGGGGGCCGCTGCCGTCGGGGCGAGCATACTGAGCCGTCAGCCGTTCGGCAAAGTAGAGAGGGCTGGGCCGCCCGACGTAGTCTCGCAGCAGGCCATCAAGTTCGGCCTGAAAATCGGCCTCGTCACGGTACTGGTAATAAGCTTGCTCTAGCTCGCTGAGGGCGGGCATCAGCGTTTCGGGCACGTACTTACCGCCAAAGCGACCAAAGCGGCCGAGGCCATCGGGCCGGACAGTGAGATCGGTGGGAGAAGTGGCGCTAGCGGGGGGAGAAAGGGGTGTCTGAGTCACAGGGATTTGGGTGTGGATGGCGAACGGGTCGCCCTCATTATAAGAAAGTGGGGCTACTCCCTGCTACCGCATTAGCAGGCTCTCAAGGGAGAACTTTTAGTGCAGGGTAAAGATTTCCAACGGCTCTTCTCGGCCACGCAGCAGCAGGGGGCCGAGCGATCGCAACTCCCCCTGCGACACCCGACTCAGCTGCTGCTGCGTGGTCTGACTGAGCAGCAGCGGCTGGTCAACCGACTTAGTTAATCCTTCAATGCGAGCAGCAACGTTGACTGTGTCGCCGATCACCGTAAATTCGAGATGGCTGCCACTGCCCATACAACCCGCCACGACCTCACCCGAATGTAGCCCAATACCTATCGGCAAAGGGCAAAAATCTTCTACCTTACGCAAAATGGCCAGAGCCGCCTCAAAAGCTGCCTCAGCAGCATTATCAAGCCTTTCCGGTGCACCAAATACCGCCAACATGCCATCGCCCATAAACTTATCTACCCAGCCCCCGTGCTGCACTACGATTTGCGACTGCACCTCCTGCCAGCGATTCAAAAAGGCCAGCACAGCCACCGGCTCTAGCTTTTCGGCGTAACGAGTGAAGTCCCGCAGGTCCGTTACCAGCACCGTCACCACACAGCTTTGAGGCGTTCGCAGTAGCTCCAGCGGTGCTTCAAAAGCAGACTCCACAACGGTTTTAGGCAAAAACCACTCAACCACCAGGCGGCCTGCCTCACTCTTAACCTGCCGCTGCACAATAGTCGCCATCCACATGCCCAAAAAACCCGTCCCCAAAATCGTGATGCTGGCGAACAAGGCAATTCCTGGCTCTAGCCGAAACAAGACTGCTGCATAGGCAAAGTTGGCCAGCGCCAGTCCAGTCGTCAGCACTGAGGCCCGACGGTACAGCCGCATACCCCCTGAAACCGCCAGCAGAGAGCAAAAGGCAGTAATGTTAGTCAAAATTTGAGGATGGGACTCGCCCATCACCCGAGCAATATTGGTGATGAAGAGAGCCACCAGCAGCCCATCAAAGATAGGCACCGCCACCGGCAATGCTCTCAGCCCAGTTTGGCGGCCCTTCAGCCAGGCCCAAATTGTCAGCGATAGACTTGTCGCCAAGAGGCCAATCAGGGCAATTGTGGGCGGCACCGATGGCTGCCCAATCAAAGCCTGGGGGAAGAAAAAAACCAGAATATCTAAGCTGGTCGAAACTATCAGCAACAGCCCCCTGACGTAAGCCAGCTTTAGCTCATTGCTGAGAGACTCGCGCAGCAAAACCTGATCGACAGTGGCAGCAATTTCACGAGCCGCTGCAGTCGATTCAGAGGTTGAAGAAGGGGAAGTCACAGGTCGAGTCATACAGCTCGATCCCTAAAACCGGAGTTGGGAAAAGCCAAGCTACCCTGCATAGCTGCCCTTATCATAAAGTCCGATGCAGTCATAAAATGCAAACTGGCTACAAGCCTCAAAAGAAGCTTTATGGATCTACAAACTGAGCGACTCAAAATCCGCAACTGGCTACCAGATCAAGACACTGCAGCCGCCTTTGGCATCTATGGTGACGAGCGGGTAATGCAGTGGATTGGCGATCGCACTGTTGACCCCACTCCAGCAGCAACCCAGGTTCGGCTAGAGCGGTACCGGCAGCGCACAGCAGCGGACAAGCCCCCCGGCATGGGTTGCTGGGCAGTCGAGGAACTGAGGACGGGGCAGCTTATTGGCAATCTGCTGCTAGTACCCTTACCCAATGTCGAGCGGCAGCCCTCCGGCCATATTGAAATCGGTTGGCACTTTAATCCCGCCTACTGGGGCCAGGGCTTTGCTACTGAGGCAGCCCAGGCCGTTCTCAAATATGGTTTTGAGACGCTCCAATTGGCAGAGATCTACGTCGTCACCCTGCCTAACAACGAACGCTCTAAAGCAGTTGCCCAACGCCTAGGCATGGCAGCTCTGGGCACAACCCATCAATATCATGGCGGCACCGAGCTTAGCCTGTTTAAGCTCACGGCAGAGAATTGGCAAATACTTATAGCAGAGCCAAGAACTGTCCCTGCAAAAATGCACAAAGATTCTGTTTACAGCGATTTCTAATATTTTGAGGTGCGGGTTTGTAGCTTTCCCTGCCCCCTTTAAGTGAAAAAATTCTAAGGAGGTGTCATTCAAAGATTGGGGAGATCTTACCAGAAGAAATTTAGACTTCATCAGGCCGAGAAACGCTGTTGTGAACCAGCATTTTTCTACAAGACCTGGGTTTTCTTTGTGCGAAAAGTGACTAAAAAACGGTCTAATCTCAGGTCAGCAAAATCTCTTTGACGACCCGGTCTTTTTCCACAACACCCAGGTTCTGACCGTTCTCCTTAGCCTCTTGGGCAATGCCGTAAAGCGCCAGCCCGGCTCTCAAGACATCAGCCATATTTTTATCGGTTGACTCCGCTAAGCCCAGAAGCAGATTATAGGCATCTTGAGAAAGTTCTAAAGTCAACCGCTTTCTGTTGCTCTTAGCGGTTTTTGAAATATTTTTGCTCATAGCGTAAATCGGTAACTCTCTAATGGCTCCAGAACAGGATGTCTATAGCAGGGTTACGTTAACGTATTCCCAACAGAACTGAATTGTACCTTCGATACATATTTCTTATGCAAGTATTTTTGCTAATTTCACAGAAATAAAACATCTTGCATACTCAAATTTTACCCGCAGGAATTGCTGTCTAACACGGTCGAAAAAACCGAACAGTCTTCTAAAGCACCAAAATTTGCAGCCTAAGTTAAGAGCTCAACTTGATTACCCAAATCGATTGCCCAAGTCGGTTAGTAAAGGTAGACACAAAGTTAGGGGAACGTGAAGACGCAGGAACAATGGCTAGCTGACTTGTCAGCATTTCTTCCGGCCCCAATAGCGAGGGAAAATGACAAATGGTGGATATATATGCTCTCCCTATCTAGGGCAAGAACTCACGAGACAGCCAACCTGCTCAGCCAAGCTAGAAATTAGCTGCTAAAGATTGAAGACTTGCTTCATAGCAAAAGAGTCGTGAACAATACACGTATTTTATGCTGATATAATGCTGTTTGAGTACAGCAAAAATATTTGGCTAGCGTAACCTGACGAAAGCTAAAGGGCATCGGCAATCAGGCTGAAATTAACGGCCTGAATTAGTACACTGCAAAATCTATTCAAGTGACTGGCTAGGCAATCAAGTAGCTCAAGAGAGAGCAAAAGGCCAGAGGGTGGAACCACCCTTCTAAGCAAGACTGCAGAGGCAGTAACTTTTCAGGTCGAAACTTATCGGGACAAGACATTCAAGGAGTAGACCTTACCGAGGCTAATCTCACCCCAGCTAACCTGTCTGAGGCTAATTTGTATGGCAGCTTTCCAGAAACCGCACGTTTCAATAATGCCGATCTCGCCCATGCTCTGCTAGAGGCTGCGAATTTCAAAGGGACTAAGTAAGGCAAAGCGGGATTCTGCCGATTGATAGAGCAAAGCGGCAAAAACAGTTCTTTAGACTAAACAGGGAATCAAACCTTCAGTCAAAGGAAAATCGCAGCATGTCCGAGTCATTCAAGAAAGGCGACTCTGTAGAGTGGAAAACTTCTCAGGGAAAGACAACTGGCAAGGTTGAAAAGAAGTTAACCTCACCCACCGATATTAAAGGGCATCATGTAGCGGCTTCTCAGGACAATCCAGAGTATTTGGTAAAAAGTGACAAGAGCGGCAAAGAAGCAGCTCATAAGCCTGATTCTCTGAAGCCAATTAAGGAGAAGAAGTAATATAGCGGCTCCTGGCTGAATGAATTAGCAAGTGTTCTCGTCTTCTAAGAACATCTTGCTAATTTATCCTTGCCTTCTAGAACACTTGTCCAAATTAGGATGTGGAACCGACCTCTGCCGTCAGACAGAGGATGATGTTACTGTCTTTTGTTACCTTGATAATGTCACTGATCATAAAAGCAGAAAATATTATGTCTATTGAAGAAAGAGCACGGGCAACCGCTAAAAATATAGAAGGCAAGCTTCAAGAAGCTGCTGGTGAAGTCACAGGCGATCCTAAAGATAAAGCCGAGGGCAAAGCAAAGCAGGTTGAAGCTCAGGCAAGACATACAAAAGAAGACATCAAAGACAACGTGAAGCGTAAGCTTGACTAGTCTTCCTTCATTCTCAAATCTCTTCAGATGAATCCTCAGCAGGTGGCGAAAGTCACCTGTTTTTATGTTTGCCTTTTTTATCCCATAAAGACGTAGAGGCCACTCTTGAATGGCCTCCGAATTTCAAGCGTAAGCAGGTAGGACAAACCTAACAAACCCAATAAGCCTCTCTACTGTTGGGGCTCACTTTGTTCAACCTGACCTAAAAATTAGTTTAGTTGTGGCCTGATCGGTATGAATGAAGCCTATTTAAAAACAGACTTTACATTTTCAGCAATTCCTATTCACTAAATATCTGAGCATTCGAGCGTGTTCAGGTCAACACACTCGAATGCATCACTTAGATGAGCTTACTACAGCGTTCTTATCTGGCACGATTTGACTACCAAACCGTCGAGCATAAACCTGAGTAAACTCCGCCCCGAAGAAAAGAATTTGAGCAGAATAGTAGATCCAGGCCAATAGCGCGATCAAAGAACCTGCGGCTCCATAGGTAGAGCCGACGCTGGCATTGCCCAGGTATAGCCCCAACAGGTATTTACCCAGGGTAAATAGCAGCGTAGTGATAAACGCGCCAATAATGACATCTTTCCAGACGATATGAGCATCGGGCAGGTACTTAAAGATGGCGGCAAACAGAAACGTAATCAGGCCAAGGGAAATAACGGTGTTCAAAATCCAGCCAACGCCTTCAATCCACTGGGACAGGTACCCACTAAATGCCGCTAGGGCTGTACTGAGAACCAGAGACACCAGCAGCAAAAAGCCAATGACCAAAATCATTGAGAAAGATAAAAGACGCTTTTGGACAAAGGATCCCACGCCTTGGCCAGGTTTGGGCTCTATGTTCCAAATGGTGTTGAGAGAGTTTTGCAGCTCTATAAAGACACCAGAGGCTCCAAACATCAAAACGGCGATGCTGATAGCTGAGGCGATCGCACCTTGATTGGCCCCTGGTTCATTGGCATTTTCTAGGGCATCCGTAATCACATCAGCCCCGCTCGACCCCACTAGCGCCTGAATTTGAGTAACCAACTGATCTCTAGCAGTGTCAGTGCCAAAGACCGAGCCTGCGATCGCAATCACCAGAACCAACAGAGGAGCCAGAGAAAACACCGTGTAATAGGCTAGAGCTGCTGCTAGGCGAGACGCCTTATCCTGCTGCCACTCCTGAAAGGCTTCCTTAAGTAACCGCCAAGTTTGCTTTGGACTTAATAGTCTTGCCTTGCTCACTGCTTTTCCCTGCTGACGTGTGCTCGCTTGAGTTCTACACCTAGAGCCCTGGTTTTGGTCAGACTCTAGATCCAATGGCCTATGCCACTATCTGGATGCTAGGGCTTGCCCGCCCAATTTTTGACTACCCCAAGAAAGAAGGGGGCTCCCTCCAAAAGTAAGGTTCTGGGAAATCAGAACCTGCGTCTGTCCTCCCCAGGCAGATCCCATCTCCGCCATAATGAGAAGGAAAAGCTTCACACTTGTTAACGATGCCAAGAGACCTGCGCGGATTTCTCAAGCTGCTTGAAGAGCGCGGCCAGCTGAGACGAATCAGCGCCCCAGTAGACCCCGATCTAGAGGTAGCCGAAATTGCCAATCGGCTCCTGCTAGCAGGCGGACCCGCCCTGCTGTTTGAAAATGTCAAAGGCTCAGATATGCCCCTAGCTATCAACGTGATGGGCACCGTCGAACGGGTTTGTTGGGCAATGAACATGAACCAGCCCGCCGAACTCGAAACCCTGGGGCAAAAGCTGGCGCTGCTGTATCAACCCCGTCCGCCCAAGAAGTTTTCTCAGGCCGTAGACCTGGGCAAGGCTCTATTCGACGTCATTAAGGCCAAACCTCTGCGGGACTTTCTGCCCCCCTGTCATCAGGTAGTGCTCAAAGATGAGGCGGTTGACTTCACGCGCTTGCCCCTGCTCAGGGTGTATTCCGGAGATGCCGGTAAGGTCTTGACTCTGGGCCTGATGATCACCAAAGACCCAGAAAACGGTATTCCCAACATTGGGGTTTACCGGCTGCAGCTGCAGTCTAAAAACACCATGACCGTACAGTGGCTCTCAGTCAGAGGCTGCAGCCGTCACCTGCGAAAAGCCGCTGAGCGGGGTCAAAAGCTAGAGGTTGCCATTGCTCTGGGTGTCGATCCACTGCTGATTATGGCCGCAGCTACGCCCCTGCCTGTAGACATGTCTGAGTGGCTGTTTGCCGGTCTTTATGGTGGCCAGGGCATCCGTCTAGCCAAGTGCAAAACGGTGGATTTAGAAGTTCCGGCAGACTCAGAGATCGTGCTAGAAGGCACCATTACGCCGGGTGAGACTGCTGTAGATGGCCCAGCAGGCGATCACATCGGTTATTACGGTGGGGTCAACGAACAGGCCCCCCTGATTCGCTTCCACTGCCTAACCCACCGCAAAGACCCCATCTATATGACTACCTTCAGCGGTCGGCCTCCTAAAGAAGACGCCATGATGGCAATTGCCCTCAACCGTGTTTACACCCCGATTCTGCGGCAGCAGGTGCCTGAAATTCAGGATTTTTTCCTGCCAATGGAGGGGTTGAGCTACAAAGCTGCTGTTTTGTCTATCGAAAAAGCCTATCCGGGGCAGGCTAAGCGCGCGGCTCTAGCCTTTTGGTCAGCGCTGCCTCAGTTTAACTACACCAAGTTTGTGATTGTAGTAGACAAGGAGATCAACATCCGCGACCCACGTCAGGTAATGTGGGCGGTCACATCCAAAGTGGATCCGGTGCGGGATGTGTTTATCCTGCCAAACAATCCCTTTGACCGGCTAGATTTCGCCACCGAAAAACCCGGACTGGGCAGCCGTATGGGAATTGATGCAACAACCAAGGTCTTTCCGGAAACCGATCGTCCTTGGAGTGAGGAGTTAAAGCCCGATCCAGATACGGCCAATCGGGTGAATCAACGCTGGGCTGAGTATGGGCTGGCAGATCTAAAGCTAGGGGATGTCGACGCTAACCTATTTGGCTACGATATTCGCTAAAACCAGTCAATATAAAGCCAGTAAACAAGCCAGTAAACACAGCGGGATGACCGGTTTTCAAACTAAATACTACGGGAGAGATAGAGCTGTTCTCTCTATTGGTAGTCATAGAATGCAGAAGCCGTCCGTTACAGTTAATTTATCGAATCGCACTTCTCAAGTGTTTCGCAAGTAACGGAGACCTACTTCATGAATATTCTGGCTTGGATCGTTTTAGGTTTGATTGCTGGTGCTATTGCTAAAGCTATTTACCCCGGTCGTCAGGGTGGTGGCATTCTAGGCACCCTGATTCTGGGTATCATCGGTGCTTTTGTGGGAGGCTCGCTGTACAGCCTGTTGACCACAGGAACGTTTGCTCTAACTGCAACTGGTTTGAGCATCGGCGGTATCGTCGTAGCTATTTTGGGTGCTATTGTAGCCCTGTTCATTTACTATGCTGTGACCAGCCGCAGTGCTGCTTAAAACACTTTGTCCCCTTGCGCCAATTAACTTGTGCAATGGTGATAGATAGAATAGGCTTTGTGATTTCAAAGCCTTCTTCAAAAAAAGAAACAGCAAGAGCTGCCTTTACCAAACGAGTAAGGCAGCTTTTTGTTTGCCGGCGGTTTATCTCCATCTATCATCCCGGCAGTTTCTATTAGCTAAAATGCAGGGAAACCCTGACAATATTGCAGTTCTTCCCAAAACGCCATGGCAGTCAAGCCCATTCAATACGAAATGCTCTTGTCTTTCTGCACCGAACATCAGGGTGCGCTGGAGCTGTTGCGGCAGTATCGCCCTTACCTAGAAGCCATTCCCAGTATGCGGCGGCCCCAAGACAGTATTGTGACCCTGCCATTGCCGAATGTCCGGGTGCGAGAAGCGGCGTACCTGCAGGAGACAGCGATGCCGGTAACTGCCGGGGCGGCTGTGACGCTGCCCTGTGACGTGGCGTTCTTGATGTGCGACCCGGAGTGGAAGGTCAAAACTGGGGTTGAGATATTTGTTTTTATTCACCGGCCCAACGAAGACTTTGCTGATCTGCTAATGCGCTGGCGCAAAACCCAGATTCTTCTCGATGGGGGGCACGAGTGGCTACTGCCCCAGCGATACCAGCATTTGCTCAGTGATGGGGCCGAATCTGCTCACCCGCTGTTTGTGGTCTTCCCGCAGACCCCAAAGCGGATTGTCCAGGGACTGCGGGGCGCAGCGCTGCCGGTGGTAGTTCACCCCTTAGATGAGGCGGCTGAGGCTTTAGAAACATCGGATCCAGACTTAGAGCTGGATCTCATCTCGGGTCTTGAAGATATTGATGCCAGCGGCCTGGAGATTCCCGACAGCGAGTAGGGCCTAGATAAGGAGGCACTCGACTCTTCAATAATTTGTCCTTTAATGGACAGAGTGCTTTTGAACCAACGTACCTATGCCCCTGCTGAAATCTGGGTCTTTGCTAAAATCTGGCGTGTTGCGCTGGGGTCTGCCGTTTTTGGGGGTTTTGCTGCTGCTGCGGTTGATCTTTTGGGGCAGCACCTTTCCCAACCCCGATGAGGCTTACTACTGGCTGTGGGGCCAGCACCCAGGTTTTTCGTACTACGACCATCCGCCTTTTCATGCCTGGGTGCAGGGGTTGTTTGCAGCTGTTTTGGGGCGCTCTCGACTAGCGCTGCGGCTGCCCAACCTGGTCAGCAACGGGCTATTGCTGGGCACCTACTTTCAGATCTGCCGCTACCTGTATCGCGACAGGGCAGTGAATGTATTTTGGGTCGTCGTGCTGCTGCTGGCCTCATCGCCGCTATTTTTTCTATTTCTGGCATTGGCCTGGCATGACCATTGGCTAGTCACTTTTTCTGTAATTAGTAGCTTTGCCTTTGTACGCTTCGTTGATGGCTATTTGGCTGATGGTCGGGGAGAGGGGCGTTGGCTCTATGGGGCAGCTCTGTTTTTAGGGCTGGCGGGGCTATGTAAGTACAATGCGATTTTTGTTGGGCTGGGTTTCTTGGTTGTGATTGCCCTTGATCGGCGGTTGCGATCGCTCCTACTTGACCCGCGTCTCTATGGGTCGGTTGCGATCGCACTCTTCACCCTCTCGCCTATCTTGATCTGGAACTGGCAAAACGATTTTTTCTCTTTTCGCTTTTATGCTGACCGCACAGCAGGTCAGGGCGATCTGCAAATCAATTTGCTGCAGCCACTGGTCTTTTTGCTGCTGTGCGGGCTCATTTTGGGGCCAGTTCACGCCTGGAGCTTGGGGCGGTGGGTGCAGCGGCGGTTGACGGTCAGGGAAAAGACCCCAGTGGCAGAGTCTGTATACAGTTCAGTGGCGCTGGCGATTTTTCTAGTCTCTACAGGGGCTTTTACTGCCCTCTCGCTGGTTTCAGTGGCTTACTACTACTGGAATATTCTGGCCTACCCGCTGCTGTTTCCTCTAGCTGCCGGTCATTTTTTGCCTGGGGCAACAGATCCTCCAACGCCCACACCCCTACGGCAAAAACGCCTGCTTCTGAGCGCTCAACTGATCGGCATTACCGTAGCCGGGACACTGATCTTTCACTACACCGTGGTGCCGCTGACGGCACTGATCAGTGGCGTGGTCGATCCTGACAGTGCGGCGCTGTATAGCTGGGATGCGATCGCAACTCAAGTCAAAACCCAAGCCGAGCCCCTAGACAATCCGCTGCTGCTGACCACCGACTATCGCTCTGCGGGTGCCCTGGCTTATCAGCTCAACGACCCTACGGTGATGGCGATCTCAGGGCGGCTTGATCAGTTTGATTTCTGGTACGACCGCGACACCATGCAGGGCCGAGATGCGGTGCTGCTGGGGGAAGATTGGCACCCGATCTGCCCGATTCATCTAGCCATGTTTGAGCGCACCGATCCGCCCGAAAAGCTTGAGGTCAAGCGGCTGGGCGTGACTCTGCAAACCTACACGCTGATGAGGGGGTACGGCTTTCAGGCAGGGCCAACTGATACCTATCCACTACAGCCAGACTATCCCCTCGCGTTTACCAGTGATGGAGAAATTTGCGCCTCCAATTGACGAACAGACCTATCGCGCTATGCGATGAGAAGTGTTATGATAGGCAAGCTAGTTGGGTATGTAGCTCAGTTGGATAGAGCACCAGGTTCCGGTCCTGGGTGTCGGGGGTTCGAGTCCCTCCATACTCGTTTTCACAAATATCTTCGACAGGTAGGGTATTTGGAGGAGCAGTGGTTCAAACGGCTGCTCGACCGTTAACGCTGCAAGACTTTCTGCAAAGACCAAAAACTGAGCTTGCCAGCGAATTCACAACGGTCAAGCTATTCAAAAGCCCATGTCTCAAGGCGAACACAGTACATTACAAAGCGAACTGGTCAACGCCATTAATGTAGTAGGTAACGGGCGCAGATAGCCTATGCTTTTCCTGAATTGCGCTACGTCTTTGGCGGCGCAGCGATTGTGCCAGATTTAGTATTTTGCTGGCCACAGATTTCTCGAACACCTTCAGGGCGTGTAGCAAATCGGTTTGAAGCGCACCTTGACTAGGCGATTGAGATTCTGTCTCCAGAGTAATCTCAGACCACTGTGTTAGCTAAGCTGTTGCACTGCATAGAGCACAGCACTGAGTTAGTGTGGTTGCTCGATCCAAGTGTCTAAACAATCGCCACAATCTGCTTTAGAACATCGGGTGGGGCTTGCATAATGAACGTCTCTACCAGCTTGCCAATCAGGGCTGATTCTTCTCCTTTGGCCTGCTCCCGTAGCCCAATTAGTCTTTCAAAGTTGGCTACTGTAAGCCCAGTGTGGTCATTAACTAGCGTTATCGCTTCCCTCATATAATTCATTTGAGAAACCTCTATGAATAACATTAAAATTAAAGAATCCAGGTCAGCTTTGCTTTTTATTCCGCCATCTTTACAGCTTATTCTAATTACTGAAAACCTGTTGTGTGCGTAAATAGCTGTAACAAATTGATGTACATGAGCTGAATCGCAGAATCTAAAACAAATATATACTCACTTGCATTAGTAGAGTATAAAAAGATGCAACCAATGCTCAGTATTCTAGGTTCATATTAGCAGCACTTCTCTTAATCAATACGCTCATGAACTCGTCAGTCGTGTTTATCAGTCGTGGTTGAGCCCTAAAAGTCTTGCCAGCATATTTCAAAGTGGCAAATAGATTTTGTGTAGCAATGATGCTCCATAGTTAATTTGCCCTACCCCCATTTCTTAAAGGGAATTATCAAAGAAGCCATACTTCACAAACCCAGGAACCTTATGATGAGCATCTTTCGCCTCTCGAACTAAGAGGCGGGGTAATAAGAGGAACCCCTCCTAACCATAATTCGTCAATTCGTTTAGTCACTTCCTGGCATTGTTGCTGTTAATACATTTTTTCTACTGCGTTTCCTCAAAGGCAGGTGCGGGAACTAATCTCGGTAAAGGTTGCTGGTGAGGGGGTTAAGGTCACTGCTGCCCCGCCGTTATCAAAAGACAAAGTGCTCAAGTTACTGATTTGGTAGACCAGGCTAGAGTTGTTGTTAAACTCCAGCACGGTAGCCCCAGTGTTGTTGAAAACAACGGCGCAGGTACGGGCCGAATTGTTAGAGCTGACCTGCAAATCCGGGCTACCGCTCGCATTGTTACCAAAGGTATTTTGGCTGGCTTCAAGCAAGAGCACATCGGCATTAGTGCTGCTGACTACAATGCCAGGGCCACCATTTCCTGTGATGATGTTACTGCCAATACCTTGAGAATCAATCTCCGGCTTGGCGACAAACTCTTGAATAGAAGAGTTGCGCGAAACGCTATCGATGCCAGCACCGCCATTGTTGATAATCTGGTTGCCGTCGATATTAAATTCCTGCTCAGCGGTTTCGTTGGCTTCGATGCGAATGCCTGCGCCAGTGTTGTTTGCGATCGCACTCTCTCGAATCTGCACCTCCTGAAACGCGGTCAGGCCTCCTCCTGGTGTGCCGCTGACGATCTCCAGGCCCGCTGCCCCGTTGCTGCTGATAGCTGCACCCTCGATTGCCACTTCCTGGCTGCCCAACGTATTGGCCTGAATTAAGATGCCCTGCTCACGATTGCCGCTAGCACTATTGTTGACGGCGATCCCGCCACTGGTGCCAATGCTGGTGTTAACCGGGCTACTGGGGCCAATAGCAATGACCTGGTTTGGCACTTCCGCTGGAAACAGGTTGCCTGCTGCCGTTAGTTCAATGCCGACCCGGTTGTTGTCAGCCCGGTAGCCCGCAATGGTAACCTCGTTGCTGTTGAGGGTCGTTGTATTGCGAATCAAGATACCCTGACCGGAACCAGGGCTCGTTCCGGCAGCCCCAGTCACCGTATTGTCAAACAGCACCACACTGCCGCCCACGTCGTTCAAAAAAATGCCGCGTTCAGCCGGATTGGTGAGGGTATTGTTTCGCAGCTCCACATTGCGAATATTGCTGCCGGTGATGGCGTTGCCAGCGGCATTTTCTACCCGAAAGCCCGCGAGCACTGTGCGGTTGCCCAAGGTCACCCCATTTTCAATGCGGGGAAAGTTGCCGTCTCCCGAAAAGGGCAGCTCCACCACAATGCCATCTGTGTAGTTAGCGGTGGGTGAAAAGGGCAGTCGGGCAGTGGCCGGAGCAAAGCTGGGAAAAGGCAATGCGGCCAGAAACTGTCGGGGGCCTTGAGAGAGCACCTGCACCCGCTCAGGAATGGTGAAAGCAGGGATGGTAATGTCGCTATCGCCGTTGATGTAGACTACATCGTTGCCGTCTTGCCGGGTGGTGTTGAGAGCTGACTGGACTGCGCCAAAGGGATTTTCAAAGGTGCCATCGCCACCGCCGGTTCCCAGCGTGACGTGCTGGAACCAGTAGGGCTGGTCCTCCTCCGGGTTCATCAGCGGTTGGGAAGTCTGTTCACTCGTGAAGAAAGAGTCTTCTTGGTATGCGATCGCAATTTCTGGCAGCCGTACCGTCGGTTCTCCTAAGCGAGCCCGCACAGTATCCGCTTCAGCAATAGGGCCTTGGGGCCGGATACCGGGAAAAGTCGCGCCAATGGAGAACACCAAGCGGGTGCCAAACAGGCCGTCCTCTTGAAGCGCTACCCCAGCATTAAAGTTAGGCGTAATGTTTGAGGCCAGCCGCAGCCGCCAGCCTAGATAGCTGGGAAACCCTGGAGCCCCGAGCAGATAAACACCGCCGAAGCCGCGCAGGTCGCCTTCGTCCCAATGAGCCAGCCGGTAGCCAGCCTCGGCATCAAACCCACCCAGGGCCGTTTCTGTCTGCAAAAGCCGCTGCTGCTGCCGCTGAGTTTCTAGCAGCAGCAGGTTACCCTGAAAGCGAGTAGAGGTCTGTACCCCCGTATCGACATTGATATCGTTAATCACTCGCTGCGAGTTACCCAGAGGCAAGTAGGCATTAAAGCGAAAGTCCCAGGTCTCTCCCAAACTCTCGTAGCCAGTGCCAACCTCAAAATAGTCGTTAAAGCGAGTGCCGCGACCATCAACTGCCAGATATCCACCCCGCACCCGGTTGGCGTCGGCATTGTAGCCCCGGTAGCCTAGCAGCAAACTTCCCCCTAGATTCTCATCAGCATTAACAGCCAGCCGCCCCTCCAAAAAGCCTAAGCGCTCACCGGGTTCCTGCCACAGCGGCACAAACGCCTCGAATCGGCCCAAGGCCGGAAAACTGCCCCCAGAGGTGGTGTATCCAGCGCCCACTCTAAGCCCAACACGAAGAAACTCTAGATCACCCTCGACAGGCTCAGCCTGAGCCAGCTCCGGGGGAAAGGCCACCCGTAGAGAGGCCGGTCGCCCCGCGGTCATTGGGCTAACAACACTGTCCTCCAGCAGCTGCAGGGAAAAGGGCTGAAAGCTGACAACGGGTTCAGCAGTGGGGGCAGCTTCAGGACGGATTGGGCTTTCTGGCAGTTGAGCGGCAGCAGGCTGCTCCTGAAGAGCCGCCAGCACCAGCGCCAGAAATAGGGGAGCCCTAAAGGCCTTAAAGAGGTGGGAGTAATTCATGGTAGTGCCCCTTTGCCGGTAGATCTGTAAAAGGTGGGTAGATGGGTTGAGATTCAAAAAACTGCAAATTTATAGAGCTGTTCTGCCTTCCTGATAGCCGAACTGGATATAGTGGCGAGTAGCCGCTTCAAGATCGTTGCCCAGAGTCACCTGCAGATCCGGGTAGCGGCTGAGGTAGGCTTTTTCATCAAATGAATCTGCTGCTCGTCCTTCTCCTGCACCTAGCGTGATGTAATGCTGGGTAGCTGCTGCCAAGTTATAGCCATAGGTTTTGATCAAATCACTATAGGAAGCCAGGTAGTCGTCTGCCTGGAATGTGACCGTGCGCCCTTCGCTGTAGCCGTTTTGCAGATAGTGCTGACGACCCGCGACCGGATTGTACCCAAAGGTTGTGATTAAATCTCTGTGAGAGGCAATGTAAGCAGCCGCGTCAAAGCCCAGCAGCGGATCTCGACCCTCGGTATAGCCATGCTCGATGTAGTGCCGGGTCGCGGCAGCGGTATCCGTACCAAAGGCCGCTTTGAGATCGGAGTAGGCATTGAGGTAAAGCTGGGGCTTAAACAGGTTGGTTGCACGTCCCTCTGAGTACCCATGCTCAATGTAGTGCCGGGTCGCAGCTTCCAGACCGTAACCAAATGCCTCCATAAGATCGCCATTGGAAGCCAGATAGATATCTTCAGAGAAGGTGTCTATTGAGCGCCCTTCTCGCCAACCCGTCTGCTCATAGTGCTGCTTAGCGGCTGTCAGGTTGTAGCCAAAAGCGGCGATGAGATCGGGGTGAGAAGCTAGGTAATCGTCGTATTTATCAACAGGCAGGGTAGGGTTCGGCGTAGACGTTCCCACCGCAGAGGCATTGGTGGAGCTCAATAGATTGCCTGAACTCAAGGAATTGCTGCTAGGGGGAGAGGTGTAGATAGGCGTAAAGAGAAAGTGCCGGGCTCCCAACGTGTTGGCATTGACATCTCGCAGCAAGGCCAGGGGTTGGGGGCCGCCTATGTTGACCAGAACCTGAGTATCTCGCCCTACCTGCTGAAGCTGAATGGCGCTGCTGAAGCTGCCAGCACGGTTAAACAGAGCACTGACGTCGATGCGATCAAACAAAATTTCAAAGTCAACAATCGTATCGCCCAGATCGCCTGGACCCTGGTATTTGAAGACGTCTGCTCCCTGCCCCCCAATCAGGATATCTGCGCCAGCTCCGCCAATAAGGATGTCGTTGCCGCGCCCGCCGTTTAGGGTGTCGTTGCCTTCGCCGCCAATCAGCCAGTCGTCGCCAGAGCCGCCCATCAGCACATCATTGCCGGAGCCGCCGTCAAGAAAGTCGTTGCCGCTGCCGCCGCTGATCACATCACTACCAGCGCCACCTCGAATCAAGTCCGGGCCACTGCCGCCGTTCAACATATCGTTGCCGTCGCCGCCGTCAATCAAGTCAATGTCGCTACCGCCATTGATGATGTCGTTGCCGCCGTAGCCATAGAACGCATCGGGGTCGCTCAAGCCGCTGATGCCGCCATTAGGGTCTACTCCCGTGACAATGTCGTCGCCAGGGGTGCCGCTCCCCGTATTGGCGATGCTGCTCTGGAGGTAGTCAGGGATGCCGTCGCCATTGCTGTCTTTGGGACTCGGAATCGCTATACCGCCGCTGCCGAAGCTGGTATCGTTGCCATCGATTGAGTCTTTCAGCCCATCGCGATCGCGATCTGTTCCATCTACCCGGCCGTCGTTGTTAGTGTCAATGGCCTGGGGATTGCCGCTCTCTTTTAAGTCACTGGTGCCATCGTTGTCACTATCGAGATCGCGGTAGTTGGGAGTGCTGTCGCGGTCAGTGTCAAGCACCGGCAAGGGGGAGCCGCCGTTGTTGCCGTCTACGCTGTCGGCTAAGCCGTCGCGGTCAGTGTCGATGAAGTTATCTACTAAGGCATCGCCATCGGCATCGCGGCCGCCTGCCTCCACCAAATCGGAAATGCCATCATCATCGCTGTCTAGATCCTGAAAGTTGGGCACCCCGTCGCTATCTGTGTCCAGCAAGGCATAGCGGATAGTACCTGAATCGGGGCTAGTTTCAACTCGGTCGGGAATACCGTTGCTGCCGACTGGCCCATCAACCCGGCCATCACCATCAGCATCTGGCGCACCATGTCCTGCCTCTACATAGTCGGGAATACCGTCATTATCGGTGTCTAGATCAACGTAGTCAGGAATACCGTCGCCATCGGTATCGGTGGGGCTAGTCAGCGGGTCGTTGTCGCCATCAAGGTTCTTATCCTCGTCGCGATCTAGAATGCCATCGTTGTCATCATCAAGGTCATTGCTGTCAATAATGCCATCGTTGTCGCTGTCCCATTGCACTCTGGTAGTAGCTGGGATGCTATCGGCCTTACCATCATTGACAACAATTTGAATGTTGCGATCGCGCCGATCAGGAGCCTGAGCCGTGTTGTCGTAGCCAATCGCTGCCAGCGCCGCCTGATATGCCGAGAGCGATGCACTTCCAGTTAAAACCAGCTGACCGGTTGCAGAGTCGTAGGCGCTTGCAGTAATCCCAGACGGCAAGGCTCCCAGCAACACCAGCTTGTCAGCCGAGCCATTAAAGCGATCGACCAGTGTCAGCGTCACCTTTTGCAAAAGAGTATTGTCTACATCGCTGATTTGAGCCGCTCCTGGAGCTAGGGCAACCGCTCCAGCCAAGGGAGAGTACCGAGCGACATAGTCGCTACCAGCGTCACCCCCATTGAGATCTAGAACCGGGGCATCATTTCTGCCATTGATGGTGATAGCAAGGCTGGCTGTATGAGTGCCGCCCTGGCCATCGTTCAATGTGTAGGTAAAGGTGTCTAGAAGGGTTTGACCATCATTGAGGGCCTGCACTGCTGGACTGGCGTTATTCAGCGTGTAGGTGTAGGTACCGTCGGTGTTCCAGCTCAAGCTGCCGTAGCTGCCTATGACAGACTGGGCCGGATCAGTGACGGCATTAGCCCCGTGGCTAATGCCGCTAATGCTAAGCACGTCGCCGTCTGGGTCACTGTCTACGTCGCTGCCGTCGTTATCAGTAATTAGGTTGCCGCTGCGAGTAAGCGCGACGTCTTCATCGACGCTGCCAGTATTGTTAGTTGCAATCGGGACAGGGTTTGTAACACTCCAGGTAAAGGTTTGAGTCGCCTGCTCTCCACTGTTATCGGTAGCGGTGACGGCTATTGTGTAGACACCATTGCTGCCAGGGCCTCCTTGAGAAGCATTGCGGTCGATAGTGCCGCTAATAATGCCTGTAGTCGGATCCAGGTCTAAACCCAGAGGCAGCCCTGTAGCACTAAATGTGAGGGCATCAGTCGTATCGACATCGCTGAAGTTGCCCGATACATCAAAGTTGACTACGCCTTGGTCAACGCTGCTTTGATTGCTCAGTGCAGTTGATAGCGGAGCATCGTTTTTGCCGTTGACGGTGATGACCAGTGTTGCAGTGCTGGTGCCACCCTGACCATCGCTCAGTGTATAGGTAAAAGTGTCAGTCAGAATCTCATTCTCATTGAGGCTCTGCACTGCTGAGTTGGCATTGCTCAGCACATAGGTGTAGGTGCCATCGCTGTTCCAGTTCAGGCCACCGTAATTGCCTATGACATCTTGATTGGGGTCTGTAACCGTGGTGGTGCCATGGGTGATAGCGCTGATGATGAGAGGGTCGCCATCAGGGTCACTGTCCACACCGCTACCGTCGTTGTCGGTAATGAGGTTGCCGTTGCGGGTTAGGGTGCCGTCTTCACCCACACTGCCAACGTTTTTAGTAGCTGTGGGAGCTGGGTTCGCAACCGCCCAAGTGAAGGATTGAGAGGTGGTTGCACCATTGTTGTCTGTTGCAGTGACAGCCACAGTGTAGAGGCCGTTGTTGCCACCCTGAGAAGCGCTGCGGTCAATCGTGCCACTGATAATGCCTGTAATTGGGTCGAGAGTTAATCCTGTAGGCAAACCTGTGGCGCTGTAGGTGAGGGTACCAGCGGTATCAGGGTCACTAAAATTGCCCGATAAATTGAGATTAACTACACCCTGGTCAACACTACTTTGATTGCTCAATACTGTTGACAGTGGGGCATCGTTGCTGCCTTTAACGGTAATAGTCAGCGTTGCGCTGTTAATGCCGCCTTGGCCATCGCTCACACTGTAGGTGAATGTGTCTGTCAGAGTTTCGTTTTCATCAAGGGCCTGCACCGCCGAATTAGCATTGTCTAGCGTGTAGGTGTAGGTGCCGTCACTATTCCAGCTCAGGCTGCCGTATCTACCTGATACAGGTTGGGTCGGGTCGGTAACTGTGGCTCTCTCGGTTTGAATAGCGGTGACAATCAGTGGATCGCCATCAGGATCGTTGTCTATACCAGAACCTTCGTTGGCACTGATCAAGTTGCCACTGCGTATCAAAGTGCCATCTTCAACTACGCTGCCAGCATTGTTGGTAGCCGTAGGCGCAGGATTCGTTACAGCCCAAGTGAAAGATTGGGTGGTTTGTTCTCCGTTATCGTCAGTTGCGGTAACAGCAATGGTGTAGACGCCGTTGCTGCCACCCTGAGAAGCGCTGCGGTCGATCGTGCCGCTGATAATGCCTGTGGCTGGGTCAATAGCCAAGCCCGTTGGTAGGCCTGTAGCGCTGAAGATGAGATTGTCGGTAGCGTCGGGGTCGCTGAAGTTACCTGATAGGTCAAGATTAACTACGCCTCGGTCAACGCTGCTTTGAGCAATTAACAGTGTTGACAGCGGAGCATCATTCTTCCCGTTGACGGTAATAGTTAGCGTTGCGGTGCTAATACCACCTTGGCCATCGTTCACGGTGTAGGTGAACGTATCAGTCAGAATCTCATTCTCATCCAGAGATTGCACTGCTGGATTAGTATTGTCCAGCGTGTAGGTGTAGGTGCCGTCGCTGTTCCAGGTCAGGCTACCGTAGCTACCAGCAACAGGTTGGGCTGGGTCATTGACTGTGGTGGTGCTGTGGGTGATGGCGCTGACGCTGAGCGGGTCGCCATCAGGGTCACTGTCTACGCCGCTGCTATCGTTGTCAGTGATGAGGTTGCCGCTACGGATTAGGGTGTCGCCGCCGTCCTCACTCACGCTGGCAGCATTGTTGGTAGCCGTAGGAGCCGGGTTCGTGACAACCCAGGCGAAAGATTGAGAGGTGGTTGCACCATTGTTGTCTGTTGCAGTGACGACCACGGTGTAGATACCGTTGTTGCCGCCCTGGGAAGCGCTGCGGTCAATCGTGCCACTGATGATGCCTGTAGCGGGGTCAATAGCCAATCCCGCTGGTAGGCCTGTAGCGCTGAAGATGAGTTTGTCGGTAGCGTCGGGATCCTTGAAGTTGCCCGCTAGGTCAAGATTAACTACGCCTTGGTCAAGGCTGCTTTGACTGCTCAGTGCAGTTGATAGCGGAGCATCGTTTTTGCCATTGACGGTGATAGCCAGTGTTGCGGTATTAGTGCCACCCTGGCCATCATTCACAGTGTAGGTGAACGTATCGGTCAGGCTCTTATTCTCATCAAGGGCCTGCACTGCTAGGTTAGCGTTGTCTAGTGTGTAGGTGTAGGTGCCATTGGTATTCCAGGTCAGACTACCGTAGCTACCAGCAACAGGTTGGGCTGGGTCATTGACCGTGGTGGTGCCGTGGGTAATAGCGCTGACGCTGAGCGGGTCGCCATCAGGGTCACTGTCTACGCCGCTGCCATCGTTGTCAGTGATGAGGTTACCGCTGCGGATTAGGGTATCGCCGTCCTCACTAACATTGGCAAAGTTGTTGGTAGCCGTAGGAACCGGGTTCGCAACTGTCCAGGCGAAAGATCGAGTTGTGGTTGCACCATTGTTGTCTGTTGCAGTGACAGCCACAGTGTAGAGGCCGTTGTTGCCGCCCTGGGAAGCGCTACGGTCAACCGTGCCACTGATAATTCCTGTAGTAGGGTCGAGGATTAACCCTGGGGGCAGACCTGTAGCACTGAAGATGAGCTTGCCAGCGGTATCAGGGTCACTGAAGTTGCTCGATAGGTTGAGATTGACTACGCCTTGGTCAACGCTGCTTTGATCAATTAATGGTGTTGAGAGCGGAGCATCATTCTTCCCGTTGATGGTGATGGTTAGCGTTGCGGTGCTAGTGCCGCCCTGGCCATCACTTACGGTGTAGGTGAACGTATCGGTTAGAGTTTCATTGTCATCGAGGGCCTGTACCGCTGAATTAGTATTGTTCAGCGTGTAGGTATAGGTACCGTTGCTGTTCCAATTCAGGCTACCGTAGCTACCTGCGACATCCTGATTGGGGTCAGTGATTGTGGTGGTGCCGTGGGTGATGGCGCTAATGCTGAGCGGGTCGCCATCAGGGTCACTGTCCACGCCGCTACTGTCGTTGTCGGTAATGAGGTTGCCGTTGCGGGTTAGGGTGCCGTCTTCACCTACGTTGCCTGCGTTGTTGGTAGCGGTAGGAGCTGGGTTCGCGATTGTCCAGGTGAAGGATTGAGAGGTGGTTGCACCATTGTTATCTGTTGCAGTGATAGCCACGGTGTAGAGGCCGTTGCTGCCGCCTTGGGAAGCGCTGCGGTCAATCGTGCCGCTGATAATTCCTGTAGTAGGGTCGAGGGTTAACCCTGGGGGCAGACCCGTAGCACTGAAGATGAGCTTGCCAGCGGTATCAGGGTCGCTGAAGTTGCCCGATAGGTTGAGATTGACTACGTCTTGGTCAACGCTGCTTTGACTGCTCAGTGCAGTTGACACCGGAACATCATTTTTGCCATTGACGGTAATAGCCAGTGTTGCGGTGTTAGTGCCACCCTGGCCATCGTTCACAGTGTAGGTGAACGTATCGATTAGGGTTTCATTCTCATCCAGAGCCTGCACTGCTGAATTAGTATTGTCCAGCGTGTAGGTATAGGTGCCGTCGCTGTTCCAATTCAAGCTACCGTAGCTACCTGCGACATCCTGATTGGGGTCAGTGACTGTAGTGTTGCCGCGGGTGATGGCGCTGACGCTGAGCGGGTCGCCATCAGGGTCGCTGTCTACGCCGCTGCCATCGTTGTCGGTAATGAGGTTGCCGCTGCGGGTTAGGGTGCCGTCTTCACCTACGTTGCCTGCGTTGTTGGTAGCGGTGGGAGCTGGGTTCGCGATTGTCCAGGTGAAGGATTGAGAGGTGGTTGCACCATTGTTGTCTGTTGCGGTGACAGCCACAGTGTAAATGCCATTAACCCCGCCTTGGGAAGCACTGCGGTCAATTGTGCCGCTGATAATGCCTGTAGCTGGAGCAATAGTTAAGCCCGCTGGCAGACCTGTAGCGCTGTAAGTGAGCTTGTCAGTGGTATCGGGGTCGCTGAAGCTGCTTGATAGGTCGAGACTGACTATGCCTTGGTCAACACTGCTTTGACTATTTAACGCTATTGACAACGGGGTATCGTTTCTGCCGTTGATGGTGATAGCCAGTGTTGCATTGCTGGTGCCACCCTGGCCATCGCTCACGGTGTAGGTGAACGTATCGGTTAGGGTTTCATTGTCATCGAGGGCCTGCACTGCTGGGCTGACGTTATTCAGCGTGTAAGTGTAGGTGCCGTTGCTATTCCAGGCCAAGCTACCGTAGCTGCCGGTAACAGGTTGACCGGGGTTGGTAGCGGTCGTTGCCCCTTTTTGAATAGCTATGATGCTGAGTGAGTCACCATCGGGGTCGCTGTCTACACCGCTGCCATCGTTGTCGGTAATGAGGTTGCCGCTGCGGATTAAAGTCCCGTCTTCGCCCACGCTGCTAGCGTTGTTGGTAGCGGTGGGAGCCGGATTTGCGATTGTCCAGGTGAAGAATTGGGTCGCTTTTTCCCCGTTATTGTCAGTTGCGGTAACGGCCACAGTGTAGATGCCGTTACTGCCAGGACCGCTCTGGGAAGCACTGCGATCAATCGTGCCGCTGATAATGCCTGTTATCGGGTCGAGGATTAACCCTGCGGGTAAACCTGTGGCGCTGTAGGTGAGGATGTCAGTGGTATCGGGGTCACTGAAGCTGCCTTTGATATTGAGGTTGACGATGCCTTTATCGAGGCTGCTTTGGTTGGCTAATACTGTGGCAACAGGCGCATCATTTTTACCGTTGATTGTGATGGTCAGGGATGCAGTGTTAGTGCCGCCCCGACCGTCGCTGATGGTGTAGGTGAAGCTGTCGGTTAGGGTCTCATTTTCATCAAGGGCCTGCACTGCTGGGCTGGCGTTGTTCAGGGTATAGGCGTAGGTGCCGTCGCTGTTCCAATTAAGGCTGCCATAGGTACCGGCAATGTCTTGATTGGGGTCGGTGACGGTGGTGGTGCCTTTGCTAAACTGGGTGACGACCAGTGCTCCGGGGTTGTCGAGGTCGGTGTCGTTAGTAAGAACGTTGCCGCTGGAGGGTGCGATCGCATCCTCCACCACGCTATTGCTGTCATTAACCGCGATTGGAGTATCGTTGACCGGAGTGACTACTAGGATTTTGGTCGCGATCAGGCTATTGAGTGCGCCATCGTTAACCCTAAAGGAGATTGTGCGGTTGGCGTTGCTGGGGGTGTCGCTAGTATTGGTGTAGGTGATCGCCCGCAGTGCCGCCTGCCACTGAGATAGGGTCGCCGTTGCCCCAATAGAGATGAAGCTGAGCTGTCCTGTCTCAACGTTGTAGCTGCCGCTGATGTTGCCGTAGAGGGCAGGGCTGGTGTTGGTAAAGGCTAAAACATCTTTATCTGCCTCAAACCCACCCGTAATAGCAACCGTGGCAGACGCTAGCGTGAGGTTATCGACATCTCCTACGGTTAGAGCTGCATCGATGACCACGGGAGTTGAGGCAATGTTGTTGCCCTCAGTAAAGGAGGCGGTGCCGCTGCTGGTGACTACTACAGGAGCATCGTTGACAGCCTGCACTGTGACGATGCTGGTGACGGTGTTGGACAGGTTGTTGGCTGCTTGGCCGTCGTTGACCTGAAAGGTAATCGTGCGTGAGGTTTTGGAGTTGTTGTAGTCGGTGGGGTTTTCGTTGATTGAGGAGTAGGTAGCCGACTGCAAGACTGCCTGCATGTTGGTCAGAGTGCCGCCACTGAGGTTGTAGGCTCCGCTGCCCTGGTTGGTGACCGTGATGCCAGTACCGCTTGTCGCAAAGGTAAGCTGATCGCCGCTAAAGAAGTTGGTGATTCTAACCGTTGCCGTAACTTGGTCGGTTACCTCGGTGCGGCCAATCTCCACGTCGCTAACGCCAGTGATGCCGCTACCAACGGCACTACCGCTGCTGTTCTCAACGTAGGTGGAGGTAATGTCACTGCCGCTGATGACTGGATTGTCGTTAACTGCGTTAACGGTAGTCATCAGAGTAGTGATGTTGGTTGACCAGCCGCTGGTGCCGCCGACGCTGCCCAGGTTGACCGCGCTGCCTGCCGTAAAGCCGTTGCCGTCAGAGAAGCGCACTGTCAGTTTGCCAGGTTCGCCGTTATAGTTAGCAGCGGGCAAAAAACGCAGTGAAGCTGTGGCTGCCAGCACCAAAGCGCTGGCGTCGCTCAATCCTGCAGTCGGAATATTGGTCCATGTGCCGGTGCTGCCGTTTCTGTACTGCCAGGTGCCCTGTATTAGGCTGTCGGCTGCGTTGCCGGTAATAGCAATGCCTGCAAAGGTCGTGGCGCTGCTGGCACCACCAGTCACAATGTTCCGGTTATCTAAAGCATCGCTGTATTTGCTACCAAAGAGCGATGAAATTGTAGCTCCAACCGGATTAGTAGCGTCTTCGTTGATGCTAACAAGGGCAGCTGCGGTACCAGGAGTGCTAATGGTGGGGGCATCGTTAACAGCGGTAACTCCCCCTGTGCCGATGAGAATCGAAGTGGTGGACCAGGCACCTGTAGAACCGGTACCGCCATTGCTGCTGAGATCTTTTCTCTGGCCCAGGCTGGCAGCCGTACTGGCGGTAATAGCCGCACTGGCGTCGGCCAGATACACAGCTAAGGTGCCGGGAGTGCCGTGAAAATTAGTAGCTGGAACAAAGCGGATCTCCCGGTTACTGGGAAAGACCAGTGCTGCGGTCAGCGAAAGCCCGCTGTTGGGAATGTCGATCCAGCCAGTGCCGCCGTCGCTCACCTGCCAGATTCCCTGACCTCCGGTGTAGCTGTTGCTGCCGATGATGGCAATGTAGCTGAGGCCGGTAGCCGTATTACCGCCACCATTGCCGGCCTGGTTATCAGTGAGGTCGCTGTAGCTGGGACCTAGTAGCGTAGAGAGCAGTGTACCGGAGGGGGTGGTGTCTTCTGCGATCGCACCCACACTCACGTTGCCGCTGGCCGTCGGCTGGTCGTTGACTGGATTGACGATAAGAGCGATGGTTTTGCTGTCGGTCTGTTCACCGCCCGCGCCCGTATTGCCCCGGTCATTAACCTCAAGAGTGATGTTGGCAGTGCCGTGGTAGTTGACAACGGGCGTGAAAATCAGGCCGTCGAGGGCGGCGTTGATTTGGGCTTTGGTGCCTTCTAGCGTCAGGATGCCGGTGCCGGTGCCGCTTACGGTAGTGCCGTCGGCTCCTACCAGCGACAGGGTGCCCTTGGTGGCTGTGATGGTCGCCCTGAGGTTGTTGGCTCCAAAATCGTCGGCGTCGGTAAAACTGAATAGGTTGCCTGCTCCGGTCAGGGTGATCGAGCTGTCTTCGCTGACGTTCAGGCTATTAGTTGGAGCGGCAACAATCGGTGCGTCATTGCTGCTAGAAACATTGACATTGATCGTCTTGCTGACGGTTGGGCTGCCGCCCACGCTGCCGGTGCCTTCGGCTCCATTGTTGCCGTCGTCTACCGTAACCGTTAGCTGCACGCTGGCATCGATATTGGTGATGGCTGGGAGATAGCTCAGCAGGCCAAGGGTGGCATTGACATCGGCCCGCGTTCCTTGAATAGTGATCGTGCTGCCACCCAGGGTGACATTGGCACTGCCACTCGGGACGGCAAGCAGCGTGCCAAACAGGCTGTTGCTAGTGGCCAACGTGGCCTTGACCGTTACCTTAAAGAAATCAGCTGCACCTTGGGAGAGGTCCTTGGCGTCGTCGATTGCGATCGCGCCTGTCAGAAAGGTTAGAGGGCTGCCGCTAGCAATTACCTGAACCGCTGTTGGTACCTGTAGCGTGGGCGAATCGTTGATCGGGTTAACGGTAATACCGACCGTTTGAGTTGCAGTCTTGGCGGGTCCTGGCCCAGTATTACCGTTGTCGTTGACCGTTACGGTTAGCGTTGCGGGTCCGTTGTAGTCAGCCGTAGGGGTATAAACCAGGCTGGCCAGTGCAGCGTTGATCTGAGCCTTGGTGCCTGTGAGAGTCAGTGCTGCCGTTCCGCTGCCGGTAGCTCCTGGCAGTGACAGAATGCCTTTGCCCGTGTCGACCGCAACGGTGGCTGTCAGGGCTGCCCCAAAATCATCGGCATCGCCAACCGTAATCAGACCCGCTGCTGCCGCGCTAAAAGCCAGCGCCAGATCCTCATTCACTGCTGCCGTAAGCGGCGTGGTGAGGGTAGGGACATCGTTGTCGTTGCTAGCGTTGATTTGAATCGTCTTAGTGACAATCGTGCTGTAGCCGGGGGGCAGCGGGTTGGGGTCGCGGCCGCCGTTGTTGAGATCGTTTACCGTTACGACCAGGTCGAAGGTTTTGTCGAGATCGTTAATGACGATCACCTGAAGACCTTCTAGTGCTGCATCAACAGCCTGCTTTGTGCCTTGAAAGGTGATTTTGGACTGTCCGTTTACGGTTCCACTGAGGAAGGTCAGGCCCATAATGGAGGGTAGGCTGAGCGTTCCCTCCAGAGTAGTTGCACCGGCATAGCGCAGGTCCAGCGTGACTTGCAGGATGTCGACTTCGCCGATGTCTACTGAAAGCAGATCGGGATCCGTTATGGTGATCGCGTTGCCCTTGGCAGTGCTAAAAACAAAGGGGGCGACTGTATTAAAGGTCTGCGCCGCAGTGGGCACGGTAAGAGTGGGAGCATCGTTTACCGTGGGATTGACGCTGATAGCGTAGCTGCCAGGAACTATGCCGCCGCCCCCGTCGCGCACCTCAAACCTAAACAGGTCGCTAAAGTTTTCTGAATCGTCGTGCTGATACTCAATCAGTCCATCATCGAGATCCTTCTGGGTGAAGACGCTGCCCACTCCCAGAACCGCGCCGCCCCTCAGGAGCTTCCCAAAAGCAACCTTTTGGGTAATGCGGTACTGCCGCTGAAGGGTGTTGTTGTCGGGATCGGCGTAGACCAAATGGGCCTCGCCAGGCGCGTGGATTGATCCTTTGATGGTGCCTTTTTCCCCTTCAGCTACCTTCAAGCTGATGGCAGAGGAAAAGGCCGGATTATCATTGAGCTTGGCGATGTTGATGTTAACAGTTCTAGCAGAACTCAGAGGATTGGCCGCACCGGAGTTGTCGTCTGCTTGAACTTGAAAGCTGTCGGCAAAGTTTTCGCTGCCATCGTGTAGGTAACGCAGCCTGCCGTTATCGAGCTGGGCCTTGGTGATTACGGTCGCAGCGGTCACGGCGACAAAGCCAGCGCCCTGATCAACTTGCAGGATGCCATAATCGGGCAGGTCTAACACCTTGAACGTCAGGCTGTTGGGGGCGGCAAAGCCAATGCCAACCTTATCCCCGCTGCCGTCTACATCGCTGAGGGCAATGTGGGTGTTGTTGAGGACAACGGTGCCCCCTTCTACTACAAAGGGAGAGCCTTGGGTTGCGATCTCAGGCGCATCATTTTGAGGCGTTACATCAATCGCAAAGACGAAGGGAACCCCGCCGTTAGAGACTACGTTGCTGCCGTCACTCAGCGTAAAGTTGAAGCCATCAATAAAGACCTCATTACCGTCGTGAATAAAGGTCAGTAGACCGTCATTAATATCTTTTTGAGTAAAGCTTTGATAAGCGTTGAGCTGATTGCCGTTCAGCAGCAGCTTGCCGCCAGTCGGTATCGACATCAGGCGAAAGATAATCTGCTCTGGCGGGCTGTCGCTATCAATAACTGTTAACTTGACAGCATCAATTGTAATGGTGGCCCCTTCGTTGAGCTGGCCTCCAGTGTTGACGACATTGGCTCCAGTATTAATGTCTACGGCGGGGGGTAGGCTGGTGGGTCTTTCGGGAAAACTGCCAGCGTCAGCGCCAGCGCCTGTCAGGTTTCTAACACTGAAATTAAAGGTTAGCTCTGACAGCGGCGTAGTCTGGCCCGCGTCGGGGTAAATGCCGCCCTCACGCAAGCTGGGCCAAACTCTCAGTTCCCCATCCCGCACGGTGAATCTAAAACTGTCGGTAACTGCTGTGCTGCCGGCGCTGTTGAGAAAGTAGTAAGAGATCTTGCCGCTATTGAGATCGCTCTGGGTAAACGAAGCGCCTACCCCCATACGGCGCAGGGTGCCGTTGTCGGCATAGAGGACGAGGCCCTGATTAGGTAGGGCCGTTACGGTGTAGGTAAGCTGCTGATTGCTAGAGTCGGGGTCGGCGACCTGAAGCATGGCACTGGTCAGCTGCACCTGCCGCACGCCGTCCAAGCTGGCCCCAGTATTTCTGACAAGCACCGGGTCATCGTTGTCGGCAATGATATTGAGGCGAATAGTGGCCGTTACAGTAGCAGGCGTTGCTGTGCCACCGCCATCGTCTGTAACCCGCACGTTGAAGCCGTCGTTGGGGGGAAAGCCGCCGTTCTGATCGTTGCCATTGTGGCTGTAGGTAAGATTGGCCAGGTCACTGGCCGTTAGAATCTGCCCGGTCACAACTGCTGTGCCGTTTGCCTTGAGCACTCCATCGCTGGGCAGGCTCAAAATTTGCAGGCTAAAGGGCTGGCTTTGGTCAGGATCACTCAAGGTAATGGTGACCGGATGATCCTGCTCACCTTCAAAGACAGTGTTTTGACCCGTGACAGCTGTTGGTTGGTTGACGGGTGTAACTATAATCGGCAGAGTTGTCGGCGGCACCAATCCGCCAGCGCCATCCTCCACCGTTACTTGAAAGCCATCCAGGGTGCCGCTAGCGCCTAGCGCTTGGCTGCCGTCGTGGTGGTACACCAGTTGGGCAATTTGGTCGGAGGAGAAGGTTGAACCCACTACCACCGGAGCCCCGCCGTGGGTTAGGTAGCCTCGGGTGGGCAGGCTGTGAATTTTGACGATCAGCTGAACCGGCTGGTTATCTGCATCAATCAGCCCTAAATTGGTCGCTGCAAAGGAAACCGTGCCGCCCTCGCCAACCGTGACAGCGCCAGGAGATAGGGCTGGTTCATCATTAACGGCAGTGACATTGAGATTGATGGTTTTGCTAGCCGTCTGGTCACCATCGTTGACACCCAGGGTAAGCACCGCTGGGCCATAGTAGTTAGCAGCAGGGTTAAAGACCAGGCCGGCCAGCGCCACATTAATATCAACCAGCGACCCAGAAAAGCTGAGGCTACTTGTGTTTAAGCCAATCAGCCCAGTTAAACCAGTTGTGGTGCCTAGACCTAAAGTGCCGTTAGTTACTGTTAGCGTAACGGTCTGGTTTTCTCCATCTAGATCGGCAATGGTAAGACCCGTCAAGCTGAAGGGAGTGTCTTCGGGAGTGGTTCGGAGGATGGTTACAGTGTCGGTAATGGTAGGTACGTGGGTCATGGCACTCTCTTCAAACAGAAAAGTAAACACAAAAAATAGGCACCGAAAACAGAATTCCCGGCAGGCGAGCAGGAGGTAGACAAGGCTCTTCAGGGAGTTGAGTGGAGCTTCCTTGAAGTAGACTCAGTCGCTTATAGTTGCCATCTCACAGCCTGAAATCACCTGGACAGCTGAGAGAAATAAAGTTGGTGGACAGAAACGTTGTAAAACCTTTGGCGGGGGAGACAGTCTTTTCTATTAGGAACAGTTACTTAGTTTTGATAGCCACCTTGATGGAAAATCCGCTAGGCGTGCTCCTCATTGACTGGGTTGAAAATAGAGTTCCCAGCTACTGTTAAATTTTCTCTAGCGATTAAGTCCTGTACGCCAACAAATTTTGTCTAGAAGCTTTTCAGGGAGTATTTTGAAAGAGGGAACAGTGAATCTGGTGGGTGTGGAATTGCGATCGCACAGTCCCCGAACCCCCGAAGAACAGATGGTCCTAAGATCAAATCGGTGAGCGCCTAATGCAAAATACACCCAATGCAAAATATAGAGTTGGGGCTTCTTGACTAGACGCGTGGATTTCTAACCTAGAAAGGGCTCTGGCCGTGGTAGATTATTCCTTCTGCTGCCCAACCGAAAGCACCTGTTGAATGATCACTTTGGTCAATCCCATCTTTCTGACGCTGCTAGTCGTCGTGCTAGCCCTCGTAGCCTTTGTGGTTGAGTGGTTTCCCATCGACATCACGGCTCTGATGGTAGCAATTGTGCTGATTCTGCTGGGTCTGGTGACTCCTGAAGAGGGCATTTCTGGCTTTGGTAACTCGGCCACTATCACCGTCATGTGCATGTTCATCCTGAGTTCGGGCATTGCCCGAACAGGGCTTCTTCAGGTAGCGCGAAACTTTTTGGTTCAATGGGGCGGCAAAAACCCTAGCCGGCAAATTCTAGTCATGGGGGCTCTTGTTGGCCCAATGACAGCATTTATCAACAACACGGCGGTTGTAGCGGTATTTTTGCCGATTGTGGAGGATTGGTGCAAAAAACAGCGGATTTCGCCGTCCAAATTGTTGATCCCCCTTTCCTATGCCACGGTGCTGGGCGGCATGATTACGGTCATTGGCACATCTACCAACGTTTTGGCGAGCGGTATTTCCCAACAGCTTGGGTATGGCGAGTTTAGTCTGTTTCAGTTCACAACGCTGGGCATCATCACATTTCTAGTGGGGTTGACGTATCTTTCTCTGGTTGCTCCCCGACTGCTGCCCAATCGCAGGCCGCCAGCCAGCCAGTCTCTAAGCCAAGACTATGGTCTAGATGATTACGTGACAGAGCTGGTGATCACGCCCGACTCTAACCTGATTGGTCAAACTTTACGGGCCAGTGAACTGCAGCGCCGCTATGACATCGATGTGCTAGAGCTGTTTCGGCAGGGGTCTCACTTTCCGCCGCCTTTGGCAGACAAGGTACTGACAGCAGGCGATATTTTGCTGGTGCGGGGCACACGAGAGGATTTGATCCAGATCCGCAGTCAGAGGGGGTTGGACCTGGTTTCTGACCGTCACCTGCAGGCTGATGCTCTAGATGAGGCCAGAGATGAGGTTATAGATCCAGATCTCAGCTCCAGCGAGGAAAAAATTGCAGAAGTGATGATCCTGTCGAACTCTCGGCTAAGTGGCTCCACCCTTAAAGAACTGCGGTTTCGACAGCGCTACAACGCAACAGTGCTGGCTATTCGTCGAGGGCAAGAACTGATTCGGGAGCGGATGGGACGAGTGCCGCTGCGCTTTGGCGACCTACTGCTGGTGCAAGGCCCCAAAGACAGCATTCTAGGATTGCAAACTACACGAGAACTGTTGGTCCTAGATCAGCGCGATGCTGAAACCATGAGGCCGGATAAGGCCTGGATTGCCTTAGCGATCATGCTAGGCGTCATTGCTGCTGCAGCCTTTAGCTGGATGCCGATTTTGGTGTCTGCCCTGGTTGGCGTCGTGCTCATGATCTTGACCGGGTGCTTGCGACCAGGAGAAATTTACGGTGCAGTGCGTTGGGACATTATCTTTCTGCTAGCAGGGCTGATTCCGCTAGGGGTCGCGATGCAGAAGTCGGGGGCGACTGATTGGCTGGCAACCCAGCTAGTCGCAGCAGGAGGGCAGCTCTCGGACTACTGGATTTTGCTGTTTTTCTATGTGGTTACGCTGCTGCTGACAGAAATTTTGTCGAATAATGCAACAGTCGTGCTGATGCTGCCGGTGGCAGTGGAGGTGGCTAATAAACTGAACCTCAATCCCTTTGCTTTTATGTTTGCGGTTACGTTTGCTGCCTCTAACAGCTATATGACTCCGATTGGTTACCAGACCAATACAATGGTCTATGGTCCTGGCGGCTACCGGTTTTTCGACTTTACTCGGGTAGGGCTGCCGCTTAGCGTAATTCAAGCCATCATGACACCGCTGCTGATCATTTTGCTCTACGGGCTGCAGCCAGTTTAGGGAAGCACTATTCTACGCTGCACTAGCCTGGTTTAGAATTAGCGATCGCACCTCCCCAAGCCCCATAGCAATATTTAAAGCGCAGGTAGCTCGCTATAGTGTAGACAGGGTAGAAATCCTAAGCCCGACATAAGTCAGCACTCAAGCGGCTTTCACAGGCGGATAGTTCCGAGGCCGTCAAGTCTTCTGCATCAACATCGCGGCGCAACACTCTACCGTTGTGGCCTGTAATCTGCCGGGGCAGCTGCTCCAGCTCAATCAGCTGAAGCGTTTGCATGTCGTAGGTGGTGTAGGTCGTCAGATCGGGGGAGGCAAAGCTGATATCCATCACGGTCAAGGCTTTTTGGGGCGGCAGTTGACTGTCAATAAATGGACGTGGCCCAGAGCCTAAAATGCCTGTGTGTAAAAGCTGTAGCTGACCTTTGTGAGCAGGGTAGTAGGCGTGCTGGTGACCACTGATGTAGGTGTGAACCTGATGTCGCTCCAACATTTCCTGCAGTGAGTCGGCATTGGCTAGAACTTCACCCGGCTTGTCGCGCCCCACAGCAATACCGTAGAGGGGCAAGTGTCCTAGCAAAATCTTGAGTTTGGCCGACTGGGCTGCGGGGCTCTCTAGCGCCTGCTCAACCCAATCGAGTTTGTCTTGAGGTAGCAAGTGAGATGAACCATCCCAAGCCAGAAAGAAAAGGTCGTCTAACTTGAAGGTGTAATAGAACGGAAACTCGTAGCGATCGACGAACTCAACGCCAGGATCATGGCCTGGATCGATCCAGTAGTCCGTCGCCACCTGCCGCTCGCGCTCAAACAAAAAACTGCCCGACGCACTCTGAGCGCTTGATGCATCATGATTGCCAACGGTAAATCCAAAGGGCAGCTTTGCTTGCCGCAAAGGGGCTGTAACGTGTTCGTCAAAAGCTGCCCACATAGCCTTGAGCTGATCTTCAGAGAGGGTTGGGTTTTGTCCAGCCACCATGTCGCCGCTGCATACCACGAGATCGGGCTGCCAGAAGGGCAGCAGCGTCATGGCTTTATCCACTTCAGGATCGTAATCGGTCGAGCCGTAGGCACTGTTTAAGTCGCTGATGACGACTAGGCGCACGTCACCTCGGGGCGGGTTGTAGAGGCCGTTTGGCTCTGCACTGGCAACGATAGCCTCTGTTGCAGGGGGCAGCGGCATTTCTTTGGGGACGGGAACTGCTGCCTGGGAAGTGTCCACGGTGGGGGAACTAGTGACTGGAGGCGTTTGCTCAGAGAGGCAAGCCTGGAGCGCCACGACCAGAAAAAACCCTACCAAGATGCCGAGGAAAATTCGCAATAGCGATCGCCAAAACCGCATAAGTAATCGTGCTCAGCGTGAACTATGGGCAACTGAACCCCCTATAAATAACGCACAAAAAAGAGATACTTACAACCCGCTACCCAACTCACCTATAGCTATGCCCTGCAAGAGGTGAAGTTGCCGCTACAGAAATAGCGGTAGGTGAGTGCGATCGCAACGAGAGACCAAGTTTCTTCAAGAAACCCGGTCTCTCGCTGTATCTCTTTTTGCACCATCGCTCGAAAATTAAGCTGATAGCTTACTCCTGAGCAGCCTTTAGGGCTCTCAGTTCAGCTTCTAAAGTTTCCAGACGACTCTGGAGCTGCTGATTGGTTGCCAGCAGTTCCTGATTGCGGCTACTCAAGTAGGGATCGTTTTCCCACCAGTTGATGCCGATTTCACGGGCTTTGTCCACCGACGAGATCAGCAGACGAATGCGGATACTCAGCAGTTCGGTAGACCCAACCGAAATCGAGATATCTCCGGCGATGACCACACCTTTGTCTAGCACCCGTTCTAAGACGTCTGCAAGGGACGAACCCTGGGTAGAGGTTGTGATAGCGCGGTTGGGTTGGGGGCGAGAGAGAGGAGTTGCAGTCATGCCTGATGCTCTAGCTCAGAATAGGGGCGGTAGACCGAGGGTTGGCTGACCTGCTCATGCTTCATCAGCAGGCCCTGGTCCAGCATAGATTTCAAAGCATTGACCACTTGAAAGCGGTTCAACTGTAGGGACTCCTCAATGTCGGATAGCTTAGCTTCGCCCTGTTCCAGAATGAAGCTATGGATGCGAGCTTCATGAGGATTTTCCTCAGCTGGAATGGAGCCATCCTCAGCTTTGGTTGCCAGGGAGGTTTCTTGAGCCAAGGAGGTTTCTTGAGGTAGAGAGGCTTCTTGAGGAATGAGTTCAGTCTGCAGAATGGACTGCTCAACCCATTCGGTGGACGCTTGCTCTGATTTTGGTTGCTCCCCGTGCAGACGGGCGGTACTAGGTTCGCTTTGCAGTTTTTCAGCTACCAGAATTTCCGTTTCCGCTTCCTGTGCTCCAACTAGAGAGTTGAAGACCTCCCAGAGGTGACGGGTGGCATCGGGCAGAGCTTCTTTAGATCGAGAAAGCAGCACGTCACTGCACACATCACGAAACTCTGGGTCTTCGGCCAGGGTGGGGATCTGGTGCTGCTGGCAAATCGTGGCGATCATAAGGCTGGGCCGCAGGCTAGAAACCATATCGGGGGCCATGTTAGCGTGGAAGTTTCGCACAACTCTAACCACAGTTAGGGCCGAGGCGGCCTCTAGTCCCACCTTTTGCACTAAAATTTGCTGCTGAGTTAGCTCGTCTGGTTCTGGCATATCAATGGTGATTAGCCGGTCTAGCAAAGCATCCTGGGTACCGTGAACGCCGCAGTATTCTTCTGGGTTTGAGGTGAAAATTCCCCGGAAATGGGGGCTCACCCGAATATACTCAGAGCGATTGTTGTTGGGCGGCAGCACCAGCAACTTCTCTTCCAGGGCCGAGAGCAGGACGTTGTTAACCTCAGGACGAGAGCGGTTAAATTCGTCGTAGACCAGAGTAAACCCCTCGCGACAGGCCAGCGTCAGACGAGAATCAACCCAGTTCTGGCGCAGTTCGTCCTCGACTTTAACAACGCTGTGAATGTAGTTGTCTACGACTTTTTTGCGGGTATAGCCCGTCTGATTACCAATCAAGTCTGAGGTCTTAAATTCATCGTCTCCAAAGAGAAGCATGATGGGTCGACCGAGCAGATCAGCTAGGTGTAGGCCCAGCGTGGTTTTTCCGGTGCCTGCCGGACCTTTCAGGTGAATAGAGTAACCCGACTGAAGGTAGCGCAAGGCGCGGCGGGCAATTCGCTCGGTTGTGGGCGTGCTAACAAAGTGGCGGGGGCGGGCTTGGAGCACAGTGTTCACAGGACAGCTTCCTCTTGGACGTGATAAATCCGGTCTTCCTGAACAATTAGTTCTTTCTGAATCAGCGATCGCAATGCATCAACTGCCTGAAAGCGACTAATTCCCAGCTCTGATTCAATCTCGGTCAACCGCGCTCCATGACTTTTGTGGAGGTAGTTGTAGATCAACTCTTCAACGTGATCGCTTTTAGGCTCAGCGACTTCTGGTGCCGGTGCGGGCAAGGGGACAGCGACAGCCATCGGCGTAGGTAGGATGGGTGGAACTGCCGGAACCACAGGCTGAGTCGTTAGGGCCGCAGTGGGGAGTGCTACCACCTCTCGGTGACGGTGAGCCTGGGCTTGAGCCTGAGGCTGTGATTGGACTACCGCAGGCTGGAGTAAGGGAGTACCTGTGACGCTTTGGCCCCAAACTTGAGCTGTTAGCTCAGCTCGAAAGTTGCGTAGGCCCTGACGAAAATCCGCTAGATCGTGGAATAAAGCTTCTACTTCTTCTGCCAAAGCCTGGCGCTGCTGCTGCCGTTGTTCTTGGCGTGGGGCTGCAGCAGCGTGACGGGCAATCGTGAGGGCGTTCAGGGCTGCCGCCACTTCTGTTTTCAGTTCAGTGACGTAAGCTTCTAGCTCAGGAAGGAGTTGCGATCGCAGCATTGCCTGCGCCTGCCGATGCCCTGCTCGTAGGCTCGCTGTTTCCTGGCGCAGGTTGGCTACTCGGCGCTGCAGACGTTGTAAATCTTGGGCAATCTCCAGGCGCAGGTCACTCACAACGGCCTCGAGTTCCTGCTGATCGGCGGCCAATTTTTGTCTTAGGACCTGGGCCTGAGTTAATCGATGCTGCCGGGCCTGAGCCAACCAAAGAGCGGTCTCATCCTGCAAGTTTATATGCAGCTGGTTCAGGGCCTGGCGTAGCTGGGCAGCGTTAGCAAAGCGTTCCTGCTGCCAACCGTCGAGAGCAGCATAGACCTGCTGCCGCCGTTGAGCAACGATTTCCTGGCGTAGTTGCCTTGCTGCCTGCCACTGATCATTAAATGCAGCCACAGGAATGCTCTCCTTGTGCAAAGAACGGGTAGCTAAAGAACGTAAAGATCAATCTCAGAAGTGATTGACTGAGCTAACCAGATCTCTCCCGCCTGTTTTAGAATAGGGACAGCCTTGAAGTACAGGCAGGAGCCGGATCAGGTTAGACATCACCCTTAGAGATAGAGCGTTAGGAAGCTGTGGTCGAGGCAGGATTCCTAATGCCATAGTCTGTCAGGAAGTAATTTAGATGATGCAGTCGGCCTAAACGGCAGGAACAGCAGCCTGAGCGGTCAGACCAACGGCTTCTGCGTACTTCAGGTAGGTTTCTACCGAAGCGATTACGACTCGGGCTTCCACAGCTAGCAGTTCGATACCGACTAGGGAGACGCGGACCCAAGCATCAATTACGATGCCCTTGTCCAGAATGCGGTCAACTACTTCTGCCAAGCTGGAAGATGAGTTTACTTTTTCAACAGCCATAGTCTTTAAACCCCAAAACGTCAAGAGTTAACTTATGTAGTCGGGAAAATTCCCGGTGAGAGTCTCCAATGCCGATAGATGTAAGACCTATCGAAATGGTTGGTGTGCAAAGGTTTTATGGATGCACACTTGGTAGTTTGCCCAGATTCGGTGAGCGATCGCAGCGGGAACTAAAAAAGTTACCTCTAGGTCTAGCAGCAGGTTTTCACCAAAACTGGGGATCCAGAGCAGAAAATACGAATGAGCTGTCTTGGGTACTCTCTGCCACTGTTTGACGTAGAAAAGCACCGTCAGAAGCGCTAATACGCAATTCCTTACTGAGCCAAACTTAAAGTTCCCGGTTGAGTCTTAGAGATTCACATTCCGGTAGAGACTGCAATACTTGTTAAAAATCCCTTAAGGTAATTTATAGAAGCCCCCTCTCGCCCTGCTTTGATGGAAAACACTCCGATCTCCGATTTGCTTGATGCTTTAAAGCATCCTGATGAAGCGATTCGGCAAGAGGCCACCGATGAGCTCTGGCGTCTCTGGTTTCAGCAGAAGGGCATCTACGCCACCCAACAGCTGATGAAAAGCCAGACGCTACTCGAAACAGGTCAGTTTGAGGCAGCAGCAGACTTGCTCTCTGGCATCATTCAGGGGCAGCCCGATTTTGCCGAAGCCTGGAACCGGCGAGCAGTGCTGTATTTTACCCAGAAGCGTTATTGGGATGCGATCGCAGACTGTGAGCAGGTGATCAAGCTCATTCCCTATCACTTCGGGGCACTCCACGGACTGGGCCTCTGCCATGCAGCGCTGGGAAATTATGGAGCTGCTATCCAAGCCTTTCGCAAAGCTCTAGAGGTACAGCCGTTTTCTCTCATTAATCAGCGGTTAATTTTGGAGTGTACGGCGAAGCTGAGCTAGAGAGGCAATGTCGTCTCTACCGCATCTAAATCGCCCCGATCTGTGGCAACCTGAGTATTGAACTGTGAAACGTCATTGAAATTAGGACGGCACAGCAACTTTAAAGATTGAGTAGATCCTATGCAGACGCTACCATCTCCCCCGACCTCGTCCTCTGCGATCGCATCCAACCCTGGGTTTGACACCACTATCCATCGACGCAAGACCCGACCTGTCAAGGTGGGCGACGTCATCATCGGTGGAGGTTACCCGGTAGTTGTCCAGTCGATGATTAATGAAGACACCCTGGACATTGACGGGTCTGTAGCCGCCATTCAGCGACTGCACGAGATCGGCTGCGAAATTGTCCGGGTCACTGTGCCTAGCATGGCCCATGCCAAAGCCCTAGCTGACATCCGCAAAAAGCTAGAAGCCACCTACCGACCTGTGCCCTTAGTGGCAGACGTTCACCATAACGGCATGAAAATTGCCCTAGAAGTGGCTAAGCACGTTGACAAAGTGCGGATCAACCCCGGCCTCTATGTCTTTGAAAAGCCCCAGGCAGAGCGCACCGGCTATACCCAGCAAGAGTTTGAAGATATCGGTCAGAAAATCCGGGAAACTCTAGAGCCCCTAGTGATTTCTCTGCGAGACCAGGGCAAAGCCATGCGTATTGGGGTCAACCACGGCTCCTTGGCAGAACGCATGCTCTTTACTTACGGCGATACGCCAGAAGGCATGGTGGAATCGGCCTTAGAGTTTATCCGTATTTGCGAGTCTTTGGACTTCCGGAATTTAGTTATCTCCCTCAAGGCTTCGCGGGTGCCGGTCATGGTCGCCGCTTACCGGCTAATGGCCCAACGCATGGACGAACTGGGCATGGACTATCCCCTACACCTAGGCGTCACTGAGGCAGGCGACGGCGAGTATGGCCGGATCAAGTCCACAGCAGGGATCGCCCCTTTGCTAGCCGACGGCATCGGTGACACTATCCGGGTTTCTTTGACCGAAGCCCCTGAAAAAGAAATTCCGGTGTGCTACAGCATCCTGCAAGCTCTAGGGCTGCGTAAGACGATGGTGGAGTACGTGGCCTGCCCGTCCTGTGGACGCACGCTGTTCAACCTGGAAGACGTGCTGCACGAGGTGCGAGAGGCCACTAAGCACCTCACGGGGTTGGACATCGCTGTCATGGGCTGTATTGTCAATGGCCCTGGGGAAATGGCAGATGCAGACTATGGGTACGTGGGTAAAACCCCTGGCTATATCTCCCTCTATCGGGGCCGGGAAGAGATTAAGAAAGTGCCTGAGGACCAGGGAGTCGCAGAGCTGATTAACCTAATCAAGGCCGATGATCGCTGGGTTGATCCTTAGCGCAGATGCCCGCAGGCAAGCACGCTAAGCTCTGACAACAATTAACAAGTATGAAGATTCCAGGGACTTCCTATCAGTAGAGGGGGTCTCGGTATCTTCTACCACTCTCCCCAGAGAGGCTTGTGCTAGATTGAGCGTAATTGGCCCGATCACAAGATTTTCTATGGCGATTCCAAAGCGCGGACTAGTCCTGGGGGCGACAGCGGTAGCAGTAGCTGCAACCATTGTCACAGGGGCAGGCATTCATCTTTCCCAAAGCAAGGCCTTCTTTCAAGAGAGCCCGAAAGAGCTGGTTGATGAAGTCTGGCAACTCATTGACCGTAACTATGTCGATGCCACCTTCAATCAGGTGGATTGGGAGTCTGTTCGAACTGACTATTTAGGACGTTCCTACTCCAACCAGGAAGAAGCCTACGTGGCTGTCCGGGAGATGCTGGAGAAGCTAAACGATCCCTACACCCGGTTCATGGATCCCCAAGAATTCCGCAATATGCAGATCGATACCTCGGGCGAACTGACCGGGGTCGGGATTCAAATTTCTCAGGAGGAAGAGACTGAGGAGATCGTAGTAGTCTCTCCCATCGAAGACACGCCTGCCTTTGAAGCGGGTATCCGCCCGAAGGACGTGATCTTAGAGATTGACGGGGAATCTACTACAGGGATGGACCTGAATGCAGCGGTCAACCGGATTCGAGGCACAGAAGGATCGCAGGTGCAGCTCAAGATCCGTCGAGGCAGCGAGGAAATCGAGTATGAGCTGACCCGAGCCCGGATTGAGATTCATCCAGTTCGCTATAGCTACCAGGAGGGGCCAGAAGGGCCAATTGGCTATATTCGGTTGACTCAGTTCAGCGCCAATGCGGCAGCGGAAATGCGCGAAGCCATTCAGGCCCTAGAGGGGCGGGATGTTACTGGATATGTCCTTGATCTGCGATCCAATCCAGGAGGGTTACTGTACTCCAGCATTGACATCGCCCGCATGTGGATTGACTCTGGAACGATTGTGTCCACCGTGAATCGACAGGGTGTAACCGACGAGGAAGCTGCCAACAGTCGGGCTTTGACTAACAAACCCCTAGTGGTTCTAGTCGATGGCGGTTCTGCTAGCGCCAGCGAAATCCTCTCTGGAGCCCTGCAGGACAACGATCGGGCTACGCTAGTGGGCACTCGCACCTTTGGTAAGGGCTTGGTGCAGTCGGTTCGCAGTCTAGCTGATGGCTCCGGCGTTGCTGTGACGGTTGCCAAGTATCTGACCCCGAGTGGCCGAGATATCAACAAGCACGGCATTGATCCAGATGTGCAGGTTGACCTAAGCGACACCGATCGAGAGGCTCTAGCGGACAACCGCGATCTCATCGGCACTCCTGAAGATCCTCAATACGCACGAGGTCTAGAGGTGCTGACAGATGCCATTCGGGCAGCCCGAGGTACGAATGTAGGAACAACCTCAATCCCGACTCCCACCAACTAAAGGATCTAGCCAAAGGTTCGAGCTACCCGTAGCAGAGGAGTGTTGCGATGGTCCAAGTGGCTATTGCAACACTCCTTCTTTATCTAAAGAAAGCGCCTTACTCCAGCACAGAACAGCTTGATTCTGTCATTAAGATGAGGCTATACGGGTTTGCACTTGCCCGAGCGAATCAGGCCTACCCGCCGAGCGACGGCTTCTGCCTCAGAAACGAAGGGACCCCACTGCTTAGCAGCTGTAGGGTCTGACTGGGGGATCTGGTCCGCTGTCATGATGGAACAGTGCCCAGCCTCAGTTTGCACGATGTACCAAGCTTTTGCAGTCTCGCTCATAGGGATTCTCAAAATAGTAGGCCGGTAATAGAGAACAAAGGGCTCAAACTAATCACGCCCTGCCCCCTTATTTCATCCTAGTAGCAGTACCGTCCGTTGCTGTCAGGGGTAGGTTGCTCTCGTCCATCCCGCAGGGCTCCAATCAGCGTAGAAACGATTACACAGCGCTTTGCCCTGCCGCCATTTCTACTCATTAAAGTAACTCGACCCAACCGGGCGCTCACATCTCCCTGATAACCAAACTGGGTATAGTAAACGTCTTGCTTTTTCAGCAGGGTTGTATTGCTGATATCGAAGGTGACTGACTTCTCCAGCGGCTTCCAGACTTTGACTTGAGCCGGATCAATAGCTTGATCATGCTTAGCCCATTCCAGATGGTCTCCATTCTCCCGAATGCTGAACTGCCCCTCGCGCTTCTTCTGAATAGCCTCGCTCTGGACATGTCGCATGGCCTGATGAATTTCACGCTGGGCCGCCGTCAAGCAGTAGGCATCGTACCAGGCGAGGTAGACCGGTAAGGCAATGGCAGCCAGGATAGCTAATATTGACAGGCCAGCTAGACTCTCTAGCAGCGTAAATCCAGACTGCCCAGACCAATTGAGGGCTGGCTTTGGCCAGTCCGATGAGGTGTATTTCATAGTTGGGATACCCCTGAATCAGTGTGTCTTGGTGAAGAGCCCTCCGGCAACAGCTGAGAACCGTGCTCATCACGCTCCTTAGCTGTTGCCGGAGGGCCAGTATTGGCCTGTGCCAACTAATGCTTTAGTCCCCACAGCAGCATTCATTGGAGGACTTATTTGAGATTTCCCACGAGCAGAGGTAAAGGAAGCAAGGTTCAGCCTAATTAGCTAGAGCCCAACGATTCAGCTTTAACCAAATTTTTCTAGTTTCCAGGTCGCCTCGGCGGTTAAGCTAGCATCACGCAGGTTGTTATGCAGGAGACGTAGCTATGGATGTCAAGGCTGCCGTTGCTTTTGAGGCCGGAAAACCCCTCAGTATTGAGACTGTTCAGCTAGAAGGCCCGAAAGAGGGAGAAGTTCTGGTTGAAATCAAAGCAACCGGCATCTGTCATACCGATGCCTACACTCTCTCCGGCAAAGATCCAGAGGGCCTGTTTCCGACCATTTTGGGCCATGAAGGGGCGGGTGTTGTGGCTGAGGTGGGGTCGGGTGTCAAAAGTCTCAAGCCGGGCGACCACGTGATTCCGCTCTATACGCCTGAATGTCGCCAGTGCAAATTCTGTCTCAGCCGCAAGACAAACCTCTGTCAGGCGATTCGCACGACTCAGGGTCAGGGCTTGATGCCGGATGGTACTAGCCGCTTCTCTTTAAATGGAAAGCCGCTGTATCACTATATGGGTACCTCGACTTTTGCCAACTACACGGTGTTGCCTGAGATCGCCTTAGCCAAGATTCGAGAAGATGCTCCTTTTGACAAGGTCTGCTACATCGGCTGTGGAGTCACAACCGGGGTTGGGGCGGTCATCTTTACGGCCAAGGTTGAAGCGGGGGCCAACGTTGTCGTGTTTGGTTTGGGCGGCATTGGGCTGAATGTGATCCAGGGTTGCCGCATGGTGGGCGCAGATAAGATCATTGGGGTAGACCTGAATGAGGGCAAACGTGCGATCGCAGAAAAGTTTGGCATGACCCACTTTGTTAACCCCAAGGAAGTTTCAGGGGACTTGGTGGCGCATCTGGTGGAGTTAACTGGGGGCGGGGCTGACTATTCTTTTGAGTGCATCGGCAATGTCAATGTGATGCGACAGGCTCTCGAGTGCTGCCACAAAGGCTGGGGCGTCTGCACCATTATTGGGGTTGCCGCAGCGGGACAAGAGATTAGCACTCGCCCCTTTCAACTGGTGACGGGTCGGGTTTGGCAGGGCAGTGCCTTTGGCGGGGCCAGAGGCCGTACTGACGTACCTAAGATTGTGGACTGGTATATGGACAATAAAATCAACATCGACGACCTGATTACCCACGTCTTGCCCCTAGATCAGATCAACCACGCCTTCGACCTGATGCATGAGGGTGAGAGCATCCGCAGTGTCGTTGCATTTTGATCACTCTGTTTAATTTGATTCAGAGTATTTGACCACAAAATTGGGCATCTATGACATCACTGACATTAGTTAAACAGTTTGCCTGCTTTGGGGGTCTGGTGGCTTACTACAGCCATTCCTCTCGCGAATGCGGGTGCCCCATGCAGTTTGCCGTGTTTGTACCGCCGCAGGCTCAAGAGGGGCCGGTGCCAGTGCTCTACTACCTGTCAGGGCTGACCTGCACTGAGGACAACTTTACGGCTAAAGCCGGGGCTCAGCGGTATGCTGCTGAGCATGGGCTGATGTTGGTTGCCCCCGACACTAGCCCCCGAGGGCTAGGTATTCCGGGGGAGGAGGATGACTGGGACTTTGGCACTGGGGCCGGATTTTATGTGGATGCAACCCAGAAACCCTGGAGCCAGCACTACCGGATGTACAGCTACGTAGTGCAGGAGTTGCCTGAGCTAATTGCCGCAAACTTCCGAATTCAGCCCGATCGCCAGGGCATTTTCGGTCATTCCATGGGCGGTCATGGAGCCTTAGTGTGTGGCTTGCGGAACCCGGATGTCTTTAAGACGATCTCTGCCTTTGCCCCAATATGTGCGCCGATGCAGAGCCCTTGGGGGATAAAGGCATTTAGCCGTTATCTAGGGGCAGATCTGACGGCTTGGCGACAGTACGATGCCAGCGAACTGGTAAAGCACCACGCTGACTCGAACCGCCTGATTTTGATCGACCAGGGTGAGGCTGACTCATTTCTCGATAACCAGCTGATGCCCCAGGTGCTTGAGCTGGCCTGCCAGGAGGCCAAGCAACCGCTGACTCTGCGGCTTCAAGAAGGCTACGATCACAGCTACTTTTTCATTTCTACCTTTATGGCTGACCATATCCGCCACCATGCGCTAGGGTTATGCCAGTAAAATGGCTGTGGTTCCCTGAAATGGGGCTTAAGTAGGTATGAAGCTCTGGTTGGTATGCTTTTTTCTTCTGTTCTTTGTCGCAGAGGGGCTGCAGTGGATTGGGCAGATACCCTGGGCAGGTGGGGTAGAGTTGCCTTGGCCTACCACTATTGTGGGAGGGCTGGTGCTTGCGATCGCATCCAACACCCAATTAGGTCAATTAGGAAAACCCCAGCCCCCGTCCCCAATACAAGAAGCAGAGACAAAACCATTGCCCGCTCCAGCTTCCCCTGCAGAAGCTGCTTCTGCGATCCCCAATCAGCCCCTTACAAACTCGCCACAGTCGATTTCATTTGAAATTCAAAAACCAAAAAGCCAAGCATCTTCGGCCCATCCTCCGCAGCAAAGGTAAGCAGATCCCCCATCGGAGGTTGTCTAGATCCCTACTTACCCATCTGACGCTTGAGATTGTCCAGCTCTTCCTGGGTTTCCCACCGCTGAAAAGTTTCCTCTAGAGGGTCAAGGGGCTGGGTAAAAGTTTTGTAAGGGCTTTGGTTCCACCCAGTTTCCCAACTGGAGGTAGAACTCTGAGGGGTAGTGCGCTGAGCAGCTTGCTCGGCTTGAGCTTGGGCAATTTTAGTTTTGAGCTCGCGGCGGCGGTCGTGGATACGGCGCTGGAGTTCACGGGCTTGCTCAGCACGCTCTTTGACGCCTTTCATCTGACCCCAGAGATGATTGCCCTGCCGCAAAAGAGCTGCTTCCCGCTCTTCGGCCGCCTGCACAAGTTCCAGGCGGTTAGAGGCCCTAGCCTTCTCAATCCGGGCATGCCACCGCTGAATGTCCTGCGCGGTCGACAAAATACCGTCCTCCAGCTGCTTTTCTCGGCGTTTGAGATCCCCAAGCAGGTTGATGGCGTCTTCCTCCTGGCCCCGTAGCTGATCCTCTAAGGCCATCAGCTCCAGCTGGGGATTTGCCCGCAAAAATTCATCTAGCCGAGTTTCTAAGAACCGGCTGAGATCTTCAAATAAACCCATATCGGCTGCTCCCCTGAGCTAACGCTACCTGCATCCAGTGTAGTCGGATGCACTAAAATTTTTGGCCGATAAAGACGGAGCGAACCTCTCCATTACGACGGATAACGGCCTCTTCGTTGGAGACTGAGACTAGACTCCAACCGCTGCTGCCAACCCGTTCTCCGATATAAATCCGTTGGGGCACCCCGCTGACCTCAAACAGGGCTGCTGAGCGAGAGCCCAGCTCTAGTACGCCCACTAGCGTGTGCACAGCAGCGACTCCGGCAGCTACATTAGCAGGCTGGCCCGCTGCTGGAGCCGTTGGAGCAGTCGGAGCTGCTGCCGTTGGAGGCACCGTCGCCGGAGCGGTGGCCGACTGATAGGGAATGTAGACCCGCTCAATGACGTTGACTGGGCCTTGGGCCCCTGAAATCGCAGGTGCACCTACAGGGGCGGGGGGGACTACCATCGACGAACCTGGCAAAACCGCTACGGTAGGCATATCTACACTCGCCGAGCTACCGCTGGAGCCGCTCCGGTTAGCAATGACTTCTAGAGAGCGCTGGAGATAGTTGAGAAATTCTGGGTTGGACTGCACTGGCTGGGCTACAGCGGAGCTGGCCCCTGCAGCAACTGGAGTAGCCTGACTCAGGCGCTGCTGGTTAATTGCCCACAACACGCCTAGACCGACCGCTGAGCAAAGTGCCCCCAACAGCAGCACGTACTCGAGAGAAGGCTTGAGCCAGCGCCGTTTTACGGGATGAGGTGGTGGTGGTGTAGTGACGACTGCAGTAGAGCCTTCTAAAGTCTGCAAGGCGACTTCGGGGCTATCTTGCACAGAGAGCACATTGTCGGTGCTGTCTGTCATTACTGTAACTAACTGCCCTGAGCCCACGGGAGCAACCTCTTCGCTGCCATCTAATAACCTGTCTACATCTTCAAACAGGTTATCCATCAGATGCTCGGCATAGGAATCTACCAAAGTTGCCGCATCTAGTTCAGAAGTTTCATTGGCAGACAGAGTGAGGGTATCGACCTCGGAGGATTGACTCATGGAACACGTCCCGAAACGTTAACAAACACGTCCGCTAGATTGCCTAGACGTTAGCAAAATATTGATAGAACCGCACAGGCGACAAGGGATTGTTAAGTAAATTATCAATTTCTCGTAGCACCTGCAAATAAAATTTGCTCAAAAGAGCATTTCTATTTTTCGCAGAGAGCGGATCTGCAGAAACTTAAATGGAAAATGGAAGAGTAGACTCTTCTTAATTATCCAGCCAGCAGAATCTCGGTTATCCATCCTTGGCTATTTGTACTTCAACTGCTGCAAAATGGCGAGTATTTTGTGACTGCTTTCGCGTTTTTTGGGTAGACGATGGTCTTTTCTGAGGCTCTAGCTCAGAATCAGGGTGAAATGATTCAATCAGGAATAGCGTTTGGGGCGATCGAACATACAGGTGAGCTGTGGTTAAGTTCAGTCAAAATCGAGTGATGCGATCTGCCTGGGTCAAGCTCCTAGGCCACACGATTCTGAAATGGCAGCGGGATGACTGTCTAGAAATGGGGGCGGCTTTGGCCTACTACTCACTGTTTTCCCTGTTTCCAATTATTTTGGTGATTTTGAGCGTAGTGGGGTTTGTGATTGGCCCCAATACAATGGCGTATAACCAGATCGTGCGGTTTGCTCAGGAGGCGCTGCCATCCGATGCCTTTCGAGTCGTGCAGGACGCGCTGCTGCAGCTGCACACGGGTAGCACCAGCGCTAGCATCATTGGTTTTGGCATTTTGCTATTTACCGCTAGCGGCTTTTTTGGGGCGCTGAGCCGTGCCTTTGACAAGATCTGGCACGTCAAACCCCGGGCTGAGGACGGCGGCGGGGTCACTGCGATCGCGCTTAATTTTCTCTGGAAGCGGATTTTTGCCTTCCTAATGGTGATTGGCTCCGCTGGGCTGATTTTGGTTTCCCTGCTGTCCAACATCGCCATTGATGCCTTGATGCGGATTTTGGGGGAGTTTAGTGAACGGGTCGATCTGGTCACCATCAATCAGGTGAATCTGTTGCCTTGGTTTCAGGCGGGCATTTCCTTCCTGTCGCTGGCCCTAGTGGTTATGGTGCTGTTCAACGTGCTGCCTTCTACCCGCGTAGCCTGGGGAGATGTCTGGCTGGGAGGTCTGCTAACGGCCCTGCTATGGGTCTTGCTGCAGCAGCTCATCAGTAACAGCGTGATTAGCCTTGGCAGTCGCTTTCGCTCCTATGGCGTGGTCGGTGGGGTCATGGTGCTGATGCTGTGGATCTACCTTACCAGCCAGATTTTTTTCCTGGGCGGGGAGTTTACCTACGTCTATGCCCACATGTTTGGCAGCCGCAAACAGGGCAAGCTAGGGCCGCGTAAACCCCTAGAGACTGCCCCAAAAAACCTTCAGAAAAACCCGAAGGCAAAACCTGAGGCTTAGCTGCCGCTAGCTGAACTACCCTCGCTGCACCCGGACAGCATATCGCTGCAGCACCTCCAGCACACCGTCGCGCCGGATTGGCTTACTGAGGTAGTCATCCATGCCTGCGGTCAGACAGCGCTCCCGATCGCCAGCCATTGCATGGGCCGTCATGGCAATAATGTAGGGTTGGGGCAGGGCAGTCTGCCGAATGCGCCGGGTCGCCTCTAGTCCGTCCATCTCTGGCATCTGCACGTCCATAAAGACCACATCGTAAGGCTGGCGGCACACCGAATCTAGCGCTTCTATACCATTGCTGGCCAGGCTGATACTGGCATATCCCAGGCGCTGCAACATATGCTGAGCTACCCGCTGATTGACCGGCACATCATCGACCACCAAAATCCGCAAGGGGTGGGGCTGAAGCGGCAGAATGTTTGCCGGTAGTTGAGCGGTGGCACGGCTGACAACGGCAACTGGCTGGTGGGGCTGACTGTCAGCCTCGGCCCAAACTTCAGCCTGAATGGTGAAGTAAAAGGTAGACCCGTGTCCCACGTCGCTCTCTACCCAAATGCGGCCTCCCATCATTTCACAGAGGCGCTTGCTAATAACCAGCCCCAGACCGGTACCGCCAAAGCGCCGGGTGGTGGAGGTATCAGCCTGACTAAAGGGCTGAAATAGGTGGTTTAACTTATCTGGAGGAATGCCAATACCGGTATCGCGAACTGCAAACAGAAGTTCATAGAGAGCGCAGTCGCGCCCCGCCGCTGGCAGCTGATCGCTGCTGACGCTGACTACGACATCCCCTTGGGCAGTAAATTTCAGGGCATTGCCCACCAGGTTAACCAGCACCTGCCGCAGGCGGTTAACGTCTCCCTGCAAATGAATTGGCGTATCGGGCGCAATGGAGTAAGCCAGACTGAGGCTTTTGCGGGCAATCTGGGGGGTCAACAAATCCAATGTGTCCTCAATGCAGGCTCTCAGGTTGTAGCGAGAGATCTCTAGTGCCAGCTTGTTTGACTCAATCTTTGAGAAGTCCAGAATGTCGTTGATGATGGTGAGCAAAGACTCGCTGCTGCTGCGGACAGTCTCGACATACTCTAGCTGACGTGGGCTCAGGTCGGTCTCCCGCAGTAGGTCGGTCATGCCGATGACGGCATTCATAGGGGTGCGAATTTCGTGGCTCATAATCGCTAAGAACTCGCTCTTTGCCTGGCTAGCTTTGTCGGCCCCCTCCTTGGCCTGCTGCAGTTCCAGAGACTGCTGCTGCAGCCGGAAGAACAGCTCAGCCTGCTGAATGGCGACTGCTAGCTGGGCGCTAATTTGCACTAAGATGCCTGTCTCTGTGTCTATCCAGGCGCGGGGATTGCTGTTTTGGTAGGCAGCCAGCAGCCCCCAAAGCTGATCTCCCTGCACGATGGGGGCAATCACATAGGCTTTGGCCTGCAGCTGCTCTAGCCATTCGACACGGCGGGGATGTAAGCTGGCTCCGTAGATGTTGTCAACCTGTAAGGGACGCATGCCGGTGCCTAGCAGGTCGATTGAAACTGCCTGCAGCAGGAGACTTGCGATCGCAACTTGCGCGGGTGCTACCGGCTCAACGACTGGGTGAGCTTCCAGCGTGCCTAACGGTTTACGGGGCAGCAGCGCCAGCCACCCCTCGCCAACTGATTCAGCCACGACCTGACCAGTGTCGTCGGGATGGAACCGATAGATGAGGCTGCGATCGCACCCCAGTACCCGCCGCAGCTCATCCACCGTAGCCTCAAAAATAGTCGCCAGATCGAGGGTCTGGCGCATCCGCTCAACCATGCGGGCCACGGTCTGCTCGCGCTCCAGACTTTGCCGGAGCTGGCTCTCTGAGCGCTTGCGCTCGGTAATGTCCTGCACTGTGCCAAAGAGGCGCACTGTCTTACCGGTAACCGCATCCTGCACGGCCTGCCCTTTGCCCAAAACGTAGCGCCACGTCCCATCGGGATGTACGATTCGGCACTCCAGCTCGTAGGTGCCCCCAAACTGAATCAGCCGTTGCACCTCAGCTTCAAGCCAAGGTCGATCCTCGGGCAATGTATGCTGCAGCGTTTGCTGATAGTCAAGCGCGGGTTGACTCGGATCGAGGCCGTAGATGTGAAACACTTCCTCAGACCAGACCACCTCACCCGACTCCGGGTCAAACGACCAGTTGCCCAATTGAGCAATGCGTTGAGCCACTGCCAGAGCATGCTGGCTTTCCCTCAGGGCGATTTCAGCGCGCTTACGTTCGGTAATGTCGCGGACGATGCAAAGAACCTCATCGGGGCCACTAACTGTCACCCGAACCTCTTCGTACTGTTGTCTGCCGTTGATCTCAGATTCCTGCTCAAATACCTGCGTCTCACCGGTTTTCAAGGCCTGTTTGATATAGTGCTGCTGCCGTTCTACTATTGAGGGCGGCAGAAACTCGGCTTGGGAGCGCCCTATCGGATCAAAACCTTCAGGCAGCAAATCAATAACTTGATTAGTGCGAACATAGCCTAGGTAAGTACCATCTGCCCGCAGCCGATACATCAGGTCAGGGATGGCATTGAGAATGGCTGCCTTTTCTGCCTCACTTTGACGCAGGGCGGCTTCGGCTTGTTTACGGCTGATCTCGCTGCGTTTGCGGGCGCTAACGTCGCGCACGATAATCAAAGCGCGATTTTCGCCGCAGGAGGTGATCCGCACCTCTTCGTACCAAAGTTCCTGATCAACCTGAAAGGTTTGTTCAAAGACTTGAGTTTGCCCAGTTACAATGGCCCTCTCAATCCCTTGGGCATGATTGACTGCTATCTCCGTAGGCAGCACCTCAAAGATACTTTTACCGATAGTATCGACCGATGTCGGCACCAAATCAGCAAAGCCCTGAGAGACGAACCGATAGATGAAGCGTCCATCTCGGCTGACCAGCGCCATTAGATCAGGGATGGCATTGAGAATGGCCTGGTTGTGCTCCTGGCTATCTTTTAGTGCCTGTTCGGCCCGTTTGCGATCGCTAATATCCTGCACTTGGCTGACAAAGTACAGTGGCTGACCCTGCTCATCGCGCAGCAATGAAACGTTGAGAATGCCCCAAACCATCTGCCCGTTTTGGTGGAGGTAGCGCTTTTCTAGCCGGACAAAAGATTGCTCACCCCGTAGCAGCAGCTGAATCTGCTCTGCTTCTTGATCGAGATCCTCCAGGCAAGTAATTTCTGAGACTCGCCGCCCTGGCAATGCCGCCTGCGCGTAACCCACCATGTCAGATAGCGCGTGGTTAACCTGAAGCAGATAGCCATTCAAGTCAACAATCGCCATGCCGACAGCAGAATCTTCAAACACCCGACGAAACCGTTCCTCGCTCTCCTGCAGAGAAATTTCGGCCTGTTTGCGATCGCTAATCTCTCGGCTAATGCCCAGCACATAAGTCTGATCGCCTAGCTCGATCAGGTCACAAGACAGCAAAGACGTAATCACGGTGCCGTCAAAGCCGCGCCAGTGAAATTCAAAGTTCCGCACCCAGCCCTGGGCCTGAAGCTGAGCCGCAATAGCTTCGACCTCGGCAAGATTGGCAGACAGATTGAGAGATTGGGCCGTCTGCCCTACCACCGCTTCACGGGGGTAGCCTGTGATCCGCAGGAAGCTGTCGTTGACCTCGACAAAACAGCCGTCGAGCGTCGAAATCGAAATTGGATCGGGGCTGCTGCGAAAAATGTGGGCAAATCGACCTTCAGAGGACTGCAGCGCTGCCTGAGCCATCAGGTGCAGATCGTCCACGGGCAAAGCCAGTGACAGCGTTTTTCCTAAATCATCGGCAGCGATAGCCTGGGAGCCGCGGCTCAGGCGTTTGAGCCAAAGCCTAAAGGACTGCGCCAGCGCCAGCCCTAGTAGTGCCGCTAGGCCCCCCGCCACCGCACTTACCCCCGGTACCCAGCGCCCATTGCGCAAAATAGCCCCCATCATCTCGCTGGGAGAAGCCGCTGTAACAATCTGCCTATCCCGACCCTTCACAGCCGGGTAAAGGCCCAGCACTAGCCAATAGGTTTTCTTCCCCGGCTTAAATAGCAGCCCGATCTTAGGCGGTAAGGTTGAAGCAGATAGGGGCTGTAGGGAAGACCTCTGCTGCCTTCTCTCCGCTACCTGATCGGCTGTAGCATCCCATAAACCAAGACTGGCTTCACTTTGGGCAGAGGTTGACTGCGTTAGTTGGCCGATCAGTTCTGCTGCTTGTTGACTACTGCAGTAGGACAGGTCGCCAACCGTTCCTACTGTTCCCAGAGACGGCAGAACAACCGTTAAGGTCAGCAGCCACCTTAACGGAATTTTCTGAACACAAACAACCCAGGACAAGAGAAAAGTCAACAACGGAAATGTCCAGTCTATCTGGAGTTACAAATCATACTATCGGCACTGAAGCTGGGCCGATAAAGCCAAATTGCGCAATTTTTTGACAAGGTTAAACTCTTTGCTCATTTCTCCAAGTGGGGTAGAACTAGCAGGTGAGGAAGCAGACTTTTGACCTTAGTCCTGGGGCAACAAGCCAGAGTTAGATAAACTTAGCCGCTGCCCTTGGACAAAGCCTTCAAACAGACCTCAGGGAGTTGCGAAATATTGCCGTCTCCCATCAGCAACCACATCCTCCCTTACCGTTAAAGCCTGAGCAGCAGGATCGAGGAGGCCACGTTTGTTTGAAGCGGTTGAACTGGGTCAGAAACTCTCTAAAGACAACTATAAACAAGTTGTTCCACAGTTGCGGGTTGATTTAGTCAATGCCCAGTACGAACTGCGGCAGGCTAACTTCCCGGTCATCATCCTGATTCTTGGAGATGACCGCCACGCCTGCAACGCGGTTCTCAACAGCTTGATGGAGTGGATGGATGCCCGCTACATCGAAGCTTTCTACTTTGGCAGGCCCAGTCAGGAAGAGCAGCAGCGGCCCCGTTTTTGGCGCTATTGGTACGTTCTGCCGCCTCAGGGAAAGATCGGCGTTTTCATGGGGGCTTGGGCCGCTAGCGCTCTGGCTGAACGGGTTCGAGAAGAGATTGATAATGCTGAGTTTGAGCAGCGCTGCCAGCACATTTGCCGCTTTGAGCAGGCGCTAGCCGACGACGGCGCGCTGATCCTTAAATTTTGGCTGCACCTACCCAAAGCCATTCATGAACAGCGTCGCAAGAAAAACTCCCGCAACGGGTGGACAGACGATCGCACCTGGGCCGTTTATGAAAGTTATGACGACGCCATTCGGGTAGGCGAGCAGCTAGTGCGGCTGACCAGCACAGCAATGGCTCCCTGGATTTTGGTGGATAGCAGCAATTCTCGCTACCGAATTGTCACGGTCGCCCAGGCAATTCTCAGCGCTCTGGCAGCGCGATCGCAAAATGGCCCCGCCCAGGAACGGCCCGTCGCCTTACCCGCCACCGTCACCCTGCCCAACTACCAGCAAACAGTACTGAGCACCGTGGATCTGAGCGCCAGCATTGTCTGGGAAGACTATCGGCCCCAGCTCGATCAGTACCAGGCAAAACTCCATAAACTTACCCGTAAAGCCTTTCAAGCAGGACTCTCTACCGTCTTGGTATTCGAGGGCTGGGACGCAGCAGGCAAAGGCGGCGTGATCCGGCGCTTGACTCAGGCCATGGACGCCGAAGTCTACAAAGTCATTCCCATTGGAGCCCCCACCGACGAGGAAAAGGCCCACCACTACCTCTGGCGCTTCTGGCGGCACCTGCACCGTGCCGGTAAAGTGCTAATCTTCGATCGCAGCTGGTACGGTCGGGTGCTGGTAGAACGAGTAGAAAACTTCGCCAGCGAACCCGAATGGCAGCGATCCTACAGCGAAATTAACGACTTCGAAGAACAGCTCACCGGCCACGGCATTATTTTGCTTAAGTTTTGGCTGCACATCGATGCCGACGAACAGTTGCGCCGCTTTCAGCAGCGAGAAAATACCCCCTACAAAAAATACAAAATCACCGAAGAAGACTATCGCAACCGAGAAAGGTGGCACGACTACGAAGTCGCTGTTTCTGACATGGTCACCAACACCAGTACCGAATTTGCCCGCTGGCAACTCATTCCCGCCACCGACAAGCGCTACGCTCGCGTGCAAGTCATTCAAACCCTCTGCCAAGCCCTAAAGCAGCATTTAACCTAGCCCGCCCCTGCTTGAGCAAAAACCTCCTCTTGCCCTTCTACCCCCTACCGTTCACCCAAACCGATACCCGAACCCCCGCAAAGTAATCACATATTGAGGCCGCCCCGGGTCAGGCTCGATCTTCTCCCGCAGCCAGCGGATATGAACATCGACGGTTTTGCGATCGCCCACAAAGTTAGATCCCCAGACCTCCTGGATCAGTTCCTCGCGCGACCAGACCCGGTTGGGGTGAGTCAAAAATAGCTCTAAAATCCGAAATTCCTTGGGTGAAAGGTTAATCTCTTGCCCCCGCACCACTACCCGAAATTCGTTCAGATAAAGCGTAATCTCCCCATAGGCCAAAACTGAGGCCGTTTGCACCTGCTTTGCCCAGTGATGACGGCGCAAGAGAGCCCGACAGCGCGCCACCAGTTCCCTGATGCCAAAGGGCTTGGCTAGGTAGTCGTCGGCCCCCACTTCCAGCCCCACCACTCGATCTGTTTCACTAGCCTTGGCGCTCAAAATCAAAATCGGCAGATCCAGGTTCTGGTGCCGCATGAAGCGACAGAGATCTAGCCCCCCTACTCCTGGCAGCATCAGGTCGAGGATGGCTAAATCAATTGGCGGTACAGTTGGCAAGTTGCGATCGGTAGGACACAACAAATCCATTGCCTGAGAGCCACTACTGGCCGTCACAACCTGATAGCCTTCATCGATCAACGCCAAAGCCACCGTTTCTCGGATCAGATCCTCGTCGTCTACCACGAGAATGCAGTCTCCCTTGACAGTAAAAGCAGCCGGCTTGAGTCCCTTTTCCTGAAATCGCATGGCATGACCTGACAACGGCAGCAGATTGAATCAGGAGGGACATTGCCTCCTGCGCTAGCTTACCTGTCAGCCCTAAACTCACCTTTTCTAGCAGGGATGGCAGAGCACCAGAATGTATGATCTGAGCCACAGATTAAGAGAAGAGCAGCTCAAGGTTAAGCTTTTGCAAAGACTATCCTATTCCCTGCAACCGTAGCGCCTGCAGATCAGCTGCTAAACTCCACCAGCCTTGAAGCTGAAACCAAAGAAGGAAGACTGACCACAAACCGATGCCCAGACTCAGCGGTGCCCTGCACAGCAATTGTCCCGCCATGAAGCTCCGTCAAGTGGCGGCTCAATAAAAGGCCCAACAGCTCCCGAGAATATTGAGGCAAATCGGTGCCCTGATCAGGCAGCTCAGCGTCTATAAAAAACGCTTCTTCTCCTCTATTAGCTAGATAGTTCAAAGTCTCCAACCCAGTCAGCGGATTGTGAGATTGACCTAAAAAAAGATTGCCCAAGTTTACCAGAGGCTGAGGCAGTCCCTCTCCCAACCAAGGATTAGACAGCCAAACCGCCAGATTCAGCCGCTCTCCCCGACGAGAGGCATGTAGTCTAACAATGCTGCTCTCCCCCGACATCTGAATCACGCTAAACATCAGGTGATAGAGCAGTTGCTTGACCTTGCTCTTATCCAACGCCCACACCCTAGGACCTGGTTCAATAGTCAAACTGAGCCGCTGCTGCCGCTTCTCAGTAATTTGCTCCAGGGTTTTTAGCACCTGTTGGCCCAGCATCTCAATATCAACCGAGGTGGGCACTAGCTGCTGGTAGTTCTCATCAAAGGCTCCCAGCTCTACAATTTCATCGACCAGGGCCATCAGCCTCTGACTGCTGCTGCAAACTATTTGAGTGTACTCTCGCTGCTTATCGGTGAGAGGGCCATAGATCTCTCGGCTCAACATGCTGGCCATGCCAACAACAGAGGTCAGGGGACTGCGTAGTTCCTGAGCTAGTTGAGTGATCAGGTTAAGCCGCACCGAGTCAATCAAAACGCGGAGACCCGGTTCGCCAGGGTTTGATGGGCTGGGGGCAGGTGGTTGGGAATTGGCCACCACCGGCAACTGGGTTTGCCAATAGGTGCGTTCATACTCACTAATTGCCCAGCGAGCTGTTAGCTCTAGAAAAGCAATGTCTTTTTGGGTAAAAGCGTGGGGCTGGCAATCCATGACCGCCAAAATTCCAATACAGCACCCTTGAGAGGTGACTAAAGGAACTCCAGCATAGGCCCGCACACCATAGTTTTGCACCAGCTGATAGTCGGTAAAGGCCACATGCTCTGCCGCGTTGGGCAGCACGCAGGGCTGTTCGCTGTCCAACACGTTGACACCGAAAGACTCCGCTAGGCTTAGCTGGCGGGATTTGGCCAGAGGATTCATCATGCCTAGCTGGGAGAGCCCTACCGCCGCCTTAAACAGTTCTGCAGATTCGGTAGCAACACTCAAGGTACAAATCGACAGGTTGAGAAAGCGAGCTGCCATCTGGGCTGCTTCTTCAAATACTGGAATGTTGCCTGGCTCAAGCAAGCCTAATGTCTTAAGCGCCTGCAGTCGAAGGGTAATGCGTTCGGCTGGGGCAGCCCCTTCTAAATGACAATAGAGGCGAATTTCAGAATATTTATCAGCGGCATCAAGAGAGGTGCTGTAAGAAGATAAAGGATCCATTACTTTGGCCGAACGTCCCACTCGTATAGGTTTAGAATTCCCGCCTACATTTTGATATCAACGAAGCTCAGCAAAAAAATATGAAGAATGGGGCCGTTTAGGCAGGAAGTTCTAGTTAGAAATACGGAAGTCAAAGATACTGCAACGAGCCCACTGAATCAACCGTTTGAGCCAAAAGTTAGTCCTCTGTAACGACAGGAATCGCTATTTCTCTAGAAATGCGCCTTGAAAAGCCCTTTTTGGGACAATACTAATTTTACAAACGATCTAGAACATTGATCCCAGATTTTGGAGCCTATTAATAACAGCTATAGGTAACAGCTATAGGTAGGTCAATAACGATATGAAAGCTTGTTTAGCCTAGCGCAGGCTGGGAACATAGAGCTGACGTTTTTCAGCTTCTGTTAGATCGTTCCAGGACAAATCTGAGCGAATTAGACGACCATTGGGTCCCACAATCTGGCGAGGCAGCCTAGACAGATCGATTGGGGCCAGCGTACCCATGTTGTAGGTCGTGTAAACAGTGTGGGGAGGCTGGTTAGGCTCAAAAAAGAGGTCTAGCAGCGTGAGGGTCTGGATCGCAGCATCAGTTCGACCTAACCAAGTGCGGGGGCCACTGCCCAAAGCCCCGCAGTTGAGAAACTCCAGCTGACCTGCTCTAGCTGGGTAGTAGGCGTGGTGATGACCGCAGACATAGAGCTGTACTCGGTGCCGCTCCATCAGCGTCTGTAGAGCTGGAGCATTGGCTAAAATCTCTCCGGCCCGGTCCCGTCCTTGGGAAACGGCATATAGAGGCAGGTGGCCCAGGACAACTCGCAGGGCAGCCGTTTGAGCGGTAGGGCTAGCGAGAGCTTGGTCTGCCCAGGTCTGTTGCGCAGCAGGAATGGTGGCTGAAGACGCATCCCAAACCAGATAAAAAATATTGCGGTGCAGAAAGCTGTAGTAGAAGGGAAAGTCAGCCGCGTCGACCATCTCTAAACCCAAAGCAGCACGGCGGGGACCCCAATAAGCTTCTGCCTGCTGCCGATCAGCAGCAAATACATACTCGCCTGCCGACTGGAGGCTAGAGGCATCGTGATTGCCCAGGGTAAAGGCAAAGGGCAACCCCTGACTTTGCAATGGGGAGAAAATCTGGCGATCGAACCCCTGCCACATTGCCTGAATTTGCCCAACGCTGAGGGAGCGGCTCTGGCCCGCGATCATGTCTCCAGCGCAGAGCACCAGGTCAGGCTGCCACTGGGAGGCTAGCCGGATGCCGGTTACCACTTCAGAACGGTAGTCTGTGGAGCCATAACTGCTATTGATATCGCTGAAGACGAGCAGCCGCACATCCCCGCGAGGGGGCGCGAATAGACCAGAGGGAGCAGGATGAGTGCTGTCGCGACGGGCCTGGCCGGGCAGGCTAGCTGCGCCTAGAAGCAGGCCCAAGGTAGTGCCGCCTAGGAGAAACTGCCGCCGTTTAAGCCCCATAACTCTTCTACTGTTTCTTTCTACTGGTTTCTATTCAATCCCTGGTTCTACAGGTTCGTCAGCGGGCTGCTGCTCTAAGGTGGACCAGACCTGATGCATAAGAGCCTCAAGCCCAACTCCGGCAACTGCTGAGATCTTATGAACAGGCTGCTGACTGGCTGACTGGAGTTGGGCTGCGATCGCATCTACCTCCTCATCTAGCAGCGCATCGGTCTTATTTAACGCCAAGATTTGAGGTCGCTCCGGTAAGCCTCGGCCATAAGCATGCAGCTCTTGCTGAATCGTCTCGTAATGGGCTAGGGGATCGGCCGCTGTCACATCCACAAGGTGGAGCAGCAGGCGAGTACGCTCAATGTGTCGCAGGAAGTCGTGGCCCAGTCCCAACCCCTCATGAGCGCCCTCAATCAGTCCTGGAATATCAGCAAAAACGGTGCCATCGCCCGTGGGCTTGCGCACCACGCCCAGGTTGGGTATCAAGGTGGTGAAGGGATAGTCAGCAATTTTAGGTCGAGCGGCAGATAGAGCTGAGATCAGCGTAGATTTTCCGGCGTTGGGTAGGCCAATGATGCCCACCTCAGCCAGCAGCTTCAGCTCCAGACGGATATCTCGAACTTCTCCCGGCAGACCTGGCAACGCCCTTTCAGGGGCTCGGTTGCGGTTGCTAAGAAAGTGGGCATTGCCCAGTCCGCCCTTGCCACCCTTAGCGACACACAGCGACTGCTGAGGCTCAATCAGATCGCCTAGCAGTTCATCGGTTGCCACGTCATAGACTGCCGTACCGCAGGGCACCTCTATGTAAAGATCCTCTCCAGAGGCTCCAGTGCGGTTGCTAGGTCCACCACGCTGACCGTTCTTGGCCTTGAACTGACGAGCGTAGCGAAAATCAAGGAGGGTTTGCAGATTTTCTACGGCCATCAGATAAACTGATCCACCCCGACCCCCATTGCCCCCAGCCGGTCCTCCAGCTGGAACATACTTTTCTCGCCGGAAGGCAACCAGTCCGTCGCCTCCGTCTCCGGCCTGAATCCCGATTTCTGCCTGGTCAATAAATTGCATTAAATTGCATTACCGTCTGGATTGCTGCTGCTGCAGCTGTACTAAAACAGTTCGAATGCGCTCGGCCAGCCCTGGATCGCTCTGGTGAGCTTCCGTAATGAGATTAAAGCGGCGAACGGTCAGCCCATTGCTTTCGACAATGGTGCGGGCTTGATTACAGTAGTTCACGACGATCCCTCGCACTTCACTGCGGACCGGACGGGGCAGCTGATTTAAGTTGCGAGTGTTAGGGCAGGTCATATCAACCTGAGAAATGTCAAAGTTAACCCCCGACAGCAGGGACCTGATCTGGTTGAGAGCATCATTGCGAGGGCCATCCATCTGCAGAATGGAGTTAGCATAGCCTGTAACTTCTTCTGCCGAGAGCTCTATTCCCTGGGCCGAAGCCTGGGAGATAGCCACAGTAGGAACTGAGCCAGCAGACCGGATCACTACACCTGAACCATTGGCTAAAAGAGCCACCATGCCTGCCAATATCAGCTGACCAAAGCGTCCTTTGAGGCGATGAGACAAATGCGGACAGTGACGCTTGAAAATGACCATACTAAAAATGACCATACTAAATTATGTTCAGTGATACTCGTCTAAACAGTTACGTGTAATATCCTGGATTTATTCTAGGCGGGGTTAGTTCCTTAAAATAGGGGGAACTTATTGTTATCAGCCGTTTTACTGAAAGAGTTGGCCAATTTGAATGACTGTTGTCTGTAAAGCTGACTGCTCTTCTCCTCCCTGCTTAAGGCCAAACTCTAACTCTAGCAGCAGGGGCAGCACCTGCTGCAGCCGCCGTAGAGAGACTCCTCTAACCTCCTTTTGGAGGAAAAAAATTCGTTTAGGATTGCCAATTTCTGCTGCTTTGGCAATGGTCTGCTCATTGCGTTCCCCTGATTCTTGCATCAGCTTGACCCACAGCCACAGCCGAAACTGACTCACGAGCGCCGCAACGATCCGCAGAGCCGGTTCATTGCGGCTCAGCAGATCGACGACCAGGCCCAAGGCTTCCTCAGTTTTGCCGTCGCGTAGAGCGGTCGCTAGCTTCAGGCTGCTCTGGGTGCTCACGGTCACTAAGTCGTTGACCACCGAGGGCGGCAGGGGGCGATCTGGCGCATTCCAATAGAGCGCCAGTTTAGCTAGTTCGTTGTAGATCTGACGAGTGTTGTTGCCCAAGGATTCTGCCAGCAGGTCGGCTGTTTCGGGAGCCAGCTTGAGACCCAACTCCTTGGCTATATCCTGCACCTGCCGCACCAGCTGATCGCTTTTCCACGGTGGAATAGTGGCAAACTCTCGAATTTCGCCGTGCTTTTGCAGCAGTTTAGTGAATTTAGAGCGGCCATCGGGCTTGCTGCCGCTAGTTAACAGCAGCACAGTGGTCTCAGGGATTTGAGGCAGGGTGCGCTCTAGCTCTTGCAGCAGATTGTCTGGGCAGCGCTGACCTAGGGGGGTTTCCTGTAACCAAACTAGCCGCTGACCTAAGCCCAGGGGAGCTGTCATCGCTTGATTGAGCGCCTGAAAAATGCCATCGGGCTGTTCGCCAGAAATGCGGTCATAGTTGAAGCTAGCCCAGTCAGCCTCTAGTGTGCGATCGCGCAGGACTGCAACCGCCTGATTAAGCCGAAACTCGTCGTCGCCCCAGTAGTAGTAGATACCCATCCGCCTAAAATCTTAGAGTTACCTTAAACTGTCTATCCGAGCATTTAGGAACTCCCATGCCTTCTCTGGCCCAGCATCCTATTTTAGAGCAGAGTTTTGCCGTGATTGACCGGGAAATGGGCGCTCACTCTCTGAGCGCCGATGCCTATGCGGTAGTGCGGCGGGTGATCCACAGTACAGCTGATTTTGAGTTTAAGCAGCTAGTACGATTTAGCGAGGGGGCCATTGAGCAGGGTATTGAGGCGCTGCAGCAGGGATGTCCGTTAATTGTAGACGTGGGCATGGTGCGACAGGGCATCCAGGGCATGGTGCAGCGCACTTTGAGAAATCCTATTTTGACAGCGGTAGAGGCGGCAGAGGCGGCAGAACCAGGGCGAACGCTGACCGAAACGGGTATGTTGCGGTGCTGGCAGCAGGCTCCGGCAGGCATTTTTGTGGTGGGAAATGCACCGACAGCGCTGCTGGGATTGTGCGATCGCATCGTCTCTAGCGATCAAAAACCGGCACTGGTGATCGGGGCTCCGGTCGGGTTCATCGCCGTGGAAGAGTCTAAGGCACAGCTAGCAGCTCTGCCGATACCTCAGATCCGGGTGGAGGGCCGCAAAGGGGGATCTGGCGTGGCAGCTGCCATTGTCAATGCCCTGCTGGTCCTGGCCTGGGAGCGGCTGTGACCAGGATGGCCAGAACAGATATACAGGTGATTGGAATTGGTCTAGACGGGGCGGCAGGACTGTCAGCAGCGACCCTAGCCCTGATCGAGCAGGCGGATCTACTGGTGGGCAGCGCTCGACATGTGGCCTATTTTCCGGGTTTTGCGGGAGAGATTTGGCCCATTTCAAGTTTTCAGACGGCTCTAGATCAGCTCAAGCAACGTATAGCCAGCGGCGATTCTGCTGCCATTGTGGTATTGACTTCGGGAGACCCGCTGTTTTTTGGTTTGGGCAGACTGCTGTTGGCAGAACTGCCGCCCGAGCAAATTACCTTCCATCCCCATGTCAGCTCTATGCAGCTGGCGTTTAGCCGCCTCAAACTGCCCTGGCAAAACGCCACTTTGGTCAGCGCCCACGGCCGCTCTGCCGATACCTTAAGGACCGCGCTGCGACGGGGAGATGAGCTCATTGCAGTGCTCACGGACGGCAACCACACGCCAAATGCGCTGGCCAGTCTGCTGCAAGCGCTAGATTTACCCCTCTCGTACCGGCTCTGGGTCTGCGAGAATCTGGGCGGGGCCGATGAGCAGATTCAGCAGTTGACGCCCCAGGCAGCGGCAGCAAAGACCTTCGCGCCGCTGAACGTCGTGATTTTTCAGCGGCAGACTACTGCTCTAGAGGCCGATCCATCTGCCCTGCCCTTGCTGGGCTTACCTGATTCAGCCCTGGCCAGCTTTGCCGATCGACCGGGATTGATGACAAAACGGGAGGTGCGCCTGCTGGTGCTGGGAGAACTGGGGCTGCAGGCGGGGCAGGTGATCTGGGATATCGGGGCAGGTACGGGATCAGTCAGCGTGGAAATGGCCCGCCTACTGCCCGACGCCAAAGTTTTTGCGATTGAGAAAACAGCAATCGGCATTTCGCTGATCGAGCAAAACCGGCAGCGCTTTGGGCTGCAGAATCTAGTGGCAGTTCAGGGTTCTGCCCCGGCAGCAACGCAAGATTTGCCCGCACCCGACCGGGTCTTTGTAGGCGGCAGTGGCGGGCAGCTTCAGCCCATCTTAGACTGCTGCCAGCAGCAGCTACAGCCGGGGGGCCGAATCGTGCTGGCCCTAGCTACCCTGGAGCACTTGAACCAGGTAATGCAGTGGCTACAGAAGACTAGCGCAGCCGTATCTGAACCGGCCTCTGCCTGGCAGGCTCGCTATCTTCAGGCTCAGCTTTCCCGGTCAGTTGACATTGCGGCGCTCACCCGCTGGCAACCCTTGAACCCGGTGACGCTGGTAACGCTGACTCGGCTCTAGCCTCCTACAGAACCAAAGCTCCACAGGAGGGCGGCTGTGACCAGCAATAGAGCAATATCGAGCAGGCCCGTCAGCGGCTGATCGGATCGTCCGGCTAGCCAGCGGGGACTGGCCGGAGCCGGGGCAACCAGTTTGAGCGTATCCACTAGGGCCAGCGTGAAGATCCAGCCTGCATGCAGCCCGGTCGGTAAACCTAACTGTCCACCATCGACCCAGCGGGCCAGAATGAGAACGGCCCCCATTAGCCACAGTCCTGGCTGTTGAGGCAGACCAGCAGGGCCATCCCAGACTAGGTGAAGCACGGCAAAGAGAGCACTTGCGATCGCAACCACAGCTACCCAGCCGTAGGCCACTGCCAACTGGCTCACCACAAAGCCCCGAAAAACAGCCTCCTCAATCCCACTAATAACCAGGGCTAGCACTGCAATCGGCAGCCCCAGCTTGAGCAGGGTTAAGAAGAGAGAGAAATTTTCTTTAGCCGTATCCCCCTCCGCAGCAGCAGCCTCGTGGGGCGCTATTCCCTGCCAATCGACCCAGCCAAGAATTCGCTTGAGGCCCAGCAAAAGACCAATTCCGCCAAGCCCCAAGCCAAACCCCAAGGCAGTTTGAGTTAGGAAATGTGTGTTCCAAACCAAACCATAGGCAGCTAGTGAAGCGGGGTCACCGTAGCGCACAGAGAGCCAAAGCAGCAGCGGCACCAAAGCATAAAGGGACAGCAGCAAAGGAATTTTCTGCTCCGATGCTACTGGCAACCGCAGTTTCCAGTTCAGCAGACGCACTAGGCCCACTGCAATGGGTAGCCACAAGAGAACCCAGACTAAAAAAAAAGAACCACCCTTAGCAGAGGCGAGAGCGCCAGAGGAGTGGTTGTCGCTGATTCAATACCGAAATAGTTCACGGGCAACACCGATTCGGTTTATCCAAGGCAGTTGATTTTAGAACAGCCTACAGAGCGATTAACCCTTGCTACCAATTAGCAAGGAGGCTCTACTCTTCGCCATCCTCTTCTTGATCACCACTCAGCTTAACCAGCTGAATATGCTTGTAGCCCAGCTTGATCTCAAACTCATCTCCTGGCTTCAAACCCATTTCCTGGGTATAGGTTGCGCCAATGACAATCTGCCCATTCTTATGAACGCTCACACGATAGGTCGGCTCCCGACCACGGCCATCCTTACCGCTGTCTGGGCTCAGGCTGATGCCACGGGCAGACAGCAAAGCATCATAGAAATCGGTTAAGTTAACGCGAGCCTGACCATCTTTTGTGACGTTGTAATAGCCGCATTCTTTAGCAGTTTCACGCTTTGTCAGATGGGCTAGGTCTTTAACCTTCTGCAGTAGAGCCTTACCAGTAAGGGGGGTCACTTTTTCTGCCATTTCGGGGGGAAATCCTCTAAACACACTGCCGATAAGGGTTAGCAATTCTGCTAAATCTACTTGTCAAATACAGCTCTGACTATCAGACCGCTAGCAGCGGCTAATAAGAACTAACAATCACACGAGATTCAACAGCACTTGAATTTGCACAACTAATTATAGTCATGTTGTGAATTTCTGTCACCAAAAAAATCTCATGACTTCAAAGATCGGTTAGTGCATAAATAATCAATGGTTTACCTTCTAAAAAATTAGAAAGTGTAATTTGTATTTTGGCAGTAAACGGGTAGAGGTGAATCATATCATGACGCAATTTCCCACTGTCAATCTAAAGCGGCTTCTAGTTGAACATGCGGGGAAACTCTTCAAATCCACCTCGCCTTATTTGGGGCCAACTCCAGAACTGGGGATCCAATTAGTCAAGTGTTGAACCCAGAAGTATTTAGGTTCAAAAGTTCTCAGTTGGGTAGGAGGCGCTGGTCACAAACTCCTCCCAAGCGAGAAAAGCACTGCAGATATTCTTTGCTAACGTAGGAAAAACGGCCCTTTTAACAATACTCAAGCCCTACCCAAGATGAACCCTTAGGACGGCTAACAGCAGCCTATTTTAGGCACAGCCAGTCTATTTAGGCTGACCCCTTCTGGTCGGACATGGGCAATTGCCCAAACAAAGAGCGGTTGAACCGCTCTTTGTAAGTCTTTAGATGCGAATGGCTCTAGGCCCCTTCTCGGAGCTTTTCCAACACGCTTTGGTCTTCCATCGTGGAGGCATCCCCTGCAACCTCTTCACCACTGGCCAAGTTGCGGAGGAAGCGGCGAATGATTTTGCCAGAGCGGGTTTTGGGCAGGGCATCGGCAAAGCGGATTTCGCCGGGACGTGCGATCGCACCAATCTCCTTCACCACGTGCCGCTTCAGCTCCTCTTTCAGCTCATCGCTGGGTTTGCAGTTGCCCTCCAGAGTGACAAAGGCAAACACGTCCTCGCCCTTGAGATCATCCTTGCGGCCCACTACGGCAGCTTCGGCCACAGCAGGGTGAGACACCAGGGCTGACTCAATTTCCATCGTGCCTAGACGGTGCCCAGACACGTTGATCACATCGTCCACCCGGCCCATCACCCAAAAATAGCCATCCTCATCCCGCCGAGCTCCGTCGCCAGCAAAGTAGACATACTGCCCATCCTTCGGCGGAATGTGCTCCCAGTAAGTGCGGCGGTAGCGCTCATCGTTGCCGTATACGGTTCGCATCATGCTGGGCCAGGGATGTTTCACCACCAAATAGCCGCCCTCGTTGTCGGCCACCGGGTTGCCCTCTAAATCCACCACATCCGCCAAAATGCCGGGAAAAGGCCGCGTGGCCGAGCCTGGCTTGGTGGAAATGGCCCCCGGCAGCGGCGTGATCATAAAGCCGCCGGTCTCGGTTTGCCACCAGGTATCCACGATGGGGCAGCGGCCGCCGCCGATCACCCGGTGATACCACATCCAGGCTTCCGGGTTAATGGGCTCACCGACTGTGCCCAGCAGCCGCAGCGAAGACAAGTCGCGGGCATTGGGCAGTTCCTCACCCATTTTGATGAAAGCTCGAATTGCGGTGGGAGCTGTGTAGAAGATGTTAACGCCGTATTTCTGCACCACATCCCAGAAGCAGCCGGGGTTAGAGGGCCGAGGAACGCCCTCGTACATGAGGCTAGTTGCCCCGTTAGACAGTGGCCCGTAGACAATATAGCTATGACCGGTAATCCAGCCTACGTCGGCAGTACACCAGTAGACATCGGTGTCTTTAATGTCAAAAGTCCACTGAAAAGTGATGTGGGTATAGAGATTGTAGCCCCCGGTAGTGTGAACGACCCCCTTAGGCTTGCCCGTGGTGCCGCTGGTATAGAGGATAAACAGCATGTCCTCGGAGTCCATCTCTTCAGCAGGGCAGTCAGCTGAGGCTTCGGCCTGCCGCTCGTGCCACCAATGATCTCGGCCCGGCTCCATCAAAACGTCTTCTTTAGTGCGCTGCACCACCAGCACGTTTTCCACGCTGGGCACGCCGTTGTTTGCCAGCGCCTGATCCACGGCAGGCTTGAGCGGCACCACCTTGTCTTTACGGAAGCCACCATCAGCTGTAATCACGACCTTGGCTTCAGCATCTAGCAGGCGGTCCTTGAGGGCTTCGGCACTAAAGCCGCCAAAGATCACCGTATGGGGGGCACCGATTCGGGCACACGCCAGCATGGCAATGGCGGCTTCAGGCACCATCGGCATATAAATACCAACGCGATCGCCTTTTTTCACCCCCAAGTTCTTGAGCACGTTGGCGATTTGGCAAACTTCTCGGTGCAGCTGAGCATAGGTGAGGGTGCGAGACTCCCCCGATTCTCCTTCCCAAATCAGAGCCGCTTTGTTGCGCCGCCAGGTAGTTAGGTGACGATCAAGGCAGTTGTAGGAGATATTGGTCTTGCCGCCAACAAACCATTTGGCAAAGGGCGGCTGCCAGTCCAGCACCGTATCCCATTTCTTAAACCAGTGCAGCTCTTTTTCGGCCAGTTCAGCCCAAAAAGCTGCCGGGTCGGCAGCCGCTTGCTGATAGAGCGCCTCGTAGTCTTCTGAGCTCTTAAACCGAGATTGCTGAGCGAATTCTGGGGACGGAGCAAACAGCCGTTTCTCGTTCAGAATAGATTCAATGTTGGGTTCAGCCATAGCTTTGGGTCAAACACAGGGTGCGAAAAGACTTTTGTAGTGAGAGCTACTTCCTTTGAAACCATACTTTTTTTTGGAGCCGCTTTGAGCACGAAATCTGCTTCTCTTAATGTTTGTAGCTGCCCAGAAATTCTCCCAATCAGTCTCAAAAAATGGCACCTTAGGGTAGGTCAAGCAGCAATGCGGCCCTTTAGCGAGTGTTCTCCCACATCGGTTTTTAATCATGCCACCCCAGGCTTCTTTTCGCTCCCTTAAATCGGGTACGTATTGGCTGGCCGTGGCAACTATAGCCGTAGGCTACCTGTTACTCGTCAAGCTAAGTTTCAAAATTCCTGGAATGGGCATGAATACGGGCACAGGACATATCGTGCCGCTGCCCATTTGGCCGCCTGCTGGCTACCTTCAAGGGCTGGTGCTCATTCTGGGAGCACGGTTCTGGCCTGGCTTTGCTTTGGGAGACATGCTGGTCACTTTAGCCACAGAGGAAAAGTCTTTCTGGTTGGAGGGCCTCTTTTCCGCTCTGAACAACACCCTCCAGCCGCTGTTGGGGCTGTGGCTGCTACAGCGCAGTCGCTTTGATTGGGCTCTAGAAGGGTTGAGTGCAGTAGGAGCTTTTGTGGCTCTCGGCGCAGTGGTACCCGCGATCTTCAGCGCGACCTTTGGGGTTATTTACTGCTGCATGTTTGCCGATATGTCCTGGATGGACTTTGGCACAGCCTGGTTTAGATGGTGGATTAGCAACGTTACAGGGGTGCTCTTTCTAGTGCCGCTGATGCTGACTTGGCGGCGGGGCATCCGTCGATTCAAGGCGTTTTATTTTCTTCCGTTTATCCTGCTTTGGCTGGCGCTGCTGCTGCTGCTGAGCTGGTTTATTCTAAGCTCTTCAATCCGCATGGAGATTGCTCCTTATCCTCTGGAGTACCTGCTGTTTCCCTTAGTGATCTGGGGCGCTCTAAGATTAGGGCCAGCTGGCGCAGCGATCGCAACTGCCGTGGTGATCAGCATCGCGACTTGGGGCATTACTCAAAATCGGGGACCTTTTATCGCGGGGGCTGTTAATGCCAATCAGGCAGTCCTAGCGCTGCAGGCATATATCTGTGTCTTGGCCTTTACCGGGCTGACTTTGGCAGCGGTGGTGGCTGAACGGGAAAAGGCCCGAGCAGACCTCTTAGAAGAAAAGGAAAAATCTGAGCTGCTACTGCTCAACATCTTGCCCCATCCGATTGCCACTCGCTTAAAGAACGATCAAGCCACCATTGCCGACCACTTTGCTGAGGTGACTGTCTTATTTGCCGACATTGTGGACTTTTCCCGGCTCTCGGCTGAACTCACCCCCCAAGAGCTAGTAGCGCTGCTGAATGATGTGTTTTCCCGATTTGATGAGCTAGCCGATCGGCATCAGCTAGAAAAGATCAAGACCATTGGCGATGCCTACATGGCAGTCGGCGGCTTGCCAGACTACCGGGCTGACCATGCATCTGCGATCGCAGACTTTGCTCTCGACCTACAAATTACCGTAGCTGAATTTAGCCGTCGTACCCAGCACCCCTTTCAGCTTCGAATCGGCATTAATACAGGGCCAGTGGTGGCAGGCGTAATTGGCACCAAAAAATTCATCTACGACCTCTGGGGTGATACGGTCAACACTGCCAGCCGCATGGAGTCTTTTGGCCTTGCTGAGCACATTCAAGTGACGGAGACGACCTACCAGGTGCTCAAGGAAAACTATGATTTTGAAGCCCGAGGAGAGATCTCTATCAAGGGTAAAGGCAGCCTACACACCTACTTGCTCAAGGGAAAGCGGCGCATCCCGATTGAGAGCAAATAGAGTACTATGCTCTTTAGTGCATATAGACTAATTCCCTATCCTCGGTCAAAATGGCCCTCGCTCATGCAATTCTCGTGTCTCTGCTTGACTGTCCCTGTAGTGGCTACGACTTAGCTAAGCGCTTTGATCGCTCTGTGGGCTTTTTTTGGGATGCCAGCCACCAGCAAATTTACCGGGAATTAGCCAAACTGGAGGCCGAGGGCTATCTAGTGGCAGAAAAGATTGACCAGGAAGGTCGCCCCAACAAAAAAGTCTACGAAGTGACTCCCTATGGCAGACAGCTCCTGCAGGAGTGGATTGCCCAACCCGCCGAGATCAGTCCAGTGAAAGACGATCTACTGGTCAAGCTGTTTGGCGGTCATTTGGTGCCCAAAGAAATTATTTTAAAGGAGCTAGAGCAGCACCGCCAGCAGCACCTAGCGCGGCTGGCTGAGTATCACTCTATTCAGGCGACCTTTCAAGAACAGCCCGTACGCCTGCCGTTAGAGGCCGAGTACCAGTATCTGACGCTGCTCAACGGTTTGAAATACGAAGAGAGCTGGCTGGCCTGGTGCGAAGAAGCGATCGCACGGCTCACCCGCTCTCGACCCGCCAGTTAACTTTGGTTGCATTTGGCCTTTTGGGGCTAGTTTACGGCCCACTTTGGCAACACTAACCTTGAGCTAGCCATCTCTAGAAAGCAAGCCCTATTACCCTAGTGGGCTCCTTCGCCCCCGGCAACGCTCCTAAAGTCACACTGCGCTAAATCGGGCGTTCTCAAGTATGTTCATGTTTGGCATTATTCTGCTGACGGTTGGGGTCGTTTTGTATTTCGTCAAGCGCAGGCAGCAAAACCGGGCGATGAGCCTCAAGAGTGCCCGCAAAGTATCTGCTGCTGAGCTGCAGTCTACAGCTCGGGCCGTTGCCGACGAGATCGGCGGCGGCGATTGGCGCGACTACGTTAAGCTTTGGGGCGAAATTTCGGTAGAGAAGCCCCTGCTGTCTGACCTGAAACAGCAGCCCTGTGTCTACTACGAATTCACGGTGCAGCGAGAATATGAAGAAACCGTGCGCCAAAAAAATGCCGATGGCGAAATGGAAACTCGCACCCAGCGAGGCACAGAAGTTCTCAGCAGCCACAGCCAGTCTATTCCCTTCTACCTGCACGACGGTTCTGGCAAAGTCTGGGTGGAACCGGAAGAGGCAGATATTGAAACTGTGGAAGTGGTCAATGAGTTTCAGCCCGGAGAACCCGGTGGTGGCCTGCTCTCCTATGGTCGGTTCAAGCGCACCCTGAGTGTAGGCTTTGGCACCAGCGACCGCCGCACTCTGGGCTATCGCTATCGGGAGTCGGTTTTGCCCGTAGGCCGCTCAGTCTTGGTAGTCGGATCGGCAGGTGATCAGCGAAACGAGATTGCGATCGCAAAACCCCTAACCGCTACCCAGCATTTCATCATCTCTCTCAAACCAGACGAAGCCCTCACTCAAGCTGCCGAGCGCAACAGCAAATGGGCCTCTTGGAGCATGATTGGCTGCCTGTCCAGTGGACTGCTGCTAACCCTAATCGGCCTGCTAGTCTAGCCCCTCAAAAGGCAGGACACAAACATCACCCTTACATTCCCCCTTGCTCCCACCCCACCAGCGACCCAACCTATGTCCACTGCCGTAGAAACGCAATCCTCCAACAAACCTGGCCCAAATAAGATTTTGGATGAGATCTTGGGCGTTGCCGTCTTCGACATTAATGGTCTACCCCGAGAGTATTTTGTAACGCCAGATAACCAAAGCACCAGCTGGGTACAAATTGTCTTTCAGGCATTGGGGCTAAAATCTCTGCTGATGTCCTCTCTCAAGCTAGACAGCTTTCAGCACATCTCCATTCACCTAGACGAGCAAACAGCCGTGGTGATACGGACTAAGAGTGCCTATGTCGCCCTTCTGATCAAAGGTCCGCGCCACTTCCCCAGTGACACTGCTGCAGATCGCTTTGGTCAATGGGTTCGCCAGTTTGAGCAAAATACCCTGCGGCACCACCCTCGCTTCAAAGCGGCTTAAGCCATTCAGTCGACCCGACTTATTGAAATCCTCCGGGCCGTATCTCTGAATACAGAGATGTTATAACAACCCCGGTTTACTACAGAAAAGTAAACCGGCGAGGGGATAAGCTGTGACTGGAACTCTTCTTAGAACCGATGCCCTGACTCCTCTAGAAGCCTGTGTACAGCAAGAGGGGCGTGCCGAACTGGTTCAGCAAGTGCGAGCCAAAATCAATGAGCTGGGCATTCAATACATCTACTACCAGTTCATCTCAGTCACCGGGCGCATTGTGGGCAAAGGAGTGCCCGCCGACCACTGGGAAACCATTGCCGAGCGAGGCATTCAGCTAGTCTACGGAGCAACGGCCAATCTTTTCCTCGATCGCCACAGCAACTACATCGGCTATGGCCCCGAAGCGTCTGAACTAGTCGCCATTCCCGACCCCGAAACCTTCTGCCAGCTGCCCTGGGACAAGCGCGTGGCGCGGGTCTTCTGCACCTGCTTCCGCAACCGGGAAGAACCCGAAGCCCCTGGCGGCTACCTCACCTCCGACTGCCGAGGCAACCTAAAGCGCATCCACGCCCAGTTCCAGGCCGACCACAACGGGCTACACCTACGCCACGGCACCGAACCCGAAATGATGTGGCTCAAAAAAGGCCCCGATGGCAAACCCGCAGGCGGTGTGACCAAGCCCAACTGCTACCACATTGACCAGTTTGAGGAGCTGCGCCCAGTTTTCCTGCGGGTGATCGACTACTGCAAAGCAATGGGCTTGGACATGATTCAGGGCGACCACGAAGATGCCCCGGGCCAGCTTGAGCTGAACTTCATGTACGATGATGCCCTCAGAACTGCTGACCGCCTCACCACTTACCGCCAGATTTGCTCTCAGGTGGCCCGCGAGTTCAACCTGATCGCCTGCTTCATGACCAAGCCCTTTATGGGCCTCTCAGCCAACGGCTGTCACCACAACCTATCGCTTTGGTATGGCGGCGAAGACCAAGTCAGCGACTTTGGCTACGAGTCTCTGCCGGGGATGAGCGGCAGCTTCAGCTACCGCAAAGGCGGCGACAACACCTTCCTGCCCCTACCCGAAAACCATCCAACGCTGCCGGGGCCAACCGGCCTCAATGCCATTGGCGGCATTATCGATCACCTAGGGGCGCTAACCGCCATCGGCTGCTCCACCGTCAACTCCTATCGTCGCCTCTGGGATACTGGCCTGTGGGCTCCTGTATATGCCGACTGGGGCTATCAGAACCGCACCTGTGGCCTGCGGGTCTCGGCCCCTGGGCGGTTTGAATACCGGGCCGTAGACTCAATGGTCAACCCCTACCTAATGGCCTCAGCCATTCTCAAAGCTTTTGACGACGGCATTAAGCGCAACCTCGACCCCGGTGAACCCGAAACCCGCAATCTCTATGAGGCGATGGAAGCCGGTAAGCAGGTGAAAAAGCTGCCCATGTCCCTAGGAGAGGCCCTAGAACGGCTAGCGCAAGATGACGTCATAAAATCGGCCATGCCCGGCGATATGTACTCGGTCTACACCTGGTACAAGCGTGACGAGTGGGAAAAGTTTCTCGCCACCTCGACGGATTGGGATGTGGAGATGTATATGGACTGTTTGCCTTAAGCAAAGCTCGCTGCAAGCAAAGATTTACGCTCAATCGGCTAGCCTGGGACAATCAGGGGCACAATACGAATAGTGCTGTCTGAGGGATATGACACAGCCAGGATCTCCTTCTATCCTATCTAGGTTGGAGCCAGCCATTGATCGTCGCCCGTTGACAGTTGAGCCGTCGCTGTCGTTGGCTGATGCGATCGCAATTATGGCCAAGGCTCAGAGTAGCTGCACTGCCCCCAGCCTGAATCTGCCGCTTGAGATTGCCCTGAAAAACCAGGCCCGAGCCAGTGTGGTGTGGGTGGTTGAAGGGTCGCAGCTAGTGGGTCAGTTTACTGAGCAAGAAGCTTTGGCTGCCATTGCCTCCGGCCGGGATTTGTCCGGGATGGCGCTGGCTGACGGCATGGGGGAGATTGCCCTGGCGGTCAACCCGGCAGACTTGCCAGACAGTTTTGCCGTTTTGGCCCTGCTGCGTCAGCAGCAGCTGCGTCACCTACCCATGGTGGACGAGCAGGGGCACTTTTCAGGCATGGCAACAATTGAAACGCTGCGGGCGGCGCTGCAGCTCGACCATTTGCTCAAGGCGCTGCCCTTAGCCGATGCTATGTTGGCTCCTGGTTTGCAGGCCCCGGCTACGGCTGCGATCGCAGCCGTAGCCCAGCAGATGGTGGCCACCGGGCAGGACAGCGTCATGCTTTGGGGTGAAGCAGAGGCAAACCCTCAATGGGTCGGACTGCTGCTGGCCCAAGATGTACTTCAGCTCGAAATGCTGGGTCTGGATCTGAACCGAACTCAGGCTCAAGCAGTGATGCGGCCTACCCTGCCCAACTTTGCGCCCGAAGAAAAGGTGCTGGTTGCCTACTGGCACATGCAGCAGCAGCAGGCACAGCGCTGCCTGGTTATGCAGGCAGCAGGAGACCTGGCCGGTCAGGTGACCTTTACCAGTTTTCTAACAACCCTTGATCTGGACTTGCTGCGTGGGGTTGAACTTGAGCTGCAAGAGTCCATCCAAACCTTTGCCAACCGCCCTAGCCCAAAGGCATCAGATCCACTTTCAGGAGCTACAGCCAGCCCAGACGGCATTGAAGGACTGCGCGAACAGCTAGAGTCTAGCCAGCTGCTGGCAGCGATGGCTATGCACATCCGAGAGTCGCTGCAGATTAGCGAAATTCTTCAAACGGCAGTCGATGAGGTGCGCCAGTTCCTACAAACCGAGCGGGTGCTAATTTACCGGTTCAACCCCGACATGAGCGGTACGGTAGTCGTAGAGTCCGTGGCCGATGGCTGGCAGCCCGCCCTCAACAGCACAGTACGCGATGCCTGCTTTGGCAAAAACTATGCCCATGCCTACAAGGAGGGCCGCACTCAGGTCGTCGATGACATTTACACCGCCGGATTGACCCAATGCCACATCGACATTTTGGTGATTTATGATGTCAGGGCTAGTTTGGTCGTGCCGATTTTGCAGGGCGATCATCTGTGGGGTTTGCTGTGCGCCTACCACTGCTCTGCGCCTAAGCACTGGCGAACATTTGAGGTGGAGTTGCTGAAACAGCTGGCGACTCACATTGCGATCGCTATTCAGCAGTCTGAACTCTATGAGCAAATCCAGAGCGAACTGGCCGAACGTAAACGAGCCGAGGAACAGCTCAAATCCTCTTTGCGAGAAAAAGAAGCTCTCATCAAGGAGATCCATCATCGCGTCAAAAACAACTTGCAGATTATTTCTAGCGTGCTCAGGTTGCAGTCTGACTTCGTGCGCGATAAGAAGGTCATGGCCCTGTTTAACGACAGCCAGAACCGCATTCGCTCAATGGCCCTAATCCATGAAAAGCTTTACCAGTCCCGCGATCTGCTGCGGATTAGCATGGCTGAGTACGTGCAGGACCTAGCCCACAACCTGCTATCGTCCTACGTGGCTAGCTCACAGAGAATCCAACTTCAGATTCAAGCAGAGTCTATCTGGTTGAACATAGATACCGCCATTCCCTGTGGTTTAATCATCAACGAACTCGTTTCTAACGCGTTAAAACATGCCTTTCCCGATCCCCATCGCTCAGATAATCATGTCTGGGTAACGATGAGGCAGAGAAAGGAGGGGGACTTTACCCTTATAGTTAGGGATAACGGCATTGGGTTGCCTACAGGGTTAGACTTCAAAAATACAGAGTCTTTGGGTTTAGAGTTGGTTTGTATTTTTACCGAGCAACTAGAAGGCAGTATTGAACTGGCTGACAGCGAGGGAACCCAGTTTGTAGTCACCTTTAATGAGATAGGAGACTTGGCAAGGGATACCTAATATGGCTGGAGAAAAAATTCTAGTCGTAGAAGATGAGCGCGTTGTCGCTAGAGACATTGAAAAGCGCCTCAAAAACCTTGGCTATCAAGTCCCTGCCTCTGTCGCATCAGGTGAAGCAGCACTGATAAAAGTAGCAGAGCTACAGCCCGATTTGGTGCTGATGGATATTCAGCTTAGAGGGGCTCTAGACGGCATCGCAACGGCCGAGCAAATTCGCGCCGATTTTGATATACCTGTTATCTATCTCACAGCCTTTGCCGACGAGGACACGCTGCAGCGCGCCAAAGCCAGCGAACCCTTTGGTTACATTGTCAAACCCTTTGACGAAAAAGACCTGCACGTCACGATCGAAGTTGCTTTTCGGCGGCGTCTGGCTGAAGCCGCCATTCGAGTAGCTCTGGAAAAAGAAAAAGAGCTCAGTGAATTGAAGTCCCGCTTCTGGTCAATGATCATTCACGAGTTCCGCAACCCTTTGACCTCAATTTTGTCCTCAGCTCAACTGCTAGAACTTCACGGGCACCGCCTATCCGACGACCGCAAGCAGGAGTACCTCGGCCTCATTCAAAATTCGGTTAGGGCAATCAACCAGCTAATGAATGACACGCTGACGATTGTTCAGACTGAAAAGAGCGATCTTGAATTTAATCCGGCTTCCCTTGATCTAGAAGCGTTTTGCAGAGATTTAGTCGAAGAAATTCAGTTCAATGTTCAGTCGAACCACCGCATTATATTTACCCTTCGAGGTAACTGTGATGACTACTGCCTCGACCGAAAACTCCTATGGCATATTTTGACCAACCTGCTTTCTAATGCCGTCAAATATTCTCCTTTAGGAGGAGAGATTTACCTGAATCTAATTTGTACTGAGCAAGAGGTTGTTTTCCAGGTCAGAGATAAAGGCATTGGCATTCCTTCAGAGACTCAGACCCACTTGTTTGAGCCCTTCCACCGGGCTACCAACGTTGGCAACATTCCTGGCACCGGGCTAGGGCTGACGCTGGTACGAAAGTGCCTAGACCTACACAGTGGTCATATTGAGGTGGAGAGTGAAGTAGGCCAAGGCTCAACCTTTACTGTGCGGTTTTATTCTGCCTGCGCCATCAGCCAGCGGCACTGAAGGGCCTTTCTTGGAATTGAGAGGAGCGAGTTTAGAAGCGCAAGCCTAAGGATTGACGACTGGAACCTCTCGGCTGGTGGCTTCAAACAGAGGTTTGGATTCAAAGCCCAGCGGACCTGAAACCAAAGACGTGGGAAAGGTTTCAACCTGGTGATTGTATTGAGAGACGGCCTGGTTGTAGCGCATTCGCTCGGTGGCAATGCGGTTTTCGGTGCCAGCCAATTCGTCCTGCAGCCCGATATAGAGCTGGCTAGACTGAAACTGGGGAGAAGACAGCACCGTGGTCTGAAACTGGGTAAGTGCCTGGTTCACCTGTTCGGCAGCGGCAAGTTTTTCGGGTTGGCCGACAGCGTTTTCATACTCCTGGCGGGCTTGGGTTAGCTGGGTTACGAGAGCCTGTTCCTGCTGAGCAGCGCTGCGGGTAACGTTGACTAGATTGGGAATCAGATCAGCCCGGCGTTGAAACTGGTTCTCTACTTGAGCCCAGGCGAGGTCAACGGTTTGAGCAGAGGCAGACAGGCTGTTGTAGGTCAGGGCTCCCCAGCCCAGCAGGGCAGCCCCAAGGGCTAACCCGCCTAGGGTCAAGAATTTCTGGTGCTGCCTGGCCCGCTCTTTAAGCTCGCGGGTCTCTTCCTCGCGGGCCTGCAGCTGATTTAGGGCTTTTTGAATGAATTCTGGGGGAATACTGGCATCAGATCCCGCCTGCACTAGCTCTTCAACGGTATAACTCTGATTTTGCCGGGCATAGAGCCGAGCTGCAAGTTCAAAGACTTCTGAAGCCTTGTCTTCGGGAATACGAAGGTCTGCCATAGTAGACGCGGGTGGGAATAATGATGGCTAAGGATGGAGTGCCCAATCATACTTTTATCAAGGCTGCTTTAAGGGCTGTCAGGGCTCAGAACGCAGATTCTTATAGTTTATGGGTAAACAATTACTAAGAGCTTTTTGCCTGGTTATCTGTGCTGTTTTTTTAGTACAGCCAGCGTGGGCCGTCTCAGTGGATCAGGTGCCCAATCCCCGGCAGGTTAATGGCGGTTGGGTGACAGACCTGGCTGATTTGCTCAGTTCTCAGGCTGAAGGCGAGATTAATCGAATGATTTCTAACCTACAAGCAACCAACGGCAGCGAAGTAGCGGTGGTCACGCTGGAGTTGGTACCTGCAGATACCACGCCCAAAGCGTTTGCCACTGAGCTCTTTAACCAGTGGGGCATTGGGGCGGCTGGGCAGGACAATGGCGTTCTGTTTTTGGTTTCCCTGGGGGACCGCCGCTTTGAGATCGAGACAGGCTATGGGGCAGAAGCCTACTTGCCCGACGCTCGGGTAGGCCGTATTCGCGATCAGACAATTTTGCCCTATTTTCGCCAGGAGAATTACGAGCAAGGCATCTTGGCGGGCACAGAGGAGATTGTCAATACGCTGGCGACTGCCTCCTTTGACCCAGCCTCTGCTGCCCCTGAACCAGTAATACCTTGGGCTATGAATGGTCTAGCTGCTTTAGTTGGCGGGGGCGGCTCACTGCTGAGCTTTGCGCGGCTAAAGTCACGGGCAAACCGCACTGAATTTGTTGCCCCCGAGGGCTATACGCGGCTCAACGACCTGCAGTTTGATGGCAGCGTGCTGGGATTGAGTTGGGCCACAGCTTTTATGGTGATGTTTGCGATCGCAGCTCTAGCCGTACCTGTTTTCACCACCGCTTCAGTGTTCAGCCTATTTTCTCTAGTTCCGGCTGTTTTTATTAGCTTGGTGGGGGCTGTGGTCCTAGGCCCTATCTTGACAGCGGCGGCCCGAGGGGGAAAGCGGTCAAGTCAGCATCGTCCGTTGTCCTGTGCCGTTTCTCGCAACCCTATGCAGCCGGTGGCGGCTGACGTGTTAGAGCAGCGGCTGACCCATCCTGAGCTGGTGGCCCAGTCTTTGGGCAGTGTGCGGTTTGAGGGCTGGATCTGTCCGGTGTGCCATCCCGATGGCCCTCAGCCCCACTCTCCTAACTCAGATCGCACGGCTGACCTGCATATCTTTGGCTATGAGCAGCCCAGCCGCTACAGCCTATGCCCTCAGTGCCAGGAAAAGACAGTGTCAAGCCAAACGCACAAAATCCGCAGAGCAACGACGCATCGAACCGGCCTAGAGCGCACCGATTATGCTTGTCAGGCCTGTGATTATAAGGATTCTAAGGAGCGGGTCCTTCCCCGGCTGCCGCCGCCTGTAGTCGTTAGCGGTGGGCCTCCCAGCGGCGGTGGCGGCTTTGGCGGTGGCGGCAGCTCAGGCGGAGGTAGCTTCGGCGGCGGCAGTTCAGGCGGAGGTGGTGCAGGCGGGAGTTGGTAACCTATCCCACTTCTAGTCATGCGACAATCAGCCTTAACCTAAGGCCAGAGACTGTCGCTCTAAATACCTCCAACAAAGCGTCCTGGGCTGAGCAGCCGTTCTGGGTCAAACTGCTGCTTTAGGCCGCGCATCAGGTCCAGTGCATTGCCAGGATAGCCCCATACGTCCACCGCCTGCTTCAGGGCCATCGGTGCTGTCAACACGGTTAGGTAGCCAGCGGCGGCTTCACAATGCGATCGCAACTTCAGCACCCTCTCGGGGACAGCAGCCTCCCCCTCCAACCGAATCTGGCCAACCCCACTGCTGGCATGAATGCGGCCTAAACTACCCGCTTCACCTTGAAGCTGCTCCAGCAGGCTGACGGCAGCTTCGGGCAGAACGCCGACTTTTACAATCACGACCGGGTTTTCGGTCTGTTCGGCAAAGACCTGAGCTCCACTCTGCTGCCAGAACCGAGCATCAGCCTCGCCGGTCAATACCTGTCCCACCAGATTCTGGGCCTGGCCCAGCGCCAGCAGCCGCTGCACCTGCTCCTCCACCCCCGCCGTAATTGACTGAAACCGAGCCGCCAGACCAAAGTCCTGCTGACCTAGTGCCGCCATAAGAGCCGGAGAGAGCACATCTAAAGCGACAGGAGTGAGGGCCGAAAGCCGTAGGGTTTGGCTAAGCTGGTTAACCGCCGTTGCCGAGCCAGAGAAAACGACAGTTTGAGAAGCTTCTTGAACCGGGTAAGTGCGAAAGGTGACCTGAAAAAGAATACCGAGGGTGCCGTAGGAGCCGGTCATAAGCTTCATCAGATCGTATCCGGCCACATTCTTGACCACGCGCCCACCGGCCTTAGCAATCTGGCCGTCATGGCGAACCCAAGAAAGCCCAATCAGCAGATCCCGAATGCCGCCGTAACGCTGTCGCAGAGATCCAGCATCGCCTGTGGCGATCAGTCCGGCCAGGGTGGCTTGCTGGGGGTAAGCCGGATCAAGAGGAAGCATCTGGTTAGCCGCTGCCAGAGTCTGCTGCAGTTCGGCCAGGGTTAGCCCCGCCTCTGCGGTCACGGTCAAATCTCCCACCGCATGATCAATGATGCGGTTTAGGCGGCGAGTGCTGACGACCAGATCAATGCTCTCGGCCAGACCGCCCCAGCCCAGCTTGCTGCCGCTACCGCAAGGCAGCACCCGCCAGCGGTTTTGATAGGCGCAGGCCATCACGTCCGCAAGCTGGGCCTGGGTCGTGGGGCAAACCAGTGCCTGAGGCGGAGCTTGGGAACCTAACGCGGCCTGGATGGGAGCCTGTTGTTCCGGCGCTATAGCATCCCAGGGAGTGACATCTGTTCCCAGGGCTTTGAGGGAGGTAATAAGGTCAGACATTGAGGGCAAGCGAAGGAGCTAATCTCATTCAATAATTCAATGGCTCTCGGCACAACGTCGAGAGCCACTAAAACTGGGCAGCTAGTTTTAAGCTCAAGCTAGAAGGTCGGCAGGCAAAGCTTAAAACGCAAGCCGTCAGAAGCTTTACCTAACCCGCCATTTCCTGCTAGTCAATGCTAATTGAGGTGGGACCGCTGCCGCTGGATCGGTTGCTGGCAGGAGTCGCTTCTTGAATTTTGCGGTAGTCAGCATAGAGACGATCGCGCCATTCAAAAAAGGGCCGAAAGGCGGGGTCATCGACCAGGCCAGGGACGCCCTTATCGCAGATACCTGGAGGCAAGTCCACGTAGCGACTGGGCGGAAACTTGATATACATGGTCAGACCTGCGACGGCAAAGTCAGCCAGGGTCGGATAGTCTGACACTAGATAGGGCCTGGTTTGCAGAATCAGGCAGAGAGCTTCTAAGTTCTGCTTGAGGGCATCGGTAGCCGACTTTACAGCATCAGCCCCAAAGCCAATGCCGGTGCTCAGCAGGTTGAGCACATCCCCCGGCACCGAACTTACCAAATTGCGAAGCAGGTCGGGGGCGGAGCTAGGCAGAATCGCGGTGCGAAAGTTAGGGTGCTGGTTAAACGCCCCAATCATGGCCTTACGCGCATTAAGACCAATAGACTCGTCGGCCCACTCCTCCATCAGCAGGCACAGGCCCTTACCTAGAGGATCGACTGGCAAAATGGGACGCTCGGGATAGTTGCTTTCGAGGTAGTTTGCGATCGCAGTTGAGTCAGCTACCACCGAATCGCCGTCTTTCAATACGGGCACTAAGCGCTGGCCTGATAGGCGGAATAGATCGATTTGCCCAACGCCAGGGGTAACTTCAATCTTGCGATAGGGCAGCTGTTTGTAGTCCAGAATTAGGCGAACTTTTTCGCAGTAATGAGAGGCTTCAAACTGATACAGCTCTAGCATAGAGAGTCCTCAGGCACGCCTAGTTAACTGTATCGCCAATTGCCGAATTAGCACACAGAGCGTCGGCGGTAGGTGGGCTGACTACCTCTACAGCGTTAAAGCCTGCCGTAGAGAGCAGTTGGCGCACGGTTAGCTCAGCTCGGGTAGTAGCCTCCTGCAAAATATCTTCGGTGCAGGCTGCTTCAACAATCTTGCCCAGAGCCTCTTGCTGGGCCAGTTCCTGCAGCTGGGGTGCACTATCGGGCCCTAGGCCCAAGAACCCCCGGTCATAATCAAAGACGTTGGAGCGGCTTAGGTCTAGCTTAGTATCCAGAATACGGGCGGGCGGCAGGGTGATGCGAATGCTGGAGGTAGATTCATCTACAACAACGTTTTCAGCCGTGATTTCGCTCAAGTCAACCCCAGCTCGGACTTCGCCATAGGCCACATAAAGCAGTTTGGTCGAGCCAATGACATATCCAGCTAAGGTGCGATCGCTCGCCGTCGGCACCACGGCCTCCATCGCAAAGATAGCCGTTGTAAGCTCACTAGCGCCTCGAATCTGCTGCACCACAACCGACCGCACATCAACCCTAGGAGCAGGCGGCTCAGTTGGCCCCATCATTAATCGAAGCCCCTCAAAGAAGCGATCGCCCGAGCGCCAAATCCCTACACCGGCTAGCAGCCCTAGAATTACTGCACCACCCACCACCATGTTCGACAAGCTGTGAACAACGCTAAACGGTTGGGGCCGACGGTGGCGAGGCTCGTAGTCGTCTTCTAAATCCAGATTATGCTCATCATTAGGAGGACGCTGCGGGCGTTTCTTGCAGGGAGGTGCGGTGCGCATGGCGAGACAGCCTTACCAGACATTCTTTAAGACACTAGCAAATTCAGCCGGATGAAAGGGTGAATTGGGGCCAAATAACCACAAAGTCTACCAAATTGTTCCCAGGTGGGCTTCGAGCTACCCAGCCAAGCTGGCTCTTGGAGCTGTCCTCAGGCTGCCAATGCAAAGTTCACTAGCACAACATTAGCTGCTGAGAAAGACCTTTGACCTTAACCCAAACGATTAACGTCTCTCAAAAACAACGACTGAGTTGAATATAGAAAGCTACTATAACCAGCTTCTAAAACCCTTGCTCAAGCTGCCCTAAAGTATCTCTGCCACCGCTAGAGCCAGCCCTACGTAATTAGGGAAACCATTCTTTAAGTTGAGATGACTCAGGCTGTTAATAGGAGCAACAGGTTTCTCCTGCTGCATGGGAGGTAGCAAAGCATGTTTTAGGCCATTTTTAACGCTGTCTTTGCTAAGCTCCAAACGCGACTTAAACCCAAACTCAAATACCTTAATGACGCAGCTGGCTTAAGTCGCAAAACTTAATACAGCTAGCTTACTCAATTCGGCCCTAGACCGTCAAACTGTTAAATTGGATGCAAAATTAAATCGCAAAGCATTGGAATGTTTAACAATCTCAACATTGCAATGCTTGTTATTAAGCGACTGCAGTCTGATTGGAAAGTGAATTGAGGTGTGATGTTATGCGTAAGTGGGGCCTTTTGGCAGCAGCCTTATCGGTGACCTTAGCCGCTTGTGGAAGCGGTACCACCACTACAGGCAGCACTGCCACGACCGACGGAGAGGGCGGCACGACAGCTGCTGCTGGCAGCCGTCTAGGTGCCGTTCAGCAGCGTGGTGAGCTGATCTGCGGCGTTGAAGGAACTATTCCTGGATTTAGCTCTGTGGGTTCCGATGGTGCCTACACCGGGCTAGATGTAGATGTTTGTCGGGCTGTCGCAGCAGCCGTTTTGGGCGATGCCGAGGCAGTTGAGTTCCGTAACCTTGACTCAACAGAGCGTTTCACCGCACTGCGGGGCGGTGAGGTAGATATGCTGTCTCGAAACACTACGTGGACCTTGAGCCGAGATGCGGCTGGCGGCAACGCGATGGAATTTGCCCCAACCACCTTCTTCGATGCTCAAGGCATGATGGTACGGGCCGACAGTGGGGTGGAAACCCTGGAGGATATGGAAGGGCAGTCTATCTGTGTGGAAACCGGCACCACAACTGAACTGAACCTGACTTCTCGAATGAGTGAACTGGGCGTGGCCTATACCGACGTCAAGTTCCAAGACGGCAACGAGACGGCTCAAGCCTACTTAGAAGGTCGCTGCGACGGGTTTACCTCAGATAAATCTCAGCTCAATGCTCGCCGAACCAAGTTCTCCAACCCCGATGAGCACGTCATTCTAGATGTGTCGATGTCGAAGGAGCCGCTAGGCCCAGTGACCATGAACAACGACTCTGCCTGGTATGACGTCGTTAAGTGGGTCATTTACGGTTTGGTTCAGGCCGAAGAGTTTGAAATTACCCAAGCTAATGTGGATCAAATCGCCAGCTCTACCCAAAACCAGGACATCAAGCTGCTGCTGGGCGTTGAAGGCGATCTGGGCGCTCAGCTAGGCCTAGAGCCAGACTTCATGGTCCAAGCTATCAAAGCTGTGGGCAACTACGGAGAGATTTACGATCGCAACATCGGCGACGACATTCCCCGGGGCCTAAACCAGCTTTGGAGCGATGGAGGTCTAATGTACTCGCCGCCGTTCCGTTAAGTTGTCTATCGCCAAAGGCTGGGTCTGCTGAGTTTGCGGCTAATATCAGCAGACCTTTCTTTTGATCTTGACTCTTTTCAATTGTTTGCCTGAATTGCCCATAGCCGGCTCTCCAAAGCAGGGTATGGGCCTGACCTTAACCTTTAAGTCGGCATGACCAGCCCATCCGAAATTCGTGTGCCCCTTTGGCGTGACGATCGATTCTGGAAGATTGTTTTTCAGGTTGTGGTCGCCGCTGTAGTAATTGGATTGCTAGGCATTTTCATCAGCAATCTCAATCAGAACATGAGGCGTCAAGGGCTTGTGTTCTCATTTTCTTTCTTAAGAAATACTGCTAGCTTTGGCATTGGCGAAAGCCTTATTCCCTACTCCCCCAACAACAGCTACATTCGTGCCATTTTAGTAGGTGTCATCAACGCACTCCGGGTCATTCTGGTAGGGTTTGTGCTGACTACGCTGCTAGGGGTTCTAGCGGGTGTCGCCAGCTTCTCAAATAACTGGCTGGTGCGAAAACTAAGCCAGGTATATGTCGAGATTGTCCGTAACACGCCGCTGCTGCTACAGCTAATTTTTTGGTATTTTCCGGTCTTTTTGAGGCTGCCATCGCCGCAAAACCGGCTGCAGCTACCAGGGCCAATTTATGCCAGCAAGACGGGTATCTACCTGCCTTGGCCTGCTCAGGGGCCGATGTTTTGGGTGTGGCTAGCGGTGCTGGTAGGGCTTGCGATCGCAGCCTGGCTGGTGCTACAGCAGCGCACCCGTGCCATGGTTGAGCGGGCTGCCACCGGCAAGCCTCAGCTCATGGTGCTAATCGGCATTGGGGTGGTCGCACTGCTGGTTTTGACCATCGCCATGAATTGGCAGATCCCTCAATCTGCGGAAGGCAGCCCCCAAATAACAGGCGGGCTAAGGCTCTCCTTAGAATACGCCACCATTCTAGTGGGCCTAGTGGTATATACCGGCGCATTTATTGCTGAGATTGTGCGAGGCGGCATTGAGTCAGTGTCTAAGGGGCAGTGGGAGGCCGCTCGTTCGTTGGGGCTCAAGCCCGGTCAGGCAATGCAGCTAGTGGTCTTTCCCCAGGCCATGCGGGTGATCATTCCGCCCCTCAACAGCCAGTACATGAACCTGGCAAAAAACTCCAGCCTGGGATTGGTGATTGGCTATCCCGAAATCTTTTCAGTCTCCAGCACGACCTTCAACCAGACCGGGCGGCCAGTGGAAGTGTTCATCCTTTTGATGGGCATCTACCTGCTGATTAACCTAGTTATTTCGGTCGTTATGAACACCCTGAACCGAAGCGTTCAGTTTAAGGAACGCTAGCGACTGTGCTTTTGTTGTCAACACTGCTGTGCTTGCCCTGCTGACTCATGACTGCTACTTCACCGTCAACCGCCCCACCATTAGGCAACCAATCCACCCCGATCGTCTGGCTGCAAAAAAACCTGTTCAACAGCTGGTTCAACTCCATTTTGACCCTAGTGCTGGGGGGGATTCTGGCTTGGGCCCTGTTTAATTTAGTCTCCTGGGCATTTACTGAAGCCCTGTGGGAGGTGATTCCGGCCAACCTGCCGCTCTATTTTGCCGGACGCTACCCAGCTAGTGAGTACTGGCGGCTCTGGCTTATTCTGGGCCTAATTAGCGCATTGGCTGGTCTCAGCTGGGGCGTCTTAGCTCGCAATGTTTCCTTTTTGTTCACTCGAGGATCTTTGATTGTTCTCGGGGTTTTGGCAGTAATTGGGGTGCTAACGCCGACGCCGCCTGTCTATCGGCTGCTGATTGTGGGCCTAATCGTGATTTGCGCTGGCACTGCCTGGCTTGGTCGGGAACTGGCGCGGCGATTGCCCAACATGGCGCAATGGGTTTCCCTAGCCTGGGCACTTTCCTTTTTCGTGGTGCTCTGGCTGCTTGCAGGTGGGCTGGGTCTAGACCAGGTTTCTGCTAACAACTGGGGCGGTCTGTTGCTGACCCTGATATTGTCGGTGGTCAGCATTGTGCTGTCGTTTCCGCTGGGGGTCATTCTGGCTCTAGGACGGCAAAGCAGTCTGCCCGTCGTTCGCTGGCTTTCAACGATTTACATTGAGCTGGTTCGAGGCGTGCCGCTGATCGCCATCTTGTTCATGGGGCAGGTCATGATTCCGCTGTTTCTGCCGGAAGGGGCTCGCCCAGATCGGGTGCTGCGGGCCATCGTGGGCCTAACGCTGTTTACCGCTGCGTATCTGGCAGAAAGCGTGCGCGGGGGACTGCAGGCTATTCCCAGAGGCCAGGTAGAAGCTGCCCGTTCCCTAGGGCTGAATGCACCTCTGACGATGGGCTTTATCGTGTTGCCCCAGGCGCTCAAAATTGCCATTCCAGCGATTGTGGGTCAGTTTATCAGCCTATTTCAAGACACGACTCTGGTGTCGATTGTGGGCCTGCTAGAACTGTTGGGAATTAGCCGTTCTATTATCTCAAACCCTGAGTTTCTGGGTCGCCACGTCGAGGTTTACCTATTTATCGGAGTGATATATTGGGTTCTCTGCTACGCCATGTCGATCGGCAGCCGCAAGATTGAAGAGAAGCTGCATACAGGACATTAATTGTCTCTCCGTGTAACAGTTGACAGACCTACCTTCCAGGAACGCCGTATGGTAGGTCAAAATATCTATAACTTGAAGAATTCACAGCAGTTTGTAGTTGTTTGTCAGCGCATTAGGTTTAGCAATGGGCGCGACTGAGAGGGAGAAAATAGAGGCAATGACCCAGTTTCAAACGGAACCTAGCTCCACCAGAGTTAAAAGCTCTGAGCCGGTAATCGTAGCCACCGATGTGGAGAAGTGGTATGACAACGGCTTTCACGTCCTCAAAGGGGTTAGCTTGACGGTGTTTCGGGGCGAAGTGGTCGTTGTGATGGGGCCATCAGGTTCCGGTAAATCCACCTTCATCCGCACCTTCAACGCACTTGAAGAGTATCAGAAGGGCAGCATTGAGGTAGACGGCATCAAAATCTCCCACGACCTCAAGAATATTGAGGCGATTCGCCGGGAAGTGGGTATGGTGTTTCAGCAGTTCAACCTATTTCCCCACCTGAGCGTGCTGCAAAATATCACCCTGTCTCCTATCTGGGTGCGTCGCTGGCCCAAGAAAAAGGCGCAGGACGTAGCCATGCAGCTTCTAGAACGGGTCGGCATTTCAGAGCAGGCGCACAAGTATCCGGGGCAGCTCTCAGGCGGTCAGCAGCAGCGAGTTGCGATCGCACGTTCCCTAGCCATGCAGCCCAAAGTCATGCTCTTTGATGAGCCCACCTCCGCTCTCGACCCAGAAATGGTGCGCGAGGTCTTAGATGTAATGCGATCGCTGGCCGACTCGGGCATGACCATGGTCTGCGTCACCCACGAAGTTGGCTTTGCGCGGGAGGTGGCCGACCGAGTAGTGCTGATGGATGGCGGCTACCTGGTAGAAGAAAATACCCCCAACGAGTTCTTCAGCAATCCTCAAGAAGAGCGCACCCAGCGTTTCCTGTCACAGATTCTCTAGTGTCTCCCTCAACTAGCTCGTATTTAGCTTCCAGTCGTGTGTTGGGCTTCCAGCACACGATTTTTTTATTCGCCTTTTTTATTGGCCTACTAAACGTTAGGGCGTGATTGATCGCGCCCTAACCCCTGATGTTAAGCCCAGAAATATCAGACCTACTTCAACGCTTGAATGAGTGCTTTGGCTGCTGGCTCTGACGAGGCCGGGTTCTGGCCTGTGACCAGCCGCCCGTCCACCACCACCTTAGGCTCAAACTTAGCCCCACCAGAAAACTGCCCGCCCAGTTCAACCAACCGCGTCTCCAGCGCAAAGGGCACCACCTGATCGAGGTCTACGGCAACCTCTTCCTCATTTGTAAACCCTGTCACCTGCTTGCCCTTGAGAATCGACTGTCCTTGATCGTCTTGGGCTAGCACCAGAGCAGCAGGCCCGTGGCAAACAGCTCCAATCACCTTGCCCTGCTGGTAAAACGCTTCTACTAAACGAGCATTGCCCTCATCAGTGGCCAAGTCCCACATTGGCCCATGCCCGCCCGGAAAGAAAATAGCGTCATATTCCTCTGGTTTCACTGCAGACAGAGCCACCGTTTGGGCCAATAGGGCCTGGGCCTCAGAATCCTGCTCAAAACGTTGGGTCGCCTCTGTCTGGAACTCAGGTTCTGAGCTTCTGGGATCTACAGGCGGCTGTCCGCCAGCGGGAGAAGCTAGCGTAACGGTTGCTCCCGCATCAATAAAGGCATAGTAGGGGGCTGCAAATTCCTCCAGCCAGAATCCAGTTTTGTGACCTGTATCTCCCAGTTCAGCATGAGAGGTCAGCACCATCAGAATGTTCATAGGATTTTTGGCCTTGCTATCTGAGGTGATTGTAGCGATCCTGACGCGCGAAAAGCCGCTCCCCTCTCAGAGTCAAAAACACCAAAGACCAACTTTATTTCCAGAAGCGTGATGATTTGACCTAACACAGGGCAGAATGAGTAACTGTAACTTACGCCTAACGGTATGACGTCGGAATCAGCAGCCGGTAGTTTTATGTCCCCCCTTGCTGCCATTGCCCTCAAGCTAGTGGGCATTGTCACCATTGTTTCAGCCCTGCTGGACTATTTGATTTTGCTTATTCCCCCCAATCTGACTAACCCGCAGTGGCAGCTAGCCACCACGACTCAGATTGTCGATCGGGGGATTGTGCCCCTAGTGGGCATTGCCCTGCTGCTAACGGGTTTTTGGATTGATAACAGCGTAGGCCGGGCTGTGCGAGGTCGCAACCTAGTCACTGATCTGCGCTTTTGGGCCTGTCTTTTGGGCAGCTTCCTAGGTCTGGTCTACCTGATTCTGGCGATTCTGCACGTCAATAATGTGCGGCTTACCAGTCAACAAGCCCTAAGCCAAGTTGGCAATGAGGCCAATCAAGCTACCACTCAGCTAGAGCAGCAGCTTTCCACCGAACTCACCCAGCAGCAAACCCAGCTCTCGGCTCTACTGGAAAACGAAACCCTACTGCAGCAGGCCATTCAGTCTGGACAGTTGCCCCAAGATATCGAGCAGTTTAGGAACAACCCAGAAGCGCTGAATCAGTTTTTGCAGCAGCGGGCAGACGAGGCCCAACAGCGCCTCCAAACCGAAATTGGCTCACGCCGACAGCAAGCCGAGCAAAGAGTTAGAACCGAAGCCTGGAAGTCAGGTCTGCGCATCTCACTAAGCAGCTTGATTTTGGCCATTGGCTACTCCGTCATCGGCTGGATTGGCCTACGACGGTTAATGAGCCTAACCCGTTCCTAATACCAGCCCTCTGCCTTCAGCCTTTACTTTCCCCGGCCTCATCATCGCCTTCCCTCCGCTTCAAAATCGAAAGGGCACAGCGATCGTACAGTTCCGATAGCGATACGACTTCATACCCCTGCTCATCTAACAGCCGCAGCAGCACCGACAGCACCTGGGCTGTTTGTCGGGATCGCTCTGCTGACCCCCCATGCAGCAGCAAAATTGCCCCCGGAAAGACAAACTGAGACAGATACCAAAAAGTGAAGGTGGGGTCGTTGGTGGGCCGGAACGTATCAAAGGGAATCATAGAGGCCAGGGCAAAGCGTGACTCATACCCTGGGGTAAGCTGCAGGTGGCTGAGCATGGCTTGGTTGTAAAGGCCGCGACCGGGCCGATACCACCGTAAAGGCTGCTGAAATCGATCGGTAATGCGATCGTGGGCCTCTCGAAAATGGGCCGTAAAAGCATTGGGATAGAGCAGGGCCGCTGTAGTGTCGGCAGTGCCGTGGTTCGCCAATTCGTGACCTTGGGCCAGCGCGTCTTGAAATACTGTACTGCCCGAATTTAGATGGCTGGAAATGATGAAGAAGGTGGCGCGGGCCGAGTGAAGGGCGCTTTGGTTATGGACTGCGATCGCATCTAAAATTTGCCGGGTAGAGCGATCGTCAGCATCGCCAGGAGTGGGAACATCGTCAATCGTCAGTGCGACAACCCGTTCCTGAGTCGGCAAGAAAAAAAGCCCATCCGGAAACAAGCGAGAAACTTGCAGCAGCAAACTTTTTTGAGGCAGAAGCATAGCACCCCGCGAGAAAACCCCTGGCAGCAGACCAGCTATAAAGGCTCGACTAGGATAGGGACGCAAACCCTGCACTGAAACAATGAGCCTGACTATTAATGCTTACCTACTCAATTATGGCGAGAACGGTGCCGAATAAACCGGAGGGTTTCCTCAAAGACGAAGGGAGGAATTTCTGCCTCCTCTGCACAGGAAAACGCTTCGATAATACTTTCATGATCAGGCAGCGTTTCAGGCAGCTGAGTCTGTTTGAGGTGAGACAACACCTCCGGATCAACCGGCGGCAATTCTTGTCCCGAATTGCAGGCAAAGAAGGTAAACGTCATACTGCCCAAGCGCACACGATCCCCGTCTTGAAGAAATAGGGGGTGCCGAATCCGCTCGCCATTGACGAAGGTGCCGTTGGTGCTGCCCAAATCAGTTATATAAAATCCATCGTCTCGATACTGAATAGCAGCATGACGGCGAGACAGACGTTTATCTCTAACGGATAGGGAAACTTGGCTGGTGTCGCGACCAATGACCCAGATATGCTGCGGCTGTACCAGGATCTGCGACTGCCCCTGCAGCAGGTTAGTCATTAGAAAAGCCTGACGGTCGAGCACCACACCCTGAATGTAGTTGAAAAGCCCCAACTGCCCCGGAATTTTGGCCCCTGTTTGCTCCAGTGCCAAAATCTCGTTTAGGAGGTCTCGGTGTCGTTCGTACAGCCTGGAGAACACCTGGAAAAGCTCCAACCGCTTCTGCAGTTCTCGATCTTCAAAGGAGTCTTTCAAGGACAAAGAATACTCGTAAAGACTGTGGGGATCCAGCATTATAGCCACTGCACACTTTCGATCATTATTCCAGTATTACGCGATTCCAGAAGGCACAAAGGATGCTCTTCACACAAGCTTCGGTAAAGTCTAAAGGAAAGACTTAGTTGAACCTATAGCAAATATCTGTCGTGGGTTCGCGATAGATCATACCTTGGGTAGAGTATACCCAGGTCAGCTAGGCCTCACACAGAAACTTTAGGAGTTCTCGGTTAACAACTTGGGGGGCCTCCTGCTGGATCCAGTGGCCACATTGAGGAATTTGCCGCAGCTGTAGGGGAGCTGTGACCAGAGTCGCCAAGTTATCTAGCAAGGCCTCACTAAAGAAAGTGTCTTCTTCTCCCCAGAGCACCAGAGTTGGTATGTCGATTGGCTCGATAGGAGTGCCCCAGCCCTTCATCCAGGTTGGCAGAGACAGCAGCTGGCGGTAGTAGTTAAGGGCAGCTGCGATCGCGCCCGGCTTGCCCAGCGCAGCCTGGTAGAGTTCTGCGTTTTGAGCGGAAAAAGCGCCCTTACGAACTGCCTGATTTTGAAAAAAGGATCGCACAAATCCCGGTAAATTCTGCTCAATCATCCATTCTGGAAGTGCCGGCAGCTGCAGCGCCACCAGCCGCCAGCTACGCCGCAGCTGATCTAAGTTGCTGACCAGCAACCTGCGAAACTGCTGAGGATGGGCCCCATTGAGAATAGCGAGCCGACTGACTGACTCCGGCATTGTCTGAGCCAAGTGCCAAGCAAGCGTGCCTCCCCAAGCATGGCCAATAATGTGGGCACGGGAATAGCCAAGCGACATCATCAGCCCCAGAATATCCTGACTGAGCGTGTCCAGGTCGTATCCAGTAGCAGGCTTTTCCGAGTCGTTGCAGCCCCGCAGGTCGGGCACAACAACCCGAAACTGCCGAGACAGCGCCGGAATTTGAAATCGCCAAGAATACCAAAACTCCAGCACACTGTGCAGCAAAATCACTAGCTCCCCTTCCCCCTGGGTCACATAGTGCAGCCGGACATGATTGGTTTCAACGTACTGGTGGTGCCACCCAGAAAAAGCCGTTGTCATCGAGCCCACAATCCCTAAGGTCTACCTTCAGGCCCTCTACTCCCAGGTGACCTGCTACCCTGTTTTGTGGCACTACAAGTTCCAAAGTCTAGGTCTTGAACGGCAGCATGAAGCTAGAGCACACCGAATCAACCCTTGAAGTTAGCAGACCCAAAGCAATGCCAGAGTGTAATCTAGGATACCCTATCAACCTGGCAAAAGTGACAGGACTCTGTCCTGCTCTAAAAACTATCTTGTAAAGGCTTTCTATTCTAAAGCTTGGGCCTCTGCAAAACACACCAGTCTGGCCCAAAAACACTTTTATAGGCTAAAAACTACCAAAGCTTCACTTCCCTGAGCCATCTACCCTGGCAGGATCTGCTAGACCGGGTGCAGGAGAGACTGCTGAGAGTTGGAAGGCTTGATCTGATACTTTACTAGATTAGCCAGTTCCTGGAGCTGGTTGATGGCTTCAGCCCCCTCTAGCTTCATCAATTCGCGGTCATCGCGCATCTCAGTCCAAGTGATCCCGTAGTCAGAAACCAAGAACCGAATCAAATGGTCGTCTCCTAGACTGACCATGAAGGAGGCGCTATTCATTTGGCCGCCACAGGTATAGCAGGAAGCCAAATAGCCTCTGTTTTCCAAAACAGTTGCCAAAGCCTGAAGGTTCATTACCAGGTCTTGGACAAACTGCCTATGTTGCTCTGCCAATCTGACAAACATACCCAATTCTCCTCTACACCACACCCTATTGTAAGGGCAATTATTAACAATCTCTTAAGGTTTTGCAGTGAACAGTATGAAATTCTGCGAAACAATGAATGGATCTATCCTAGCGAGCGAATTCAAAAATGAGCAGGCTCGTGAAGGAACGTGAATGCAACCCCTGGTTTCTAGACCTTTCTACAGCCAGCTAACTTGGTTTTCCTGACGATTTGGCAAAAAGTGAGGCTAAATGGCTAATCGTCAGGCACAGTCCAACCAAAGACCGGATTTGCCTAACGGTAGTGCGAAGTTCTAAAAGCTGCAGTAGCCAGTCGAACACTTTTAGCGGTCAGGAACTCAGAATAATCCTTTTTTGGCCTCTTTTGGTTAGGGAAGCCTCACAAGCGAGTAGCTTAGCTATCGGCAGGACTAATCAGGGTACTTAGTCGGCCAATTCCCACCAGCCCAATCCTGGGCCAACAAAGCGTAGCGTAATCCAGAAGCCGATGGTTAGTATGATGGCTATCCAGGTGGCCTGGGTCGTCCAACGCACAAACTGCTCAGATTGCTTCTTAGTAATCGGCAGCATTGGCAGAATCGGCTGATCTTTGCCGTATTCTTCTCCGAGCTGCTCCTTACGGCGCTTAGCTTCCCCCATAAGGGTTTTAAATCTCGACGCTACTCCTTCATACTACCTTGTCTGAAGGGGCTTAACTCTTGCCTGAGGGAGATTACTCGGGATCAAACAACCAGTTTTGGTGTAGGTGGCGAGTACAGACAGCCGGTCCCAGCGCCTCTAAGATCTGATGGCCATAGCTGCGGTAGTGGACTCGAGTATCTAGTAGAGCCACGGCTCCCTGAGATTTCCGTACTGAAGCAAGGGCTCTCTGGAGCTCGTTGAGGGCCGTTGGCAGCAGGTACAGGCGAAACCAGTCTTGTCGTTTGCCCTTGTAGTAAGCAACCCGTCCGGCCACTAGGGGGTTTTCTAGAGACGGAATGGGCAGGGTGGTCATAATTAACAGGGAGGGAGCTGGCAGATGGCTCTGCTGGGCCTGCCAGAATGACCAGCCAGTGACCAGAATGCTGTGGGGAGCTAGCTGGGTTCGCTCTACCTGCACTCTGGAGCCAAACTCGGCCGCTAAAGTAGCTCCTAGCTGCGCCTTTAGCGGAGAGTCTCCAACCAGGATGACAGTAAAGCCTGAGGTAGGTGCATTGAAATAAAGCAGCTGCCGAATCTCTGAGTGCAGTACAGTCTGAAACTGCGGCGTGTTGGGCAGAGGCAGGTGATCGGGCAGGTAAAGCTGAATCAGCTCATTTTGCCGATCGGGGGAGAACTTGAGACAGGTCATCTCGCCCAATCCTAGGCGTTGTCGGTAGGTGCCTGCTTGGGCATCTTGGTCGAGGGCTGCGCCCATCAGCACCAGCGACTGCTGCTCCCAGATAGGCTGCAGTAGAGGGGCTAGGTCGATAGGGCTACAATGTAGGCAAAATTGCCCTTGGGAGCGGTTGAGGGAGAGCCACAGAAGACGCTCTGCGATCGCAAACTGCTGCCAAAACCGCTGCCAATTGACGGGCATGGCTGCCGCTGCCTGTACTGGCTGAGGATGGTGCCCAACCAGTTCCTGGTACAGCGCCTGCAGCAGCGTCTGTTCTGGATTGTCCAGCAGGTGGCACTGGTAGGGGTTCTCAGGATGCTGAAAAGCAATGTGAGTGAGCCGCACCCGAGTATCTCGAATAAAAGTCTGCTGATCGGGGTAGGCCAGCGCCAGCGCTTCCCAGTCGGCAGCGCCAATGGCGATGGTTAGCTGCGATCGCACCCAGTCTTCCAGGTCATCTACACCATCTAGCAAGGTCGGTATACCCACAGGAAAAGCAGTCTGTGGGCCTAGGCGATCAGCCAGCCAAGCTTCAGGGGAGGTAATCAGCACCCCAGTAAAGTGGGGATCGGGCCACCGATCTCCTACCTGCACAGATTTGTAGGTAGGCACCCACTCACGTATCCGGGGCAGGTCGATCATGAGCAGCTGCTGACGGATCAGGTCGGGAACCACTATCACCACAGGCCCTGGCCAAAGCAGCGAAGACATGAGATAGCCTAGGCGGTAGCGCCCGTGGTAAGCAGCAACACTGCCTGTCTGCAGCAGGGCGCTGCGATCCAGCCGAAGCGCCCGGGCAACTAGACGAGCCAGGGTGAGATGATGCGGCCAGACAGGTTCGTCCTGCTGTCGCAGAAAGGCTCGCAAGTGCTGGTGAACTTCAGCTTCGATCACGGGTTTGATCCGGGCTTGGGAGGTTGACTTCCCATTTTGACACATGCCGCCTTGTCTCTGGGGTAGATCAAATCACTGAATAGCTTGAGAAGTCACGGTTTCAGGCGGCCGACATCCTTTAAAGAAAGTGAGTACGTCAGAGAGCAACGGCAGTTGAATCGACAGTTCAGGCGCTGCCAGTAAGGGCTCCTCCTGGGAAAGCGAAGGCCGCAGGCCAAACCGAGGATTTTGATAAATGTCTAGCCGTTGATTACTAGAGTTGATGAGTTCAATTTGGATAGGGGCTTGGAAGAAGGGATCGCCTTCCCCAGCAGCAGGCTGGGCAGCGGCTATCGCTCCTAGCCGCTGAGCGGTAATGGTTAAGGCTCCACTAATGGGGCTCAACATGGGTCGGCTCAGACTGTCTTCAGGATGGTCTGCCAAATACTGCTGCAGCTGCTTGAGAACATCTAGAATGCTGTGCTGTGCCGTTTCTCTATCTTGGAAAGGAAAGGCTGCACCGTAAGCCAGCGCAGGCAGCAGCATATCGTGGGCACTGGTATAGGTCTGCACAGTCTTGCGACTAGTGACTTCTAAACTAGGAGGCGATTCGAATAGGGGGCTGAGGGTAGAGAGCTGGTAGCCAACAGCCGCCAGAGTTTGATGCGCTGCCGTAGACAGAGGGCTATCAATGGTGATCCGCACCTGGGCGGGAGAGCGATTAAAGAATCTGTCCAGCTTCTCCAAAGCCCCAAACTGGATGGTTCGGCTTTGATCGCCATTGGGGCTAAGGTCGATCCACTCGCAAATGGTTTCGTTTGAGAAAGTCAAGCTGTAGCGCACTGTACCAAACAGCTTAGCCCCCGTTAGAGTCGCTCCAGACAAATCTGATCCTACCCAGGTAGCCTGCATCAGGTTGGCATGGGTCAAATCTGCGTGCACCAGCACTGTATTTACCAAGTTGGCACCCTCCAGAGAAGCCCCTGTTAAGTTGGCTCCACTGAGTTTGGCATCGGTGAGGTCGGCATCGCGTAGATTTGCGCCGCTGAGATCCGCCCACCGCAAATTTGCGCCCTTGAGATTAGCGCCCCGCAAATCGGCCTGGCTCAGGTTTCCCTGGCGCAACTCCACGTCCTTCAAGACTGCGCCATTGAAGTTAGCTCGGCTGGCATCTACCCCGTTTAGAATGGCCTGAGTGAGGTTGGCTCCCGCCAAAACGCTGCCCCGTAGATCAGCGCGAGTCAGGTTGGCATAGTGAAGATCGGCCCGGTCTAGATGCGCTTCCCGCAGGTCGGCCTCACTGCAGTTGGCAGACACTAAACGACCCTGGCTTAAAGTAGCTCTGACCATCTCAGCCCGGATCAACGAGGCCCCGGTTAAATTGGCGCTGGTCAAAATCACTCGAATGAGGTTGGCAACGTTGAGCTTGCTGCCGCTCAAATCAGCGTGGCTTAGGTTGGCCCCACTCAGGCGAGTAACGTTGAGTTGTGCCCCTTTAAAGTCGCTATGGTTCAAGTTAGCGCTGCTGAGATTAGCCACGTTTAAAGAAGCATCCTGCAGGATGATCTCAGAAAGATTGGCCCCAATCAGGCTACATTCATTCAGGTTGGCTCCGGTAAAGTCCCGGATACCCTGAGCATATTTGCCAAGCAGTTCTTGTCCGTTCATGATGCAGATTCTAGCCAAGGACTCGGCAATAGCTGAAGATGAAGGGATGGGGTTTTGACCATAGCACGAGTCTCCCTGGGGAGGAACAGTCAGCCATGAGGATTGGAATTGTAGGGTTAGGGCTAATTGGGGGATCTCTAGGGATCGATTTTAGCCAGCAGGGCCATCAGGTAGTTGGAATTGGCAGACGCTCTGAAGTTTGCCAAGCTGCTCTGGAGCGCAAGGTGGTTCACCAAGCTGGTTGCGATTATAGTCTGCTCAGCGGGGTGGATGCCGTTTTCGTTTGCACGCCAATTGCTGCGATCGCACCCACAGTAGCTGCGATCGCACCCTACCTAAACCCGCAGACTGTCGTTACCGATGTCGGCTCAGTCAAAGCAGCCATTGTCGATGCTGCTACCCATCACTGGCCTCGATTTGTCGGCGGGCACCCAATGGCTGGTAAAACAGAAGTCGGGCTAGAAGCCGCTGAGCTAGGTCTCTACGTCGATCGGGCCTATGTCCTCACTCCACTGACTCAGACCCCTGCTGATGCCGTAGAGACTGTTGCTGGTTTGGTCAAAGATCTCCGGGCCAAACTGTACCAGTGTTCCCCTGAGATCCATGACCGGGCCGTGGCTTGGATATCGCATTTGCCGGTCATGGTCAGCAGCAGCCTGATTCAGTCTTGTCTAAGTGAGCCTGACGCAGAAGTGGCTCAGCTGACTCGGGCACTGGCCAGCTCAGGGTTTCGAGATACCAGCCGGGTAGGAGGCGGGCCGCCGGAGCTGGGCCTGATGATGGCCCGCTACAACCGGAACTCAATTTTGCAGAGCCTGCACGGTTACCGGAACCAGCTAGACCAGGTAATCGCTCTAATCCAGGCTGAGGACTGGGAGGGGGTACAGCAGCACCTGCGCCAAACGCAGGCAGCCCGGTCTGAGTTTGTCTCGTAGGACTAACGCCAGATCTAACTTTAGGACTGCCTAGCTGAATTTGGGCTAGGAGACCGGCTGAAGCGGCTCTGTCGAAACCACAACGGGCTCTTGATAGAGCAACACCGTAAAAGTGACAGTCGATCCCAAGCCCTCGCCCATGCTGATGAACTGAACAATGCCCCCCATTGCCTCCACCAGCTTCTGGGAGATCGCCAGACCCAGGCCTGTGCCGCCATACTGACGGGTGCGCTCTCCATCCACCTGGCTGAAGGTCTGAAATAGCCGATCCTGTTTCTCCAGAGAAACACCAATGCCTGTATCAGATACGCTGACCTTGACCTGTCCCGGCCAAGTTTTATCCTGGAAGGTCATTTTTTGAGGCTTGATCTCAGCCGTAATTCTGACTTCTCCAATGTGGGTAAATTTAATAGCATTGCCCACCAGATTCAACAGCACTTGGAGTAGTCTCTGGTAATTGCCGTTGAGAACAATTTCATCTCGGGTTGGGGGCAGCAGGATGTTGAAGTCTAGATTCTTTTGCTCGGCTTGAGGTCGGATAAAGTTTTCGACATCGTTCAACAGCTCACGCAGGCTAATCGGCCCCATCTCGATCTTCATCTTGCCAGCTTCAATCTTGGCAATATCGAGAACGTCGTTGATTAGGTTCAGTAGGTGAATAGCCGATTTGTGGGCTTCTTGAATAAATTCTTCCTGCTCAGCAGGGTCGTCAGCCATGCCGTCTAACACCAGCTTGAGGAAGCCGATCATGCCGTTGAGAGGGGTTCTCAATTCATGGGAGGTATTGGCCAAAAACTCACTCTTTAGTCGGGAGGCTTCTTCGGCCTGCTTGCGGGTTTCCTCTGCCTGCCGCCGAGCCTCTTCCAGCTCCCGGTGCTTTTCCACTAGGCGAGCATTGGCCTGCTGCAGTTGAGAAGCCAAAGCATGGCTCTCCCCAAAGAGGCGAGCGTGGGCGATCGCAGTACCAACCTGGTCGGCCAGTTCGTTGACCAGATCTAGCTCAACTGCCGACCAGGTTCGATCAGCTGGGGCAAACAGCAGGATCAGGCCATTGATTTGCTCCTGGTAGCGAGTTGCGATCGCAAGCAGACTAGATCGGCCCTCGGGTTGTTCTAGCTGGGTAGTGACTGGGGAGGGGGTTGCGATCGCACGTCGCAAATGAGGCCAATCTGCCAAATGTAGGACCTGACCCTGCCAGGAGCTAAGCTGATCAGACTGGCAAAACTCTGCCGCTACCGTCACGCTACCGGCCGTTACTTGGTAAGCACAGACCCAGCACCGCTCTACTTTAAACAGCTGACCTAGTCCATCTACCGTCTGCCGCCAGATCGTCTCTAGATCCAAAGTTCGGCGAATGTTTCGCGTAATCTGGCTCAGCTGAATTGCATATCCCTGTAGCTCCGAGCAGGTCGATAATGTCTGCCAATCTGAGGAGGCCTCTGCAGCACTTGTCCAAGCCGACACATCTTCCAGCGCATAAGCCAGTGCCACGACGCACCGAGATCCCGACTCTACGCCGATGACAGGGTTAAGAATCCAATGAGCTGCCACCCCCCCTTTCTTAAGAGCAATGCGGGCCGCGAATTGGCCCTGCTCAGCCGTCGTCCCAACCTGGTGTAGAGAGCTTTCAAAGACAGCAGTCTCTGCTTGACAGAGAAACTTGACCAAGGGTTGACCGATCCAAGACTGAAAAATTCCCTGCTGCCTAGAGGGTAATAAAGGGCTAAATGCAGACAGAACAATCCCCTCTCGATCCAGCGTCAGAACAAGCAAAGGCTCATCCAAGGCAGCAGAAATCGATCCGGAACCTTCATCCACATGAGTTTCCTGAGAGAGGACGTGAATCGGGGAGTCGGAACTGACAGACCGAGCCATGAAACCAAATCCAAAATGATTGAAGCGGATAGAAGGATTTTCAGGAACTCATGAGATTCGTAGGCATAGCGCCAGAGTTAACTCTCGTTGCCAGCCCATCATCAGACAGGGTTTGAAATAACTAGGCATGACCCAGCCTTTCAAGCCACCCATGTCACCCCTAGCGTACCCTCAGACTACTGAACAAGTTAACTTAATAAAGCTCCATTAGGAATTTTGCTGAAGTCAGGTTAATCGTTCCATTCCCCTTTGGGAGGAATTGTCGGGTTGCGCTGGAGCGAGCGGGCCAACTCATCTTCTCGTTGTCTGCCGCCTTTCAGCCATTGCCTCAGAGCTACTTCAATCACCTTGCTAGGATCGGATGTGAGGTGGCTCACCTCCTCAAGCAGTTCTCGATCTAACTGAATGGACAGATCTACCTTGTCGTCAGTTGTCATTAGGGTTGTCCTTGGTTCGCAAGCTGAGGTGGGTTTACTCAACGGGTTAGTTGCTCAAAAGTCAGAGCGTGCAATGCTATTGGCGTTTAAGCCGGGCCGACTGGGGCCAGAAACCCCTGCAGCCCTTTCCAGCAGCAAAACACGCGCCTAGCAAAGCTTCTTCATATTCTATGATCCTAAATAATAGGCGGTCATTAACCCTTTGTCCTTGAGATTGGTTGGTCAATCGGGAATAAATTAGAAATACAGAGCACACTGGGGTAGTGGTGAACCGCCCTAACTGCGGTCAGCCTCTGCCAGCACAATCTTGGCTTACCGACAACCGCCAATACAGCTGAAGACATCGCATTACAATTAGTTAAGTTCCAAGTTTTTCCGCCTGGGTACTGCTTTTATGACCGACGTTCCCGTTTCTCGCATCCGCAATTTCTCCATCATTGCCCACATCGACCACGGCAAATCGACCCTGGCCGATCGCCTGCTTCAGCGTACCGGCACCGTCAGCGATCGGGACATGAAAGAGCAGTTTCTGGACAGTATGGACTTGGAGCGGGAGCGGGGGATCACCATCAAGCTTCAGGCCGCTCGCATGAATTATCAGGCGCAAGACGGCAATACCTATGTCCTCAACCTGATCGATACGCCCGGCCACGTCGACTTTTCCTACGAAGTATCGCGCTCTTTGGCAGCCTGCGAAGGGGCCCTGCTAGTGGTAGATGCCTCCCAAGGAGTAGAGGCCCAAACCCTGGCCAACGTTTACCTGGCTCTAGAGCACAACCTCGAAGTCATTCCAGTGCTGAACAAAATTGATCTGCCTGGTGCCGAACCTGAACGAATTAAGCAGGAAATCGAGGAGATCATTGGCCTGGACTGCAGTAATGCCGTCTTGGCCTCTGCCAAACAAGGCATTGGCATTGATGAGATTCTTGAGGCCATTGTATACCTCACACCCCCCCCTCAAGACACTGTTGATCAACCCCTGCGAGCGCTGATTTTCGACAGCTACTACGACAGCTACCGGGGTGTCATTGTCTATTTTCGGGTCATGGATGGCACTATTCGCAAGCGCGATCGCGTGCGGCTGATGGTTTCAGGCAAAGAGTATGAGATCGATGAGTTGGGCGTCCTCTCTCCTAATCAGATCCAGGTGGAGGCGCTTCATGCTGGAGAGGTAGGGTACCTGGCAGCTTCCATTAAATCGGTAGAAGATGCCCGTGTCGGCGACACCATCACTCTGGTTAAACATCCCGCACCCACTCCCCTTCCCGGTTACGTTGAGGCGAAGCCGGTGGTGTTTTGCGGCCTCTTCCCCACCGATGCTGACCAGTTCGAGGAGCTGCGCGAAGCTTTAGAAAGGCTGCGGCTAAGCGATGCTGCCCTACAGTATGAACCGGAAACCTCCAGCGCCATGGGCTTTGGCTTTCGCTGCGGCTTTTTGGGCCTGCTGCACATGGAAATCGTGCAGGAGCGCCTGGAGCGAGAGTACGATCTCGACCTAATCACCACTGCGCCTTCCGTTATTTACAAAGTGACCACAGTCCAAGGTGAGGATATCTATATTGATAACCCCAGCACCTTGCCCCCGCCGCAGGAGCGGGAAAAGATTGAGGAGCCCTACGTTAAGGTCGAGATGATTACGCCTGAGGAGTTCGTCGGTACGCTCATGGAACTTTGCCAGAGCCGCCGGGGAGACTTTAAGGACATGAAGTATTTGACCCAGGGCCGCACGACCCTAGTCTATGAGCTGCCCCTAGCTGAGGTAGTCACTGACTTTTTTGACCAGATGAAGTCCCGTAGTCGGGGCTATGCCAGCATGGAGTATCACCTGATTGGCTACCGAGAAAATCCGTTAGTCCGGTTGGACGTTTTGATCAACGGGGATCGAGTCGATCCTCTGGCCACGATTGTTCACCGGGATAAGGCCTACTACGTCGGTAAGGCTTTGGTGGAAAAGCTAAAGGAATTGATTCCCCGACACCAGTTCAAAATTCCCCTGCAGGCTTCTATCGGCACCCGCATCGTTGCTAGTGAAAGCATTCCGGCTTTGCGGAAGGACGTGCTAGCCAAGTGCTACGGTGGCGATATTTCCCGTAAGAAAAAGCTGCTGCAGAAGCAGGCAAAGGGTAAAAAGAGGTTAAAAGCCATCGGTACGGTAGATGTACCCCAGGAAGCCTTTATGGCAGTGCTAAAGCTGACTTAGCCTCATTAACGCCAGAATTGCCTCTGTATAGACGCAATTCTGGCAACAATCCGGAAAATCGCTTCAGATCCAAGCTTATATTAGGGAAATTTTAAGATTGAGTGAGGAACCCAGAGCTGGCTCAACGGCTCCACTGGGTTCAGATATTCTTTTGAGAGTTTGACTTGCAGCTAAGGCGAATGGATTAAAAGCACTGGTCTAGACAAGGGATCTCGTCTTATGAATTTTTTACTTATTTAAAGAATCTGTGAAGTTTAGGAGCACAGCTAGGGCTGTAACCAAGATTATTTTGCCCCAACCCCTTGTAATAGCAGGGTGCCGCCTATACTTGGTTTCTGGCAGAGCGGCTTAGATCTTCTAGGAACACAAAAGCTGTTTTTAGAATCTCTTAGGTTATCTTTACAAAAAGCAACCACAGCGTACTCTCACATCCCTCAAACAGCCTACAGGGCGAAGTTCGGACAGCAGTACTGTACGAGGTAAGGTATCTATGCGAATTTTGGTAACTGGCGGTGCGGGTTTTATTGGCTCTCACCTAATCGATCGCTTAATGGCCAATGGGCATGAGGTGGTCTGCCTAGACAACTTTTATACAGGTCACAAGCGCAATATTCTGAAGTGGCTTGATAATCCTTATTTTGAATTGATTCGTCACGATATTACTGAACCGATTCGGTTAGAAGTTGATCAGATTTACCATCTAGCCTGTCCGGCTTCTCCAGTTCACTACCAGTACAACCCGGTTAAGACCATCAAGACTAACGTGATGGGGACTCTCAATATGCTGGGTTTAGCTAAGCGGGTCAAGGCCCGCTTCCTGCTGGCGTCAACCTCAGAGGTGTATGGCGATCCGGAGGTGCATCCCCAGTCTGAAGAGTATCGGGGCAACGTGAATCCAATTGGTATTCGCAGCTGCTACGACGAGGGCAAACGGGTTGCTGAGACCCTGTCCTTTGACTATCACCGCCAAAACGATGTCGAGATCCGAGTGGCCCGCATCTTCAACACCTACGGCCCTCGCATGCTGGAGAACGATGGTCGAGTTGTTAGCAACTTTGTGGTGCAGGCGCTGCAAGGCATTCCCCTAACGGTATATGGAGAAGGGTCGCAGACTCGCAGCTTCTGCTATGTCTCCGACCTAGTTGAGGGGTTGATTCGTCTCATGGAGGGGGATCAGCAAGGGCCAATCAATTTGGGGAACCCTGATGAGTATACGATTTTGCAGCTAGCCCAAACGGTTCAGGCTATGGTCAACCCAGATGTGCCGATAAAGTTCGAATCGTTGCCCCTAGACGATCCCAAGCGCCGGAAGCCGGATATCACTCGGGCTCAATCTTGGTTGGAATGGAACCCGACTGTTCCTCTATCAGAGGGGCTCAAACTCACGATCGAGGATTTTCGAGCGCGTTTGGGAGAGCGGGTTGTTGCGCAAGGGACAAAGACCGGCTCTTTGGGCTCATCGCAGCTGCCCTTAGCTTAGAAAGGTGCCCCTAGAGAGGCCTACCCCTCCTGGGGAACTTTTCTATGAATGTTTTTCATCCATCTGTACTGTCCAATAGCACTAAGGATTAAGGTTTATGCAAGTATGCGTTATCGGAACAGGTTACGTAGGACTGGTGACGGGTGTTTGCCTGGCTCATGTTGGACACGATGTGATTTGTGTCGACGTTAACGAGGAAAAAGTAAAGCTCATGCAGTCGGGCCAGTCCCCAATCTATGAACCGGGCCTGTCTGACCTAATGAAATCTTCGATGGCGGCCGGCCATCTAGAATTCACAACCGATCTCAAGTATGGGGTTGAGCAGGGAGAGGTGCTGTTTATTGCGGTTGGCACTCCTGCCCTACCTACAGGCGAGAGCGACACTCGTTACGTAGAGGCAGTAGCCCGGGGCATCGGCAGCCATTTAACCGGCAACGACTATAAAGTGATTGTCAATAAGTCTACGGTGCCCATTGGCTCTGGAGACTGGGTGCGGATGATTGTTCTAGATGGCGTGGTCGAACAGCAAAAGACGCTAGTGACCGCAGGCGGTGGTGCTGTTGAAGCCCCACCCAAGGTACCCCAGTTTGACGTGGTCAGCAATCCTGAGTTTCTGCGTGAAGGATCGGCTGTCTACGATACGTTCAACCCCGATCGCATCGTTCTCGGCAGCAATAATCCGAGGGCGATTGAGGTTATGCAGCGGCTCTACGCGCCAATCGTGGCTCGCACGTTTGCTGATAATCCGGCTCTGCCTCCGGTGCCAGTATTGACGACGGATCTGAGTTCGGCGGAAATGGTGAAGTACGCTTCTAACTCATTTCTGGCCACCAAAATCAGCTTTATTAATGAGATCGCTAACATTTGCGATCGCGTTGGAGCCGATGTCACTCAAGTAGCCCAGGGCATTGGCCTTGACTCCCGAATTGGCCACAAGTTCTTGCAGGCGGGCATTGGCTGGGGCGGTTCCTGCTTCCCGAAAGACGTTGCAGCCCTAGTTCACACCGCTGAAGACTATGGCTACGAGAGTCAGCTACTCAAAGCCGCCGTTGAGGTCAACGACCGCCAGCGGCTAGTTGCCCTAGAGAAACTGCAGCAGGTGCTGAAGATTCTCAAAGGCAAGACCATCGGCCTGTTAGGTTTGACCTTCAAGCCCGACACCGACGACATGCGAGATGCGCCCTCTCTAATCTTGATTGAGCAGCTCAACCGACTGGGCGCAAAGGTAAAAGCCTACGACCCAATTGTGGCTCAAAGCGGCATGCGTCACGGCCTGACCGGAGTCAACGTCGAGACAGACCCCGAAATGATGGCTGACGGCTGTGATGCCCTAGTGCTCGTGACAGACTGGCAGCAGTTTAAGACGCTAAACTTCCCCCGCATGGCTCAGCTAATGAACGCTCCTGTCATCATTGACGGCCGCAACTTCCTTGACCGGGCTGTTCTTTTAGAGGCTGGCTTTCAATACCTGGGCATTGGCCGCTAACACCTAAGCGCTATCAAGTGCATTGGCAGGGACGAAGGAATCCTTCGTCCCTGCTTTTTTAGTATTGAATTAGTTGAATTTAGTGTTGCACTATCGCAGCCGATCCGAGTATCGCTCTGGATCTACAGCAACGCCGCGAGAAAACTGACGTCGGTGAAGAATTTCGAGCTTGCCACCCACTTCTTGAATCAAGGCCCGCTGGCGACGGTAGAGCCCCTGGAACAGATTAGCAAACAGCAGCGTGACAATAGCTACAACCAGCCCTGCAGCCGTAGAGATCAGGGCCTCACCAATGCCCAGGGTAACCCCGCTGCTGCCCGGTATGTCCCCTAGCTGCAGTGATGAAAGAGCCTGAATCAGACCCAGAACCGTTCCCAAGAGACCTAACAGTGGGGCAACTCCTACCACCGTCTCCAGCGCAGTTTGAAACCGCTTGAGCAGAGGGAGTTCTGCCTGGGCGGCACTTTCTAACGCCAAACGAAATTCCTCGGGCGTGGCTTCCCCTAAAGCTAGGGCCGCTAGGCAAATACGAGCAATCGGAAGTTGGCTGTGCTGTTTCAGTCGAGCCAGGGCTGCCGAAGGATTTTGGGAGTAATTTTCAAGCAGCTGCCTCACCACCGATTGCTGCTGACGCAGCAGTTTAGCCCAAAACCAGCAGCGCTCAAAAACCAAAGCTGTTGCCAATAGGGAAAACAGCAGCAGCGGCACCATAACGATACCGCCCGCGACAAAAAACTCAGGCATAGAAGAGATTCCGACGGATTAAGTGCGCCCCAAGGCCATGAACACTATAGCCGAGCTATGGGTGAGCGCAACTTGTACGGCAGGAAGAGTTAGGACGTTTTAGAAACAGTTATTGCCACAGGCTTTGTGGCAATAACTGTTAGAAAGCCTACTTAAACGAGGCATTCGACAAACTAGCGCTTATCTCAAGGCTGCTGGTCAACGTAATGGCTGCGGCCAAACTAGAGCAGGGCGCTACGGTATGCCTGGGAAATGGTCAATTTGAGCATAACCGCTGAAAACAAGCTGTTTACCTTGAGTTTCTAGTCGGTTGATCCGCAGCATGACCCCATCAAGGTTAAACCGCTCAAGGTCGACCATCTGGTTGAGCACTCCAGCAAAGCCCAGAGTCATCGTCTTGGAGAGGCTTTGAAGAGCCTCGGGAATGCCTTCGGGCTGAAACTGGGGATTGCCAAATAGAATGCGTCGCCGCTTCTCAACCTGAAGAGTCGCTGTAAACTGCAGCGGCAGATCCTTTCGATTAGGCAAGTCTGTTCGGGCAGAAATCGCAACCTGCTGCTGCGGCTGCAGCTCAAACGTGACATCTCGGAAGCTGACAGGTTCGCCCCCAGAAAGCCGGGTGAGTTCGGGCTGATCAACATTTTTCAGCCGCTGCTGCACTAGGTCGGCCTCGAAAGCCTGGTTAATTGCCGCTTCAGTCAAAACCACTTGAGCAATCGCCTGCGTGGGCTGGCGCAAGCGAATCTTACCTCCCAGCAAAGCTGCCGCATCAATGGCCACAGCATCCGTCTCGAACATCATCTCCGCTGTTTCAAACTGCTTGCGGATTACTAGCCCCCGCCCCTCCATACGAAAACTGTCGATCGTGCCCTGCAGAAGTTTGCTAGGGGGCGAACACCGCACGGACACATCCAGCCAATCGCACTTGGAAAACAGATGGCGAATAGACTGGGTCGCGACCGAGTTGATCATTCGGTCACTGAAATCATTGGCCCCCGCTGGCTTAAATCCGGTCATTCCGCCGAGCATGAAGGTAAACGCCTATCTCGCTTCATCCTCTATTTGTAACAAAACATGAAGCAATTTGACAAAACTTTGCTGTCTACTCCTTAGAAGCATAGCAGCAGGAGGAGAAACAGGCCCCTACTGCTAGCAAAACTTGAGCGCTGGAAAAGCCCTTGACAGAGGGGCGTTTCGGGGTCGGTTTTAGCTTTGAAAGGGTGAGGCAACCCTGGGGTTTCTATCTCATATTCTCTATAAGGAGTATAGAAAACAGATCACGTTAACAAAGCAGATAGCTCCTACGAAGGCACTCAAGCCATCTGCAAGGGCCAAAAACTCTCTGCCAACCTCTACAGCAATTCAACAACCCGCAGAACTCGGCAGTTTGTGTAGGTCTTTAGGCTCGGCAGGTGCAAAAGGATTAAACAAATGAGGAGAATGATTAAAAAAGAGAGATTTGCTAAGAGAATGTTCATGCAGCTTTAGACAAGAAAGGAGAAATTTACGATCTATCCGACGAAATATTTCTGTTCTTTTCAACGGCATTAAAAGTTGTCTAAGACGCTGTAGTTTTACGACTTAGCAAGGCTTTGACCCGCGCTTCACAAATTTATGTTTTCCCTTAGAAAAGAGGATGCTTCTTTTAGGGGATGTTATAAAAAGCTTTAGTTATCAACCTTTGAGGGCTCGGGCTTAGACCTGTCAGGCGGCTGAAATCGTTTGTTTACTATCAATCTTTGAACCTTGGTCTGCCTCTCAGCAGCCGGAAGTATCCCGGAAACTTCAAGGTGATTTTACCTAATATATGATTGAGACAGCATTGGCAGGCCGACGTCTTCAATTCTTGATTTATGGCTTCGAACCCCAGTGATAAAAAACGCTTTACTCAAACGGTCACACAACGCACATAACAAAGGAGACTATTAAAATGCTTAACCATCATTCTGTTAACCACCACTCTGCCTTGAGTGAAGATGCCGTTTTTACCCCTGAGCAGGTCTTAGACAACCGGGGCCGAGTAGGTATTTTCATTGATGGTTCTAACCTGTTCTATGCTGCTCTGCAGTTGGGTATAGAGATTGACTACACTAAGCTACTGTGCAAGTTGACCTCAGGGTCACGCTTGTTTCGCTCCTTTTTCTATACTGGCGTAGACCGAACCAATGAGAAGCAGCAGGGCTTTTTACTGTGGATGCGGCGCAACGGGTATCGAGTAATTGCCAAGGATCTGGTACAGCTGCCCGATGGCTCGAAGAAAGCCAACCTAGATGTTGAGATTGCCGTTGATATGATGGCCTTAGTGAAGTACTACGATACGGCTGTGCTGGTTAGCGGGGATGGGGATCTGGCCTATGCTGCCGATGCTGCCAGCTACCGGGGAGCCCGAATTGAGGTGGTTAGCCTGCGCTCGATGACCAGCGATAGCCTGATTAATGTCTCGGATCGCTACATCGATCTGGAAATGATTAAAGACGACATCAAAAAGACCCCTCGTAACTCCACTAGTAACTACACCTACCGTCCGCTCTCTACCCTAGGTATTCCTGGTGAGCTAGAGGAAGAAGACCTTTAAGCCCTATCGGTTGACTGTGCGAGAGTGTCTGGCTGAGTGCCATGGGGATAGCTAAAATCGACTAGGATCGGCTGGACATTACTGGCAGGAGCAATGGCAAAGGGGTATCGGCTAGCCGTAGCACTGCTGACGTTAGCAGTCATTTTGGGGAGTGTACGGGCCTGCCAACTGGTTCGTCAGTCGGGACAGCCTGTGGGAGAGGCTCAAGAGGACATTGATCCTGGAGAGGTGGGCCTGACTTTGCGGGATGTGACTCTGGAGCAGCCTGATGAAACGGGGCAACTGCTCTGGCGGGTCAAGGCCAAGGAAGTAACTTATAGCCCTGACCGGGAAGTGGCTCAGCTTAAGGAACCGGATGGGGAGCTGTTTCAAGACGGCGAAATTATTCATCGGGTGCAGGCCGATCAGGGTGAGATTCGAGAGAATGGCAAGGTCGTTTTTTTGTGGGGCAACATTGTTGCCACTGGGGTTCAGAACCAGGCGGTGCTGAGGGGCAATGAGCTGGAGTGGCGGCCCGATGAGGATATGTTGGTCGTGCGCGATCGCATCACGGGCACCCACCCCCAGTTGCGAGCTGCTGCCCAGGAAGTGCGGGTCTACAACCGAGAAGCGCGAATGGAGCTAGAGGGCAACGTCGTTGCCAACACGGTGGTTAAAGACCCGCAAGCTGAGCCCTGGCTCAAGCTGCAGGCCGATCAGATGGTTTGGTTTTGGCAGCAAGAGCGGGTTGAAACCGACCGACCGCTACGGGTTGAGCAGTTTAAGGCGAACAGTATCACAGATGTTGTGACGGGCCAGCGCGGCACAGTAGACCTGGCCCAGCGAATTGTCACCCTAAATCAGAATGTGGCCCTACAGCTGCTGGAATTTCCGCTCCAGGTCAACAGCGATGTGGCTGTCTGGAATGTCGCTCAGCAAACGGTGCAAATTGACTCGCCTGTGCGGATGATTCAGCCGCGCGAGCAGGTGGTGGTCACGGCTGACCGGGGCCAAATGGATTTGGGTCAGCAGACCGTTCTTTTGACTCAAAATGTCAGAGCCCAGGGAGAGCGCAACCAATCCCAATTGACGACTAACCGCCTAAGCTGGAATGTTGAGGACCAGACGATTGTGGCCGAAGGCGACGTGAACTATCAGCAAGGCGACCCTGCAGTTCAGGTGACTGGCCCTCGTGCCGTTGGCCAGCTGCGCGATCAGACGATTGTGGTCAGCGGTGGTCGTGTAGTCACTCAGATTTTGCCCAATGGGACTATTGAACTACCGTAGCCAGACAGAGCAGCAGCGCCTCAGTCCACTCTACGATTGCGCCGTAGGTGTCGCCCGTATGGCCGCCTAGCTGACGGTTGAACCAGGCTCCGGTGAGCGTTGTGATCGCAATCCCCCCCAGCACCAAACCCACCCCCAGCGGCCACTGGGCTGGATTGAGCCTCAGGTAAAGGCCGCTGAGCGCCAGCAGGGCCCCGCTGCTCGGCAACAGATCCCAGGGCAGGCGCAGGTGAGGCTTGTGAAAAGCGCCCTTACCCGCCGGCCTCAGGTAGGGGTAGCAGCCGATCGCCACGACCTGTCCCCAACGCCCCCAGCCAGCCACCGCCATTAGCACCAGCCAGCGGCCTTGGGCCAACTCTGCCAGAGCCAGAGTCTTGAGGCCAAGAATAATGACTGCCGCCATCGCGCCAAAGGCCCCAGTTCGGCTATCGGCCATCACGTCTAACCGCCGCTGCGGATCTTGCACAGCTAGACCATCAGCAGCGTCCATCGCACCATCGAGGTGTAGGCCCCCGGTCAAGGCTAGCCAGCTAGCCACGATCAAAGCGCTGCGGGTCAACACGGGCATTTGGGCAGCCGCTAAAAGGCCGTCTCCAGCCGCTAGCAGTCCGCCAATGGCTAAACCCACTAGGGGCGCATAGCGGGCAATACCCCTAAACTCAAGGGGCCAGTCAGCCGGAACAGGGAGACAGGTATAGAATGCGATCGCAGCCGCTCCCCGCAGCATTCCTTGAGACAGTCTTTGAGAAAGCTTTTGGGACAGTTTTTGAGGCAGTTTTTTAGAAGGGTTTTTGGGAGGATTCGGGCCAACTGGGTGAGTAGGTTTTATCGCCAACGGACTGCTGCCTCCGCAACACTGCCTAAGTTCAGGGGGAAAACCAGAGACTTTCTGTATTCTGCCGGAACGTACGTCAGGTCAGGCACTGCCAGGATTAAACCGTATTCCAACCCACAAAAAAGCCCTATCAGATCGGATCAATCCAATTAATATCGAGTATCGTGGGAAAAGAGCCTGTTGGGGGCGAGGCTACTACCCGCCCATCACCTAACGTTACCTGGCTAAAGACCATGAACCACGAGTATCACGGAAATCTTGGTTTGCCTGCTCCTTGTTTGGTGGACGTGGGCACCGTTGTCAACAAAAACGACATGCTCAGACTGTTGCAGGATCTTGGCCAGGTTCGCTACATCCACACCCAGGATGAACGGGTCATTAGCAAAGGCGAAGGCTACATCATGGAGGTGTTTGCCGACCCTCAACAGTCTACTCTGGTTGCAAACCGAACTCTTTACCTCAACGTATTGAGCTTTGACTGCCTAGAGATGGGGCAGATCGACGACAACCAAACCCACTTTGATTTAATTCAAGACAACCGCCGTCTTCGCCTGGTTCCGCTGTCCAATCCACTACAGGATCAGACGGGCCGTAATCTCAACGTCGCTGCTTTTGAAGCGATAGTTGCAGAGGCCTTGTCGGCTAGCTGGGATGCTTGCCTGGATGATGAAGGCAACTTCCCCGACTAAGCTCTATAAGTTTTTACAATCTAGCCGTCAAGCTGTCAATCCTCTAGTAGGGCATTTTGCTGACTTGAGTTAGGCACTGGCGTCAACCTCGCAGCTCGCTCTGCAAAGAGTAAGCCGCAGCGTACAGCTTAAATGGCCTGCTGCGGAAGAATCTGCTGCCAAATCTCCGCTAGGTGCGAAGTGAAATATTTACCTTATTCATACCAAGGCCGGGTAAATATTTATGAATAATTCCACTCACGGAGGAGTATGATAAGGCTAATTCCAAGCCTTAAGTATTTTTGCTCATGTTTTCGGACGGATTTCCCTGGCTCACCGCGATTGTCCTGCTGCCCCTGGTAGCCGCGTTGCTGATTCCTGTGCTGCCCGACGAGGGAGGTAAGCGCCTACGATGGTATGCACTCGGTGTAGGTATTGTGGATCTGGCCCTGATGGCCTATGCCTTTTTCACCCACTACGACCCCAGTAATTCCTCGTTTCAGCTAGTAGAGAACTATGCCTGGGTACCCCAGATTGGGTTCAGCTGGGCAGTTTCGGTCGATGGTTTGTCTGTTCCGCTGGTGCTGCTAGCTGGGCTGGTGACAACGCTCGCCTTGTTCTCAGCCTGGCAGGTTGACTACCGGCCTCGGCTATTTTACTTCCTCATGCTGGTGCTATACGCTGCCCAGATTGGGGTGTTTGTAGCCCAAGATATGCTGCTGCTCTTCATCATGTGGGAGCTGGAGCTGATTCCGGTATATCTGCTGGTGTCAATCTGGGGCGGCCAAAAACGCCGTTATGCAGCAACTAAGTTTCTTCTTTATACGGCGGCTTCTTCATTATTTATCTTGGTGGCGGCTCTGGGTCTGGCCCTTTATGGCGATGGCCCCGTTACCTTTGACATAGTAGAGCTGGGTCTAAAGCAGTATCCGCTGCTGTTGGAAGTTTTGCTCTACGGCGGACTGCTGGTAGCCTTTGGGGTCAAGCTAGCAGTTTTTCCGATGCACACCTGGCTGCCCGATGCCCACGGTGAAGCGTCTGCCCCAGTATCGATGATTCTGGCCGGGGTACTGCTGAAGATGGGGGGTTATGGGCTAATTCGCCTGAACTTAAATCTACTCTCCGACGCTCATGTCTACTTTGCTCCCGTCCTGGTCATTTTGGGCGTGATCAATATTGTGTATGGAGCCTTAAATTCCTTTGCCCAAACCAACATGAAGCGGCGACTGGCCTATTCGTCGGTTTCCCATATGGGGTTTGTGCTGCTAGGGATTGCCTCCTTCACCGACCTAGGGATCAGCGGAGCAATGCTGCAGATGATTTCCCACGGTCTGATTGCAGCGGTGCTGTTTTTCCTGGCTGGTGTGACCTACGATCGCACCCACACTATGGCTATGCAGGAGATGAGCGGTGTTGGGCAGGCAATGCCCAAGGTGTTTGCCCTGTTTACCGCTGCGGCAATGGCTTCCCTAGCGCTTCCCGGTATGAGTGGCTTCGTTAGCGAACTGGCAGTTTTCATGGGCCTGGCTAACAGCGATGTCTACAGCACCGGCTTTCGGACGGCAGCGGTGGTGCTGTCGGCGGTCGGTCTAATTCTTACGCCCATCTATCTGCTCTCCATGCTGCGGCAGGTGTTCTTTGATACCGGAGCTGCGCCAGTTTGTGATTTGGGTAAGGGCGGTGCTGCTGGCGTGATTACTGAGGACATGGTTTGTTTTGGCACCAGCTGCGTATTACCTGAAGACGCCGACTTTACAGATGCTAGGCCAAGAGAAGTCTTCATTGCCGCCTGTTTTCTGGTGCTGATTATCGGCATTGGGTTTTACCCTCGGTTGACAACTCAGGTCTATGATGTGACCACTGTGGCACTCAACACCCAAATTCGCGAGTCTTACGGCGAGGTAGCTCAGAGCAGCCCTCAACTCTATGCTCGTGTCTTTGCCGTGCCGAACCTGAGCGGATCTGAAGTGGCCACAATTTCCGGAGTGGCTCGGTAATCTAACTGTGAGTTTGAATGGCAACCTCAAAGCGGTCTCGATTACGAGGCCGCTTTTCTTGTGCGACGAACAGCTCAAATTTGCCCGTCTGCTAGTGCAAAAGCCCCCAAACATCTAAGCTGCAAAGCTTTTAGATAGCAGCCTGGGATGCCTCAGCCTGGAAAAATTCTTCAAAGAAAATCAGCACATTCTATCAGGTGGGGAGACAGGGTTTGGGATTATGCTCAAGAAATGGCGGCTGCAGATGTTAGCCCACTGAATTTCGTCCATTGCCCGCTGTTCGTCCAACTCTATGCCTATAAACGGTTCTCCAACCGGTTCTAGCCCTTCCCCTAAAACTGAGAGACTATACATCGAAGAGCAATACCGCAGCCTGTTTGAAAATGCTCCAGACGGCATTTTTCAAACAGATTTTGAAGGGCGCTATTTACGGGTTAATTTGGCCCTAACCCGTATTTATGGCTATTCCTCAACGGCGGCGCTGCTGGCCGCTCAACCCAATTTGAGTGGGCAGCTATATGTCGATACCAGCCGCCGAGACGAATTTGTGGCGCTGATGTCTTGTCAGGATGTGGTGCAGGATTTTGAATCCCAGATTTATCGCCACGACGGCAGCACTATCTGGATTGCGGAGACGTGCCGGGCTGTGCGGGATGAGCAGGGCCAACTGCTTTACTACGAAGGTTTTGTCAGAGATATTAGCGATCGCAAGTGCGTTGAAGACGAACGCAAGCGCGCCGAGATTGAGTGTAAGGGGATGCAGGCTGACTGGGAGAGAACTGCTGCGGCGCTGCTGCAAAGTGAATCCCGCAACCGGGCCATGCTGGCAGCGATTCCGGATCTCATGTTTCAGGTCAATAGCCAGGGTATCTACACCGACTACCTCAATAAAGATCCAAAGGCCGATCTGCTGCCCACCGATTTTCAGCCCCTTGGTCAGCACCTCTCAGAGCATTTGCCAATAGAAGTAGCCCAGCGCCACCTCCATCACTTGCGGCAGGCGTTGAGTACCGGACAAACCCAGGTTTACGAGCAGCAGTTTCAGTTTCACGGCAAGGCACACTCTGAGGAGGTGCGGGTAGTGCAAAGCGGGGAAAGCGAAGCCCTGTTTATGATCCGCGATATCAGCGAACGCAAACAGGCGGAGCAGGCCCTCCTGCAAAAGCATCAGGAACTGATGGATACGCTAGCGCAGCTACAGCAGGCCAAGCAGGCAGCAGAGGTGGCTAACCAGGCTAAAAGTGCTTTTCTGGCCAATATGAGCCATGAGCTACGCACCCCACTCAACGGTATTTTGGGCTACACCCAGGTGCTGATGCGCGATCGCACCTGCACTCCCAAGCAGCTAGATGGGGTGCGCACCATTCATCAGTGCGGCTCCCACCTGCTGACGTTGATCAACGACATTCTCGATCTCTCTAAAATTGAGGCCCAAAAAATTGAGCTGACCCCCCAAGAATTTCACCTAGGGGCTTTTTTGGAAGATGTTGCCAGCATTTGTCTAATTCGAGCCGAGCAGAAGCGGCTACAGTTTATCTACAAACCGGTGGGCACCCTGCCTGAGGGCGTTCGTGCCGACGAGAAGCGGCTGCGCCAGATTTTGCTCAATCTGCTGAGCAATGCTGTGAAGTTCACTGTGCAGGGCCAAGTCACCTTTCGGGTTACCGGTCTGCAGCAGGCAGATACCTGGATTGAAGATGAAGCGGTAGATGCAGAGCGGACACCGCTTTACCGGCTGCGGTTTGAAGTAATCGATAGCGGCATCGGCATTGATGCCGATCAGCTCGTTCGCGTTTTTCAGCCCTTTGAGCAGGTTGGTGATTATGCCCGAAGGGCGGAGGGCACGGGCCTTGGGCTGACCATCACCCAACGGCTAGTGGCGCTGATGGGGGGCACCCTGCAGGTTGAAAGTCAGCCAGAGCAGGGCAGCCGGTTCTGGTTTGAGATCGATTTACCAGGGCATGTAGGCACGCTCGCGCCACTCCTAACCGGGTCTAGCCAAGACATTATTGGCTATGAAGGCCCCCGCCACACGATCTTGGTTGTCGACGATCGCACCGACAACCGCGCTGTCGTGCTGGGTCTGCTAGAGGCACTGAATTTTCGCCTGATTGAGGCCGAAAATGGCGTCGAAGGTCTGTCGAAGGCGGTAGAGTACCGCCCCAATCTAATTATTGCTGATTTGGTAATGCCTATAATGGACGGGTTTGAAATGACCCGCCGCCTCCGCAAGCTAGAGGGCTTTGAGCGCATTCCTATCATTGCCTCCTCAGCCAGCGTGTTTGAGTTTGATCGGCAGCGGAGTCAGCAGGCAGGCTATGACGACTTCTTGCCCAAGCCTATTCAGGCTGAAGAGCTGTTGAACAAGCTAGCAATCTACCTCAATCTGGTTTGGGTGCGAGAACAGGCTTTGGAAAAACCAACCGAAACCACGGACTTCTCAGTAAACCCCGCCGAGATTGTCATGCCTCCGGTAGCCGAACTGCAAGACCTCTTTGCCGCAACTCAAATTGGTCATATTGAACGCATTATTCGGGAGGCCAACCGTATCAAGGCACTGGGCACTAGCTTTGCCCCTTTTGCCGATCAGGTCTTGTTTTTAGCTGATCAGTTTGATGATGTTGCGATCGCTCAGCTGCTTGAACCGTATTTTTCCTGAACCTCGTCATGAATTTTTCTGCCAAACCTCAAATTCTGATTGTGGATGACTATCCCACCAACATTAAAGTGCTGTCAGATCTGCTGATTGAGTACGGGTTTGAGGTATTGATTGCGCGAGATGGGGAAAATGCTCTGCAAAAGCTGCAGCGAATCTTGCCCGATCTGATTTTGCTGGATGTGCTGATGCCTGGCATCGATGGTTTTGAAACTTGTCGCCAGCTCAAGGCCCAGGCCACAACCCGCGACATTCCTATAATTTTCATGACCGCTCTAGCCGACCCAATAGACAAAATCAAGGGGCTGACGCTGGGGGCGGTTGACTACATCACCAAGCCCTTTCAACAGGAGGAGGTGCTTGCCCGTATCAACTCCCACCTGAAGCTGCGGCATCTGACCCGACAGCTAGAGCAGCAAAATTCCCGGCTGCAGGAAGAGATTCGCTCTCGCCAAATTGCCGAGTCAGCCCTGCGTGTGTCAGAAGAGAAATTTGCCAAAGCTTTTCGCTCGAACCCTAGTCCCATGATGATCCTGACCCTGGAGGAGGGCCGAGTCACCGATATTAACCAAAATTGCTGTAAGGTTTTAGGCTGCCTGCCCGAGGCCGTTTTGGGCAGAACCTTTGATGATCTGCACCTATGGGGGAGGGAGGATTGCGATCGCTTCCTAGCCGATCTGCGCGAAAGTGGGGCCATGCACCGCCAGGAGTACCAGTTCTACACCGTGACTGGCGATGTTCGCAGCCTGCTGATCTCCGCCGAAGTGATCCAGGTGCGAGAGCGGCTTTGCGTTCTGACAATGGCGCTAGATATCACGGACTCCAAGCAGGCCACCGCTGAACTGCAGCAGGCCAAAACCACCGCTGAACTCGCCAATCAGGCCAAAAGCCAGTTTTTAGCCAATATCAGCCATGAACTGCGAACGCCGCTAAACACCATTTTGGGCTATACCCAACTCATGGCTCGCGATGCAGCGTTAACGATGGAACAGCAGGCAAGTCTCAACATCATCAGTCGCAGCAGTGACCACCTACTGACCCTGATCAACGATGTTTTGGAGATGACCAAGATTGAGTCGGGGCAGCTCAGCCTGCGCCCCACAGACTTTAATCTCCACAGCCTGCTCGATGCCCTTTCCGAAATGCTAGAGCCTAAGGTGCAGGCTAAGGGCCTGCACTTAATCGTAGAGCGCAGCCCCGATGTGCCGCCCTACGTGTGTACCGACGCGACAAAGCTGCGGCAGGTACTGATCAACATTGTCGGCAACGGCATTAAGTTTACAGAGTCGGGCCGGGTCAGTTTGCGGGTGTCGGTGAGCCAGCCTGATCCTCAACTGCCTAACAGCTCTCAGCTAACTTTGCGCTTCGAAGTCGAAGATACCGGACCCGGCATTGCTACCGACGAGATTGACCTGCTGTTTGATCCCTTTATCCAAACAGAGAGCGGGCGACAGTCGCAGGAAGGAACCGGCTTAGGGCTGCCGATCAGCCAGCGGTTTGTGGAGCTTTTGGGGGGAGCCATTCAAGTTAACAGCGTAGTCGGAGTCGGCTCAACCTTTAGCTTTGAAATTCCGGTAAAGCGGGCGGCAGCACCAGAGACAGGCGGCAGCCCAGGAGTAGGGCAGCGAGTAGTGGGCTTGGCGGCAGGGCAGCCCACCTATCGGCTGCTGGTGGTAGAAGATCAAACGGCCAACCGTCAGCTCTTGGTCCAACTCTTTTCAAAGGTGGGCTTTGAGGTGCAGCAGGCAGTAAATGGGGAAGATGCGATCGCACAGGCCCAGATCTGGCAGCCTCACCTGATCTGGATGGATGTGCGTATGCCAGTGCTAGACGGCTACGAAGCCACTCGACGGATTAAGCAGCAAGCAGGAACTGAATCAACCCCCAAGATTATCGCCCTTACAGCCAATGCCTTTGAGGAAGAACGGGCAGCAGCCCTAACAGCAGGCTGCGACGACTTCTTACGTAAACCGATCCAGGAAGAGAGCCTATTTAATAAAATGGCCGAGCATCTAGGGGTGCGCTACGCCTATCAAGACTTGCACCACCTCCCCTCAACAGCAACCCAAACAGCAGCATCCCCAGCTTCCCCCTTCCGCATCAAGCAAGCAAGCCGCGCTGAGCTGTGGGACATGGTCAACGGCGATACCCACTTTTTGGCCGACTACCTAAGCCTCCACCTAGAACAGCTGCCCCAGCTGATGCAGGCTTTACGAGATGCGATCGCACAGCAGCAGCCAGAAGCCCTATCCCTAGCTGCTCACACTCTTAAGGGCATGGGCATGACCTTTGGAGCCAGCCGGTTCACCGACCTCTGCTTCAGCATCGAACGCGCTGCCAAAGCCGGAAATACCGACATTGCCCCAGCCCAGATGCAGCAGCTAGAAGCTGAACTAACTGGGTTAATGGCGGCTATTGGGTTAGAGGTTGGTAGTCTTTGAGGGACGCAGAGACACGGGAAATGAGGAAGCCGGGGAACCAAAACGAAGAGTTCTTTCACATCTTTGCACTCATCCACCCATCCACCCATCCCCATATCTGCATTTCCCTCTTTCCAAACAGAGTTGACGCTTTTGGTCGGGCTTGCTACAGTTCTAAACAGGTAATTAAATTTTGCAATGGTTTCTGCAGCCCGGCAGTTTTATTTTTGGTTTATGGAGGTTCACCGGCGGTGAATTCAGTTTTTGCTGAAGACCTCCGGTGAACCGCAGAGCGTGACCTCTGCGGTTTTGTTTTTACCCCACTTTCTCAATTAGCTTTAACAATGACTGCTGCTAAGTATTGGTTTTTTGGATTTTTCTTTACCACCGGGTCAGGAACCGGAGGATAGGACTTCCTATGCCAACGACCTGACCCGGAGCTAACCCCTCCGGGTTTTTTAATGCCAGGTTTCTAACGTTTTGCAGTTCCGTTTTTCGCAGATCCTTTGCAGATTCAAGTTCCAGCCCAGTTCACTCCCTTTAGGACTCAACATGAAAGACGCCAACCTTACCCTAAAAACCCACGCCGAGCACCAGACCCTGGTGAACATCAGTCCCTCTGTCACAGTCGGAGGAGATGACCTGCTGATTGTGGGCGGCCCCTGCACTGTTGAGAGCCTAGAACAAATGCAGCAGGTCGCCGCTCACCTCGTTAACGCCCCGGTTCAGGCTCTTCGAGGCGGCGTTTACAAGCCCCGCACCTCCCCCTATGCATTTCAGGGACATGGAGAAGCGGGGCTTCGAATTTTAGATGAAGTTCGACAGACTCATCAGGTGCCGGTAGTTTCTGAGGTGATGGCGATTCACCAGATTGAGTCAATGCTGGCCCATGTGGACGTGCTTCAGGTGGGCAGCCGCAACATGCAAAATTTCGATCTCCTGCGGGCTTTGGGTCAGACCAACAAGCCCATACTGCTAAAGCGAGGTCTGGCCGCTACGATTGAAGAATTTGTCATGGCAGCTGAGTACATTGTCAGCCACGGCAACCCCAACGTTATGCTCTGTGAGCGAGGTATTCGCAGCTTCGATACCTACACTCGCAACGTGCTGGACTTAGGAGCAGTGGTTGCCCTCAAGCAGTTGAGCCACCTGCCGGTGATTGTAGATCCCAGCCACGCTGCGGGTAAGCGAGAGCTGGTGCCAAACTTAGCCAAAGCTGCGATCGCAGCCGGAGCCGATGGCCTGATCATTGAGTGCCACCCTGTTCCTGAGGAATCTGTCTCCGATGCACGGCAGGCTCTCTCCTTGGAAGATATGGTCAGCCTAGTTCACAGCCTGCGCCCCATTGCCGCCGCTGTTGGTCGTAGAATTCCAGAAGCTGGTCCTATCCGTCAACCCGTTTTGGTTTGAGCCCCACTTATGACTATTGTTCTCACCAATGATGACGGGATCGATGCTCCCGGCATCTATGCGCTGCAGCGGGCGTTAAACGGTCGTTCCAGCGGCATTGTCGCCCCAGATGCTCCGCTCTCTGGGTGCAGCCATCAGATCAATCGTGGGGGGCCCATTTCCATCCTTCAGCGGGCTGAGCATGCCTACGCCATCGGTGGCACCCCTGCCGACTGCACCCGAGTTGCCCTCAGCCATCTGTATCCCGAAGCTGACTGGGTGCTCTCTGGCATCAATGCAGGCGGCAATTTGGGAGCAGACGTATACGTTTCTGGTACCGTTGCCGCCGTACGAGAAGCTGCCCTGCTGCGCAAGCCTGGCATTGCCCTATCTCACTACATCCAGCGGGGACGGCCCATCGATTGGGATGTGGCCACCCGCCTGGTAAGTAAGGTGCTGGAAAAGCTGCTATTAAAGCCGCTAGAACCTGGCTGCTTCTGGAACGTCAACTTGCCTCACCTCAGCGCTGACGATCCTGACCCGGCAATGGTTGAGTGTGCCTGCTGCACCCAACCGCTGCCCACCGATTTCGTCGTTGAAAATAATCAATTTCGCTATGTCGGAGAGTATGGAATGCGATCGCGCGATCCTGGTTCTGACGTAGAGGTATGCTTCTCAGGGCAGATTAGCCTGACCAAGATCTGCCTTTGGCCCGCGTGAAGCGGGAGAGAGGGGAGTTGTGCTTTGCTGCTACCGGCTGATCTTCTGTTGGGTCACGCTGTGCTTGACGCCAACCTACAAAACCCTTCGCATTCCCCCTTTACCCTACTTCTCCTTAACCAAAACCCCATTCAAAAACACGTCTGCCAGTCCTTCAGCCAGTTCCTGCATGGCCTGAATCGAGCTGCCCTCATCCCCTAAGGTTTCCTGGCTAAATCCAGCGACAGCAAACATACCCAAAAAAATCCGGGCCACTACCCGAGGATTCATGGGGCGGTAGATACCTTTATCCATAGCAGTTTGAAAAAAAGCTTCGGCTACGTCAGTCATTTTGCCAATGACTTGGCCCTGAATCTGCTCGCGCAGCTCTGGATGAAACTGAGCTTCCATGAAGCAGACTCGCATCATGTCGGTGTTTTTGCGCAAGTTGAGCATTCGCCGGCGCATCACCTGCCCAATCGCTTTGTAGCTGCCCATTTCGCTAAGCTCAGTCAGCAAATCGGTCAGCAGTTCTACCCATCCTTGAGTAGCAACCTCCACCAAGATTGCCTTTTTGTTTTCAAAGTGCCGAAATAGTGTTCCCTCTGCAACACCTGCTGCCTGGGCCAGTTCCCGTGTAGTTGTTCCACCGTACCCCCGTTGGGAAAAAAGCCGCAGGGCTGCATCCAAAATCTTGGTCTGGGTATCAGCTTCAGTGGGAGCGGTCCTAAAATAGGCAGCCATAATTTGAACCCATAAAAAATCAGGGAGCACTCCCTGTAGCGCCATTGTGGACTGAATGCTCGGAGAATGCAGGCTCAGATTCACATAACCTCACAAAAATGAGCGTGTTCGTCACAAAAACATTTCGAGAAGAAACATTTTCGGCAGTTAGAAGAAGCTAAAATCTTCCTTCTCCTAACAAGTTCGGGAATCTTAGAAGGCAAAGTTGAGCCACCCGAATCAGCTTCTACACAGAGCTTTGATATCTTGAAATCAACTAGAGAAAACAAGCATTTATCCTTTCCGCAAAAGGATAAATTTCTCTAGAGAACAATTCATTGCTGCATAAAACCAAGTTAAAAAAGCAACTTGTTGACCGGAGCAGGCTTCCTCTACTCTAATCAGTTAGCTACTTTTGCCTTAATTAAAGGAGGAAACGATATGATACTCATTCGTTGGGAACCTCTTCGAGAAATTGAAACCTTACAAAAAGAAATGAACCGTCTTTTTGATCAGTTAGGCTCGTCTGAGTTAAGCCAAGTCGGCAGTGGCGCTTTCTTGCCAGCAGCTGAAATGAACAAAACCGAAGAAGCTATTGACCTGAGGGTTGAGATTCCGGGTGTAGTCCGTGAAGATATCAATTTCAGGTCTCAGTTGCCTCTGTAGCTATCAGCGGGGAGCGCAGAACAGAGACTAAGACTGAACAGGATGGAATGACCCGGAGCGAATTTCATTACGGTAAATTTGAGCGGGTGATTTCTCTGTCCAGTCGCATCCAGAATACTCATGTCGATGCTCAGTACAAAGACGGCATCTTAACGCTTCACCTACCTAAAGAAGAGGAGCAAAGCAAAGCCGTTAAGGTCAATCTTAGCTAGCGCCTATTTGCCTTTATCAGGCAAATAGGCGCTAGGCGCTAGAGGGACAATTCTCTTGAAAGAGAATTGTCCCTCTAGGTTTATAGGAAAGTATTTGGGTTCTCTATCGTGAGTAGGGATTTTTCTGTACCCAACCCAGAAGAAAGCTATCTCTTCTGTAAGAGGTGGCTTTCTTCGGTAGTCGGTAAGTTGAATGAGAACTCATGGAGACCAATTTATGATTAATATAATTTCCGGCGCTATCACTCGCGTCAGTTCTTTGCTAAAAGCCCTTCAAGTTAAGCGTTTTCTGGCCGCTGTTTTAGTTGGATTTATTTTACTGTCAACCACCGTTGGTTCTGAGCCAGTGGGTCGTGACGTCACTAAAAAAGTTGATAAGATTATTCATCAAGGCGATTCTGATCGGCCCAAAACAACTGGGGAATGGAATAGAGAAGCTCGTGCTACGGAAGATGCCCCTGGCAAACGGGCCGCAAGAATTGGGGAAGAAACCAAGGAAGCTGTGAAGGATTGGGCGGGTCTGTATCCTGATGTAGCTAAGAGAACTATTCCTGGCGTAGGCGACTAAGCTAACTGAGCCGGGTTGAAGCAATCCGATGCTGCTTAGTTAGGCTTGTTTTAAGTAATTAGCACCAGGATTAGCAGCCGAGGAATGATGAGAGTTCTGCTAGTTCCTTCTACACAGAACTGCCTATAGGGAATGACAGGTGCTGCACTGGACGTGTAGGTACGTGCCTAGTGTGGCACCTGTTAAGCAGACTTTTGGAAACTGGTATTAGCTTTGGAATGAAAGGCTCGTAAAGAACTCCCTATAGGGGCGCAAGACCTTAATGCCCCTATAGGGAGTTTCGTGTTTGAAATCGGGTTAAGTGGGGCTGCCGAGCTTCAGCTCTGCATTGAGAAAATCAACAAATTGCCGCGCCGTTCTCCCTGATCGCCCGTTGTGGCGAGTCGCCCACTGTAAGGCTCGCTGAGTCAGATCTTCGTCAGGCAGGCTGATGCCTGCTTGTCTGCCCAGGTGCCGGACAATCTCCAGATAGGTGGGCTGATCGGCAGGCTCAAAGGTCAGGGTGAGGCCAAAGCGATCGCTAAACGACAGCTTCTCCTGAAGCGTGTCCCACGCCTGAATTTCGTCTTGATCGCTGGGCTTGGGTCGTTCGCTAAAGTATTCCCGCACCAGATGGCGGCGGTTTGAGGTGGCATAAACCACTACGTTTTGGGGCCGAGCCGTAACGCTGCCCTCCAAAACGACTTTTAAGGCTTTAAAGGCTTCATCGTCTTCTTCAAAAGACAGATCATCTACAAAGACGATAAACTTCAAGGGAACGGCCCGCAATTGATCCACAATCAGGGGCAGGTTCCGCAGATCGGCCTTGGCCACCTCCACGAGGCGCAGCCCTTGATCGCTATATTCGTTCAACAGAGCTTTGACTAGAGAAGACTTGCCTGATCCTCTGCTGCCGTACAGCAGCACGTGTAGAGCCGGGTAGCCTGCCAACAAAAACCGCGTGTTTTTAATTAGTTCACTGCGAGGAATTTCATAGGCAGCTAGCTGGGACAACCGCGCCGGATCCGGGGTAGCGATGCCTACTAGCTGATCTTGCTGCCAGCGAAAGGCTCGATGCTGACCAAACAGCCCCGTGCCGTGTCGTTGGTAGTATTGAGCCAACTCGGTTAAGCCCTCGGCCCAGTCTGAGAGGCTCGGAAACTGAACGGGCAGGGGCAGTTCGCTGATGTGCCAATCGATGGGAGCTTGGGGCAATTGGCAAACTGTCTGCACCCAGCGGCTCAGCTTATCGCTGGGAAATTCATGGAGCTTTTGTAGCGTTCTGAGATCTTGACGGGCTGCATCTAAAAGAGCATTGGGCAGCTCTAAAGAGTTGTACTGCTGAGCCTGCAGACTAAAAGGATTATCGGCTCTGAGGATCTGTTGAACCAGGTGGGAGCGCCAGCTCTGTTGAGCTGTTGCCAGCGCTTGAAACCACTGAGCATAAGCTCCCAAACACTCCTCTGAATTGCCTCGGCAAAGGGTCTCTAGCAAGGTTAAAAAAGCCTGTCCTACAGCGCTATCAAACACGCTGCGGTAGAGCAAAAGAGAATAGATGCACTGGCGATAGCGCTGTACTTCAGAGATGACTTGGGAGGCGAGTCCACTCATGGCAGTCAGTTAATGTAACAATTCCCGGATAAGCGAACGAAGTTTTTTAGAAACCTGGCAGGATGGAAGACGAACTTTAGACACGATACCTGGATTTGTAACGCATGATGTCTCTGGGCGCTTTGGCTGCGATCGCATACGGTATTCTCGCCATCGTAGGTGGAGCCATAGGCTATGCTCAAGTCCGCAGCAAAGCCTCCTTGATTTCGGGCCTGGTTAGCGGTGCTCTGCTGATTTTAGGTGGCTGGCTCTGGAGCCGAGATCTGCCAGGGGGTGTTTTCCTCAGTCTAATCGTGACAATTGCGCTGGTGATCGTATTTATTGGGCGGTTTCGCAAGACGGGCAAGTTCATGCCAGCAGGGCTCATGATTGGCCTGGGCGCTCTGACCCTGGGGCTAATGGTATTTACTCTAGTCAGCCAAGTTTAGAAAGTTTGACGGTTTGGCCCGTCAATTTTGGCTCAGGAAAAGGAAGATTTTCGACCAATTCTGCTAGAACCTTTTAGACTTGTGGGTAGATCAGCCTTATTACCCGGAGCATACCGTCATGGGTCCCTCAATTTTTGGTGTTCTGGCATTTCTCATTGTGGGATACACTGTCGGCTCCGTCCGTATTATCAACCAAGGCAACGAAGCACTCGTTGAGCGATTGGGCCGCTACCACCGAAAACTGAAGCCGGGCCTAAATTTTGTCGTCCCGCTGATGGATTCTATTGTGCTGGAAGACAGCGTGCGGGAGCGATTGCTCGACGTCGAACCCCAGTCTGCTATTACCCGCGACAACGTCTCCCTCGAAGTCGATGCGATCGTGTACTGGAAGATCCTTGATCTGGAGCGAACCTACTACTCCATTGAAGATGTGGAGGCAGCCATCCGGGAGCTGGTAATTACAACCGTGCGATCAGAAATCGGCAAGATGGAGTTTGAGCGCACCTTCTCCTCCCGCGATGAGCTGAATAAGGCGCTGCTAGATCAGCTCGACGACGCTACCGAACCTTGGGGTGTGAAAGTTACTCGGGTAGAGGTGCAGCGGATTCAGCCGCCCCCAGACGTAATCGAGTCCATGCAGATGCAGCAGGCGGCGGAGCTAAAGCGGCGGGCCACTGTTCTAGAGGCCCAAGGTGACCAAGAAGCCAGCATCAAGCGAGCCGAAGGCACCGTTCAGTCCATTCGGATGTTGTCAGATGCGCTTAGAAGTCGCGGCGACGCCCGAGAAATCATGCAGTTCCTAATCGCCCAGCGGTACGTTGATGCCAGTCAGAAGCTAGGGGAAAGCGAAAACTCCAAAGTCGTGTTCATGGATCCTAAAGTCCTATCCGAAGGCATCATGGATCTGATGAACTCCCCCACGACGCCAGAGCAACCCGAGGACCATTTTGACCCTCCTCAAAACAACAACAACAAGCCTCGTCGCTCCACTCGCTAGACCCGGATGAGTTAGGCATCAGGAGTAGCTAGGAATTGGAAACAGTGAGGGTGTCTAGTCCCTTTTTGTAGGTTGGTGTCGAGCTTGCAGGGGCCAGCAACCTCTTGCGTAAATTGAATTTCGCTGAGCTTCGACCCAATCTACGCAAGCCCGCAATTTTAGTCTAGACACGCCAATGGATGGGCACGCTTTACTTTGCCCATCCCATGACGAACTAACTTACAGCAGACTCTACCTTTTCGCTTGCTTCTGCAGGCTCTGGTAGGCTCTCGGATTCTTTAACCTTAAATACCAGTTCTCCCTCGCCTAGCTCGACCTGGAGAATAGAGTCTTCAGGCAAAACGTTCTCCAAGATCTTGGTAGCGATGGGGTTTTCTAGCTCCCGCTGAATGGCCCGCTTGAGTGGACGAGCCCCATAAACCGGATCGTAGCCACGCTCGGCAATCAGATCGAGGGCAGCCGCCGCAATCTGCAGGCCGATCTTCTGCTCTGCCAACCGCTTCTGTACTCGCCGCACCTGAAGCGCCACAATATTCCGCAGCTCTTTCTTGCTGAGGGGGTGGAACAAAATCAGATCATCAACCCGGTTGAGAAATTCGGGGCGGAAATGCTTACGCAGGGCCACAAGCACGCGCGATCTCATCTCGTCATACCGCGAATCATCGCCCGCCACATCCAGAATGTGTTCACTCCCGATATTGCTGGTCATGATCACCACCGTGTTGCGGAAGTCTACTAGGTGCCCTTGGGAGTCGGTAATGCGGCCATCGTCAAGCACCTGCAGCAAAATATTGAACACATCGGGATGCGCTTTCTCGACTTCATCGAGCAGCACTACGGAGTAAGGATGGCGGCGCACAGATTCAGACAGCTGGCCCCCTTCCTCGTACCCTACATAGCCCGGAGGAGCCCCGACCAACCGAGAAACGGCGTGCTTCTCCATGTACTCTGACATGTCGATCCGGATCAAGGAGTCTTCTGTATCAAAGAGAAAGGCAGCCAGCGCCCGCGCCAGCTCAGTCTTGCCAACTCCGGTTGGCCCCATGAACAAAAACGAACCTAAAGGCCGCCCCTGATCGTTCATCCCGGCCCGCGCTCGCCGAATTGCCGCCGCGACTGCTTCCACTGCTTCCTGCTGACCGATCACCCGGTTGTGCAAATGGCCTTCTAGCTGCAGCAGCTTTTGCCGCTCTGACTCCATCAGCCGGTTTACTGGAATGCCGGTCCACTTAGCCACAATCTCAGCAATGTCAGCCTCTGTCACCTGCTCTCGCAGTAGGGTTGCCCCCCCAGCATGCATCTCAATCAGCCGAGCTTCCTTGGTTTCCCGTTCACGCTGCAGTGCTTCTAGCTTGCCGTACTTGAGCTTAGCTGCCTTATTGAGATCATAGGCCCGCTCGGCCTGATCTATCTGCAGGCGCAGCTGGTCTTCCTCCTCTTTCAAGGCGTTGATTGCATCAATCACCTCTTTTTCACCCTGCCACTGATCGTTCAGTTCCTGCTGCTTAGCGGCTAAGTCCAAGATTTCTTGGCGAATGCGGGTTAACCGCTCCTGGGAAGTGCGGTAGGCAGGGCCAGAGCCATCTTCGGCCTCTAGAGAGAGCTTTTCCATCTCTAGCTGCATCATCCGTCGGTCGATGATTTCCAATTCCTCAGGTTTGGAGGTGATCTCCATCTTCAGCTTGGCGGCAGCTTCGTCTACCAGATCAATTGCCTTGTCTGGCAAGAAGCGATCGCTAATGTAGCGATCTGACAGCACTGCTGCCGCTACCAAGGCAGAGTCGGCTATTTTCACCCCGTGATGGACCTCGTAGCGCTCTTTCAGTCCCCGCAGAATGGAGATAGTGTCTTCGGCGCTGGGCTGACCTACGTAAACTTGCTGAAACCGACGCTCTAGAGCCGCATCTTTTTCAATGTGCTTGCGGTATTCGTCTAGCGTGGTTGCGCCAATGCAGCGCAGTTCTCCCCGCGCCAGCATCGGCTTGAGCAGGTTGCCTGCATCCATTGTGCCCTGTCCTGCACCGGCTCCGACTACGGTGTGCAGTTCGTCGATAAAGAGCACAATTTGCCCTTCTGACTCGGTGACTTCTCGCAGCACCGAGCGCAGCCGGTCTTCAAACTCACCCCGGTACTTAGCCCCGGCAATCAGAGCGCCAATATCTAGAGAGATTAGCTGGCGGCCTTTGAGCGACTCGGGTACGTCGCCATTGATGATGCGTTGGGCTAGGGCTTCTGCGATCGCAGTTTTTCCCACCCCCGGTTCGCCAATCAGCACCGGATTATTTTTGGTACGGCGCGAGAGCACCTGAATCACTCGGCGAATCTCTTCATCTCGGCCAATCACCGGATCGAGCTTGCCGTCTCGTGCCTGTTCCGTCAGGTCGCGCCCGAACTTCTCTAGCGCCTCGTACTGCGTCTCCGGGTTCTGGTCTGTTACCTTCTGCGTGCCTCGAACCGACTTGATCGCCGCCATCAATTCTGGCGTCTCGACGTTAAAGCCCCGCAGCAGCCGTCGGCCGATGCGCTCGTCTTCCTGAAAGCCCAACAGCAGGTGTTCAACCGAAATAAACTTGTCCTGCAGGGTTTGCCGCGCCGCCTCAGCCTTGTCCAGCATCCGATCCAGACTCTGGCCCAGGTAGAGATTATTGTCAGCCGCCGCCCGCACCCGCGCCTGGCGCTGGGCAAAGGTGTCTAGCTCTTCTACCAGCAGATCTGGATCTAGCTTTGCCCTCTTCAGAATGTTGTGAGCTAGTCCCTCTTCCTCTTGATCTAGCAGCGCAATGATAACGTGCTCTACCTCCATGTACTGATGCTTGTACTGGCGGGTGACATCTTGAGCTTCAGCAATGGCAGACCAGGCTTTATCAGTAAACTTGTTGGGATCCGTCGGCTGCATGATTTAGGTGACGTACGCGTGCAAAAGGCGCTGTGTAGTTTTATAAACAGAGAATGTTTCAGTATATCAGGGGAGTTGAGAGGGGGCAGACAGCAACCAGAGGAAGGATTTTAAGTTCCCAGCTTCGAGTTCTTGCGTCTGAATTTAGAACTCAAAACTCGACCAAAACCCTTCTCCCGCTCCAATGTTTTACCCCGCAACAGTCTGCGGTTCCTCGGTCTTTTGAGGCTGGGCCGAGCTCTGAGTGCCCAACTGAATCAGCTCCACTTTATACCCATCGGGGTCTTCGACAAAGGCGATCACGGTGCTCCCGTGCTTCATGGGGCCAGGCTCGCGGGTGACCTTACCGCCCTGCGCCTTGATCTGCTCACAGGTGCCGTAGATGTCGTCAACGCCTAGAGCGATATGGCCGTAAGCGTTGCCCAGTTCATACTGATCGACGCCCCAGTTGTAGGTGAGTTCAATTACGGCATGGTCAGACTCATCGCCATAGCCTACAAAGGCAAGGGTAAATTGGCCGCCGGGATACTCTTTCTGGCGGAGCAATTTCATGCCCAGCACATCACAATAGAACTTTAGAGACTCTTCCAGGTTGCCCACTCGGAGCATGGTGTGGAGTAAACGCATAGATTCATCGCCTCTTGCTTCGCCTTCCTTCTATTGTGACGGAAAACCTGAGTTCCGAGGGTTGGTAGCGCACCAAACCCCTTGATCCTGCCAATTTGCGATCATTCTTTAAGTAAAGAACAAGCTGCCCTATGGACACCCTCGACTTTCGCTCCGATACGGTTACTTGGCCCACGCCTGCCATGAGAGAAGCGATGGCGACAGCTGCTGTGGGAGACGATGTGTATGGTGAAGACCCAACTGTTAATGAGCTAGAGGCGTTTGCTGCCGATCTCCTAGGCAAGGAAGCGGGGCTGTTTGTCAGTAGTGGCACTCAGGGCAACTTGATTGCCGCTCTGACCCACGCTCAGCGCGGTGATGAGGCAATTTTAGGAGAAGATGCCCACATCTTCTGTTGGGAGGCGGGCGGCCTAGCAGTGCTGGGCGGCATCACACCCCGTCCTTTGCCCACAGATTCCCAAGGCCGTATGAATTTGGATCAGATTCGATCGGCTGTTCGTGGCGACGACCCTCACTGGCCTCGCAGCCGCCTGATCCTGACCGAGAACAGTTCTGGGGGCAATCATGGAGCTGCTATTGAGCCAGCGTATTTTGCTGCAATTCAGGAAATTGCGGCAGAGTATGGGTTGCGATCGCACCTCGATGGAGCCCGTCTGTTCAACGCCACCACCGCCCTCCAGATCAACCCTAAAGCCATTGCTCAACACGTAGATTCTGTCAGCCTTTGCCTCAGTAAGGGCCTCTGCGCTCCAGCGGGGTCTGTCCTAGTCGGCAGCCGAGATTTTATCCATCAGGCCCGCCGCACCCGCAAACTTCTGGGGGGCGGTATGCGGCAGGCAGGCATCTTAGCGGCGGCTGGGCTGATTGCCCTTAAAGAAATGACCCAGCGGCTATCGTCAGATCACGCCAATGCCCAACGGTTGGCCCAGGGACTGGCTCAGATTCCGGGCATCCTCATCAACCCGGAGCAGGTGCAGACCAACATGGTCTTTTTCTCACTGGCCGATACTGCGCCCGTCTTACCTGAAGATCTGGTGACTAAACTCTTCGACACCTACAACATCCGCTTAGGCAGTTACGGCGGGCAAAAGTTCCGAGCCGTTACCCACTACTGGATTCAGCCAGACCATGTGGATACCCTACTGTCTGCCCTCAGACAGATTTTGAGCTAACTCTTTACTTCTAGAAGCCTTGCCTACCAGCCTTACCCGCCAGATTCGTAGGGCCCAAGCAAATAACTGCGCTGCTTGAGCCTCCTCATTTCACCTTAGGATGATAACTGTGTGATTGCAGTCAACCCAAAGCTCGCAATGGATATCAAAAACGGTTTCGTCGCCGCCATCGGTAATACTCCCCTGATTCGCCTTAACAGCTTCAGCGAGGAAACAGGCTGCGAAATCCTCGGCAAAGCAGAATTTCTCAATCCTGGTGGCTCCGTTAAAGACCGGGCAGCACTCTACATCATCAAGGATGCAGAAGAGCGAGGGCTGCTCAAACCAGGCGGCACTGTAGTTGAGGGTACTGCGGGCAATACCGGCATTGGGCTAGCTCACATCTGCAACGCCAAAGGCTACCGCTGCCTAATCATTATTCCCGAAACTCAGTCTCAAGAAAAAATCGACCTGCTGCGCACCCTAGGAGCAGAAGTCAGAACCGTACCTGCCGTCCCTTACAAAGACCCTAATAACTACGTTAGGCTCTCCGGTCGGCTGGCTGCAGAAATGGAGAACGCCATCTGGGCTAACCAGTTCGACAACCTATCCAACCGCCGCGCCCACTACGAAACCACCGCACCCGAGATCTGGGCTCAAACAGAGGGTAAGGTTGATGCTTGGGTCACCGCAACCGGCACAGGCGGCACCTACGCTGGGGCTGCAATGTTCTTCAAAGAGCAAAACCCCAACATCAAGTGCGTTTTGGCTGACCCGATGGGCAGCGGCCTGTATAGCTATGTCAAAACGGGCGAAATTTCCACCGAGGGCAACTCAGTAACCGAAGGCATTGGCAACAGCCGCGTCACCGCTAACATGGAAAACGCTCCGGCTGACGATGCCATTCGCATTGACGACCCCGAAGCGTTGAGAGTACTTTACCAACTGCTCTATAAAGACGGCCTATTTATGGGCGGCTCGGTAGGAATTAACGTCGCAGCTGCGGTCAAATTGGCCAAAGAAATGGGGCCAGGGCACACCATCGTCACTATTTTGTGCGATGGCGGCACTCGCTACCAGTCCCGCCTCTACAGTAAACAGTGGCTAGAAGAGCGCGGCCTCTGGTCAGATACCCTAGCTCCGGCTCAAGCTGAATAACCTGTCCTCAGAACGAGTCAGCTATCTTGCCAAGTCAATAAAGGCCTGTGGGGCAAAGCTCAACGCTCAGGCTCAGGATTTGAGGTGCGATCGCATCAAGCGCACCTCATGAGCATGTTCACTGCACCGCTTAAATTACTCAACGCTCTGCTTTGGGCTATCAGAAGTATTATCTTTTATCGCTACTCCTGTTACTTTGATTTTGCCACCAAACGGCAGAGCTGAAGCTTGGTAAATAGTACGTGCTGGTCGTTTCCCCTCCGCAAAGAGCTCTGCAAACAACACATTTACCCCGTCAACATCTGCGAGATTAATGAAAGCAATATCAACAAATACAACATCATCTTTTGAGAAACCAGCAGCTTTAACCACCGCAAGGAAGTTGGTGAAGGCACGATCTGCCTCTTCATAGGCAGTTCCAGCTATGTACTTCCCAGAAATATCAACCGATAGTTGGCCACTAATATGACATGTGTTGCCGACAACAACTGCATGGCTGATGGGTGAAGACCACTGCGGCAGTCCCTCACCTTGCGTGATAAACCTGCGTGAACTCACGGCAAAACTTTCTCCTAAATGGTGTTTCTGCTGATTGAGTAAACCTCCGGCAGTAGGTTATACCGAAGCTCAATAGCCCTAGGCATCCCCCACCTTACAAAACCTTTACGGGCAAATGCTGTTGAGGCCGCTGCAGGGACTTTTGTAGAGCGGTTTAGATGGCCTGCTAATCCTTAAGAAGCAGACGGTTGCGATCGCATTTAATCTGTTTCAACCCTTACCCGCAAATAAACATGACCCCATTGTGCTGCGACGCCTGACACCTGGCACACTCAACGCAAAAGCAGGGCGGTTACCACCCTGCTTCATAAGCGCAATCTCCAGGAGGCTAGCTAAACAGTGCATCATAGCGTGATACACCAAGCTGTCCACCGCTAATCGTTGTCAAAGAAAAGGTCGTTGAGCGTGTTGATGATGCCAAAGGGAGCCAGGAGTGGGCTAAAGATACGGCCAACGGCATCCAAAGCGCCGAGATAGCCTCGCTTAGGCACAACCACAACATCGCCATCTTGAATCTGATAATCATCAATCAGATTACTGAGGTCAATGGCCTGCCTTTCAATCTGGCCATCTTCAGTGAGTCGAACCAGAGTAACATTCCGCAGTTGAGCCGTATCCATTAGCGGCCCACCGGCAGCAGCAACCGCACTGGAAACAGAGCTATTCGGCTGCACCGTCACCTCTCCAGGCCGAGTAACTTCTCCGACGACCCGAACCCGAACATTGGTCGGAGCAAAGCTAGAACTGGCAATCAGGCGCGGGTCTAGATTCTCTCCGCTTCGAGCTACCGGTACATATACCGAATCTCCGTCTGCCAGAACCACAATGCCCGGATCCTGACCATTCGTCAGCACATCCCACAGGTTAATTGTGAACTCCCGCGTTACCCCGTTTGGCAAGCGGCGTTGAACAACAATACTGCGGATGTCCGCCGTACGCTTAATCCCACCAGCTGCCGTTAACGCCGAACTTAGAGTGGGGGTGTTGGTTGCATTAGTAATGTTGGCAGACGGATTGACGATGGTATTAACCTGCGTCAAGCTGCTGAGCTGAACCGGCCCCGGACGATATACTTCGCCTGCGATATTGACAACAACCGGCCTCAGAACGGTTAAGTTAGCATCTACAACCGGGTCGGTGAGGAAAACTCTCAGCCGGCTCTGAACATCCTGAGCCAAGTCATCGATGCTTCTACCGGCAGCAGGCACAGAGCCAATCAGAGGCACGGTGATGGTGCCATCTGGTAGGACAACTCGGGCTCCTGTAAATTCCTCATATCCTAGAACCAGGAGCAGGATCTGATCGCCAGGCCCCAACACATAATTCGTCAGCAGATCCTGCGGAAGATTAGAAAACCCTGGATCATTAAAATCCATTGTCTCCGACTGAGGATTCATAAAATCCGCCGGAGGCGGAGAAAAAGGCAGCGTTTGGGCAGACGCAGGAGCCTGGGGCGTAGCGGTTTGAGGTTCTGGGGTTAACGCAATCTCATCAACCTCAGCAGCCTCTACTAATGTTGCTGGCTCTGGCGTTGCTAGCTCAGCAGCAGGTGCATCGGCTGTAGGGTCTGGTGCGACGGTCAAAGACTGGTCTGTAGGGACCACCGCATCAGCACTAGTCGTACCTAGATCAACATCAGCATCAGCACTGAGATCGGCTGCAGCAACCGGCTCAAACTGAGCAGGGGCAACTGTATCTAGCTGAGCGGACGAGGACAAAGGTAGTTCTGGCTCTGCCTGGGCTTGGGCAGGTACCTGAGCTGCCCACAAACTACACAGAACAGCGGAACCAGAGAGTAAAGGCAGCAGGTACTGACGGGATGAGGCCATGTTCATATGTTCTCGTGAGGCGAGTCGAGGTGTAGACAGCAGAGAATTGAGAAAAGGTGGACTAGACTAGAGGCTGACTGGTGCGCCTTTGCGCGCTATTGCCTTATCGCTATACCCGTAAGGGCGAGACTTCGCCAGAGAAACGTAGTCATCATGCTCGTTTCGAACATCAACCCCGTTCGCAATAAAGCCCAAGATATTGGCCCCCGAACGAGACAGTAGGGACTTAGAAGCCGCTACGCTAGCAGAATCAACCTGTCTGGGTCGGACAACCATCAAAATACCGTCGGCAGATTTCCCTAAAACCGCTGCGTCAGCGGCTCCTACTAGAGGAGGTGTATCGAAGATGACGTAGTCAAACTGCTGAGCCAAGCTGCCAATCAGCGACGCCATCCGCTCAGAATCTAGCAGGGCTAACGGGTTGGGTGGAATCACACCCGCTGGCAACAAGGTTAAATTTTGGGCTACCGGGATTAAGGCTCGGTTGAGGTCACCCTCACCCACCAGGACATGGCTCAGACCAATTGTGTTTAGCACGTTCCAAAGATGATGCTGGGAAGGCGCTCGCATATCAGCATCTACCAGAAGCACCTGCTTGCCTGCCTGGGCCATCGTGGCAGCTAAGTTAGCACAAACCTCAGACTTGCCTTCCTGCTCAACTGAGCTGGTAATTGCAATCGAGCGCAAGGGCTTGTCAGAGCTAATAAATTTCAGGTTTGCCTGCAGCATCTGATACGCCCCACAAATGAAGGGCTGGTTGCCTCGCATTGCCACAATCCGAGGAGAAAACTGGTCACCATCGAAGCCAGACTGGTCATCTGTTGGGGTTGAGAACCGAGGAATTAACCCCAGAAGGGTATATCCCAGTAGAGCCTCAGCATCCTTGACGGTCTTAACAGATCTATCAACCAGGTCTAGTAAGAAGGCAGTCGCCACCGCAGCCAGTCCTCCAGCAACTAGCCCTCCGGCAAGATACAGGGACAGGCCCTGGCCACTAGGATCAGTCGGGAGCAGTGCTGTTTCAATAATCTGAGCACTACCGACAGTTTGGCTTTCGGCTAACTGAGCTTCCTGCAGGCTATTTAGCAGAGCTTCGAAGGAAGTTCGAGCCACAGCCAGTCTCTGCTCTAGCTCTAGCTGCTGCTTTTCTAGAGAGGGAAACGTCTGGGAGCGTTGGATGTAGGCGTTACGAGCCTGGGCCAAAGCCTGGATTTGGCTGACAGCACTCAGACGATCAATTTCGGCTTTAGCTAGCTGGCCCGTCAGGTCGCGAGACAAGTCGCTCATCTGGAGCGCATCAGGGACAAAGCTCACCTCGGTATTCAGCACTTGTGCAACCCGATTGCGGAGCAGAGCCTGCAGCGCTGCTTCTTGCCTTTCAAATGCCTGAACTGTGTGGTGGTTGCTGGTGTAGCGGGTTCTCTGGTTAGCGAGATCTGTCTGAACCGTCTGCAGATCAGTGAGTGCCTGCTGGATACCCGGTGCTTGGCTTAGGGTTTCTAGCTGGAGCGCCTGTTCTACCGTCATTCCTAGCTGCTGACGTAGATTGGCTGCTCGGGTGTCGGCATCGGCCAGAGCGGCTTGGGTAGTGTTGATTTGTGAGTTAAGGTTGTTAATTGCTTCGACGGTAGCATTTGTCTCTACCTCAAGTGCTACAACCTGGTTTTGAGCCTTGAACTGCCGTAGGGCCTCTGCTGCTTCCTCAACTTCGCCTTCGGCTTTTGGCAGCTGCCTTTGTACGAACTCCCTAGCGGCAGTCGCTTCCGAACGGTTCATAGATACATTGAACCGAACATACGAGTTCATCACCTGGTTGACGATATTGGCCGCTTCTCGCGGGTCTTCTCCCTGATAGGCAATTGAAATGGTGTCTGAGGTGTCGGCGGGCGTCACGGACAGGTTTTGCCTGAGGGTTTCGGGATTGAGGAGCTGATTGTTGCTATCCCGCAGGTTGAGCTCACGAACCGTCTCTTCCATTACAGGCAAAGACTTAATAATGTCAGCCTGAGTTGCCAGAACGTTCCCAGGAGAAAAGGGGCTAATGCTCTGAGGTTGGCCTAGCGCAGTACCAAAGCCAGTCAAGTTTGTAGAGCGGTCTGGCTGGATTAGGAGTTTGCCTCCGGCTTCATAAATAGGTTTCTGCTGGGCCCCGTAATACGCTGCTGCTACAACAGTTGCTAGCAGAACCGTCATTGCAGGCAACCAGCGGCGCTTGAGAACTAACCAGTATCTTTGAAGATCGATATCTTCACTGGAGTCTCTGTAATCGATTGTATTAATGATGCTTTTATCTTCCATGGCTAGGTGCGAATGATTTGTTTCAAGCGCCAACGCACATCCTAAGTGGAGGGAGATGTTCCTGCCAAAACTAGCCAATAGGGGGCTGGAGGATGTGCAATTTCAACTTTAGCTTACCGATGTAGGCTTCCCACTTGGCTCTCCCGTTACTTCACAAGGATTTCAAGTTGGTAAATCTGCAGCTAAATCCTGAGCGACAGGCGAACTTATGTGGGGAATAGGTTGTCTAATGTTGGGTTTTGATAACTTCTAGCCTGTTTGGGCTGGCAGGGGTTGCCAAAACAAATGTAGCCTGATGGTAAAGATTTGAAAACGCTGCTGCGAGCGCCCACAATGGTGTTGGCCCCGATGCTGACGCCTGGGCCGACAAAGCAGTCTGTCGCCAGCCAGGCTCCATTGCCAATAACAACCGGGGATGTTTCTAGGCGAAAGGTCGGATCTTGAATATCGTGGCTACCTGTGCATAGGTAGCTTTTTTGAGAGATGACACAATTGCACCCCACCGTAATCCTGTCAAGACTATAGAACACAACATCATCTCCAATCCAGCTATAGTCTCCGATGCTGACCTTCCAGGGATAGGTGAAGCGAGCGGTAGGTCGAATAACGACAGCCTGCCCAATTTGAGCTCCAAACAGACGGAGCAGGAAGCGGCGAGGACTATGGGCAGCGTGTAGGGTCAGGGGAAAGACAATGGCCTGCACCAGCCACCAAAGCAGAATGACCCACTTAGGCCGTCCTGGATCATACCAGGACTGGTCATAGCGCCTTAAGTCAATCCAGGAGGGCTCCTCAAGCACACCCAGATTTAAACTTTGGACAGGATAGTTTTTATCCATGTTTCTGGGGTTGAGGGGCGGTCTGAGGAGATTTGAGCTCTAGCTGGGGGGAAGGCTGTGCTGGCTGGTCTTTGAAATTAAGATGCCCTTTGAAGTGCCGCAGTTCGTAGAGTTTGACGCCGATTTGGTATTCGTACTGGCTCAACAGGCGGCCATAGATATAGCCAGCTCGTCCATCTAGAAAACCCAGTTGAAGAATATAGAAAAGAATGAACCTTAGCCAGGGCTTGAAGGGAAGACGGACCCAGATTTTTTTAAGAAACCGCTTGCGCTGTACAGCATTGCCCCAGAGGCTGGCCCCAATGGTACCTTCATCGCCCATGCCGGTGAGTAGGTTGTAGTAGACGCGGGCTTCCCAGTTGGAGTAGCGATTGTGTCGCTCTAGCCAGTGGAACAGATCCCGAAAGTCTTCATGAATCATGTCGTTTTTGAGATAGCCCACAGCCCCCGGCACGATTACGTGCTCGTGAACCTCGTTGTCTCCAGTATTGGGGATATCGCCGGTCTGGAGGTCTTCGTAGCGTCCCTGGCGGTGGCGAAAGAGCCTTAGGTTCCAGTCGGGGTATTTGCCGCCGTGGCGAATCCAGGTGCCCAGGAAAAAGACGCGTCGGTTTAAGTAGTAGCCGTCAAAGTCTGGGTTTTGAATGACTTGGGAAATTTCCTGCCAGAGTTCAGGGGGAATGCGCTCATCGCAATCGACAATCAGCACCCACTCATTGCGGAAAGGTAGGTTGTCGAGTGCCCAGTTTTTCTTTTTGGGCCAGTGCCCATTGAAATGAAACTGGACAACCTGGGCACCGGCCGCTTCTGCGATCGCAATGCTGCGATCGCAACTCTGAGAGTCAACCACAAAAATTTCGTCTGCGGGTAGCAGGCTAGCCAAGCAGTCAGGCAGGTTTTTCTCTTCATTTTTGGCCGGAATCAAGACTGAAACCGGAACCGAAGCCGGATCAGGGCCCAAGTTGAGGGCCAAATCGGGAACCGAAACAGAGCTAGATGGAGTAAGCATGCGTTTGCCGGGTAGTGCAGACGGTAGAACAGAAACAGTCACGAAACCGATGACTCACTAGGAGCAGCAGCACCTGGGGAAGAGGTGCTCAGCAGCCTGAGAGAGCTGAGTACGTAGCCCAGCTGGCCGTAAGCATAAACCAGGTTGTCAAAACACTGTGCCAGATCTCGCCAGTACCGAGCAGCCTTGTAAAGCCCTCGCAGCAGGCAAACTGATCGGCTACGAACCTTGCCGAGAGTCAAAGCCCCGTCCAAGCTTTCCCGATAGGCCTCGCTGATACCCTGCCACCAGCTGCGGCGAAGAAACCATCTGGGGTTTAACCGCTCGGGCGCAACCTGGTGAGCAACTAGGGCCTCCGGCAGATAAAGCACCTTAAAACCACGCTTTAGAGCCTGCTGCGTCATGTGAAGTTCTTCGTTAGAGAGCAGGTTCTTACCGACTCGGCCCAACTGTGGGTCAAAGCCACCGATTTGCTGTAGAAAGGCCTGGCGAATGGCATAGTTAAGGCCGCGTGGAGTCAAGCCGGGCTGAGTAATTAGCTGAGGTAGTTCGCCTAGATCATAGGCCCCTAGATTGCCCGCCAGAGCGGGAGAAAGCCATCGAGGTGGCAGCGTATTGGGCGGCCAGAGGAGGGTGACTTTGCCGCCTGCAATCGCAACCTCAGCATCCGCCGCAAAAGCCTGATTCAAAGCAGACAGCCAGCCTACACTGGCCTCAGCATCGTCATCTAAATAAGCCAAAAGTCTCCCCTGAGCTGCGACAGCTCCCCGGTTACGAGCCACCGATAGGCCCAGCACTGGTTCATACAAATAGCGCAGTCGAGCATGGCCAAGCCGCTGCTCGACCACCTGACGTGTAGCATCCGTTGAAGCATTGTCGATAACCAAGATTTCAAAAGGCTCAAAGTCTTGAGCCAGCAGGCTATCAATAGCAGCACCCAGATAAGCAGCTCGATTGTGGGTGCAAATGATCACAGATATCAAGGGTTCAGGCATGGCATCCTCTCACTGCAAACCCCAAACAGAACATAACACCGTCGCAGTATTAGGCACTGTCCCTAGCTTGCCCGACTCTGGCTAAGACGGCTACGGGTTTTGTCGTAATTTTCTACCTTTAACCACGGACGCATTGTTTTTTAGGAACGAATCTAAGACAAAAACATGGGGAAGACGTGGAGAAGGAAAGATGCAGGGACACGGCGAGCAAAGCTAACGCTATAGAGTTCCCCCATTTCTCTCACCTTCTCCGTCTCTCCAACTACTCCTCCCCCTGCCTCCACGTGCCGCAACTCACCGCTAACAAAGCACTACTATAAGAACCAGAGCCTTGTCGCCGCCTACCTAAGGACTGCCCTTCAGTGCATAGCCCATGAGAAACACTCTTATCGATGCCGAAACCATCGATCTTGCCTCGTATATCGACCATGCACTACTGCTACCAACGACTACAGCTGAGCAAGTAGCTCACGGCTGTGGCGAAGCCGACCGTTATAACTTTGCTGCTGTCTGTGTTTATCCAGTCCATGTCAGGCAAGCGGCTGAACTGCTGCGCAACCGTCCTGTCAAAGTGTGTAGCGTCATCGGGTTTCCCACGGGAGCCACGACTTCAGCCACCAAACTGTATGAAGCTCAAGAAGCCGTCGAAAACGGGGCTTCTGAATTGGATGTTGTGATTAATCTGGGGTGGCTAAAAGCCGGACAGACTGATGCGGTTCACCAAGAGCTGGCGATAATTTGTGAGGAAACCAATCTCCCTGTAAAGGCCATTTTAGAGACGGCTCTGCTGACACCGCCAGAGCTAGAGCTAGCCTGTGAAATTTGTATGGATGCAGGGGTTACCTTTCTCAAAACCAGCACTGGTTGGCAGGGTGGGGCCACCATCGAGGTGGTACAGCAGATGAGAGAGTTAACCAAAGGTAGAGTCGGCATCAAAGCCTCCGGGGGAATCCAAACCGTAGATCAGGCGGTGAGTCTCATTCAAGCGGGGGCAACTCGATTAGGCACCTCTCGTGGTCCCAATCTCATCCATCAGCAACAGGCCAAGGCTTAGGGTCATTGTTACAATAGGTTTATATGAAGATGTAGGTGTTCCTACCGCAACCGCAATCCCTGGGCGATTTGCTGCGACGTTTGTGATGGCTCGTCAGTTTTGATGTTGAGTCGTGACAAGGTGACCAGGTAGCGCCCTTGCCGCGATTTAAGTTGGGGGAACCGCAGCCATTTGCCGGGGTAAACCGTCTTTCCATGAGCCGCACCTATCGAGCTACTGCCATCAACCTTAAGGCGATGCCCATAGGGGAAACTGATCGGCTCTTGACACTGCTAACACCAGAGTTGGGCGTGTTGAGGGTGACTGCTCCAGGTGCCCGCAAACACCTATCCCAGCTAGGCGGACGCAGCGGTCTATTTGTCATTAATGACGTCTTGATCGCTAAGGGCAAACGCCTAGACAAGCTGGTTCAGGCAGAAACTTTACGCTCGTTTCCAGGGTTGAGTCAGCATTTAGGCAAGCTCACAGCCAGTCAATACCTGGCTGAACTGGTTTTACTCCAGGCCCTTGATGAGCAGCCCCAGCCTGATTTGTACTACCTGTTCGTGGAGCACCTAGAGCGGATAGAAGCCAGTTCACAGTCAGGTATTTTGGCCTGCCTGACCCATGGTATCTACCATCTCCTGGCTCTAGAAGGGGTAGCTCCCGATTTCCAAACCTGCTGCGTAACCCGTCGGCCCGTTGTTCCAGACCTGAGCAATCCAGATTGGCGGATTGGCTTTAGTGTTGCAGCTGGGGGAATCTTTCAGCTTTCTGAGTTGGGTCGCTTGGCCAGCGGCAGAGCTGCTGGAGTTTATACCCAATCCTCAGTAGTGGATAGCGCTTCTAAGCACTCAGTACGAAGTCACCGAGTCCAAGAGGTCGAGTCGGCAGCATCCTCCCAAAAGGCAATTGCGGTAACTCAGCTAACGGCTTTGGAGCTAGCGCTGCTGCAGCAGCTCAGTCGGGCCGATTTAGTGACAACGGCTCAGGGATTAGCCTCCCCGGTCGGCAGCGGGGTGAGACAACCCCACGAATTGTGGATGCGGATTGAACGGCTTCTGAGACAATATGCCCAGTACCAGTTTGATCAGCCAATCCGTTCAGCTGCCTTAATTGACACCTGTTTTTCCAGCAAATAGTCCAGCGAATAGTCCAGCCCCTGACGAGATAAACCCATGTGGCGTGAGTATGAGTCCGATTCTCCAAGTAACTGGGATAAGGATGGTTCAACCAGCCAACCGCCGTTTAATGCTTCAGAACTGACTCCGCCTAAGCTGGCGGGAAAACCAGCGAGCACTTTGGCTAAACCTGACATAGCAGAGCCAGTCTCCTCTAGCTCAGACGCAAAGGAAGACGAGCAGGGTTTTTGGCCTGTTCTGAGAAACCGCAATTTTCTGACTCTCTGGAGTGGCCAAGTCTTTTCCCAGATGGCGGACAAAGTCTATCTGGTGCTGATGATCGCCATCATTGCCAGCCAGTTCGATTCGCCGGGGCAAACCATCAGCGGCTGGGTCACGGGCGTGATGATTGCATTTACCATTCCAGCGGTACTGTTTGGTTCTGTGGCCGGAGTCTTTGTGGATCGCTGGCCTAAAAAGCCAGTACTGGTCATGACCAATCTGCTGCGGGGAGGGCTGGTTGTACTGCTGCCAGTGCTGCTGTGGCTGGCAAACGGCTGGTCTGGGTTTAGCGGTCTCCCAATGGGATTTATTCTGCTGCTGGTTGTGACGTTTTTAATATCGACGTTAACCCAGTTTTTTGCCCCGGCAGAGCAGGCAGTGATTCCACTCATTGTAGAAAAACGCCATCTGCTGATAGCTAACTCGCTTTACACCACAACCATGATGGGTTCGGTGATTATAGGGTTTGCGGTGGGGGAGCCGCTGCTTGCGATCGCAGATACCCTCCTATCACCCCTAGATGGAGGTTCTGGGTTAGGTAAAGATCTTCTGGTGGGGCTCAGCTACGGCATTGCCGGAGGCATTTTGCTGCTGCTGCGGCCACAGGAAGAGAGAAGCTACTCACCCGAAACCACTCCCCATGTTTGGCAAGACATCCGTGAGGGGTTTGCCTATTTGGGTAAACAGGCCCAGGTGCGTAGCGCCATCATTCAGCTGGTGCTGCTCTTTTCAGTGTTTGCGGCATTGGCAGTGCTAGCCGTTCGCCTGGCGGAAGTAATGCCCGCCTTGAAACCTTCGCAGTTTGGTTTCCTGCTGGCTGCTGGCGGTATCGGTATGGCCATTGGAGCCGCCTTTGTAGGCTACTTCGGTCAGCGGTTTGCCCGCAGACACCTAAGCTTCTACGGCTCCTTAGGCATCGCGGCCAGCCTGGCAGGATTGGCTTGGACCACTGAAAAACTCTGGTTTTCCCTCGTTCTGATTCTGCTGCTGGGACTTTTTGCTGCCTTAGTCGGCATTCCCATGCAAACTACAATTCAGGAAAAAACGCCGGAGGAGATGCGGGGCAAAGTATTTGGGCTGCAGAACAATCTGGCCAACATTGCCCTAAGCCTGCCGCTAGCCTTGGCTGGAGTCGCTGAAACGTTGATTGGGCTACCTAAGGTTTTCTTGAGCCTGGGCCTGATAGTGGCTGCGGGGGGGGTGTTGACCTGGTATATTGCCGATACGGGATCAGACTCAGCCGAGATTTCTTCTGAAAATTGAAATCTTTTGGCTTTGCTCACCCCGTTCCTCAATGCCTGGGTCTCTCCCTTCCGTTCTGGTTCAGTGAGCCTTTTTTGAATGCATATCGCGTGGCTTGGCAAAAAATCCCCCTTTTGTGGCAACGTCACCTACGGTAGAGAAATCACCAACGCCCTGCTAGAGAGGGGCCATCAGGTGACTTTTCTTCACTTTGCCCAGCCTCCCGAACCGGAAGCTAACTCTCAGCCTCCTGACTGTGCAGAGGTTTCGCTGCCCTTTTTGTTCAAATCCCAGATCCTCACTATTCCTTCTTTCAAATCTGGAAAGCTGCTGGTGCAGGCGCTGAAAAAGCTGCAGCCTGACCTTGTCCATGCTTCTTTAACCTTGTCCCCGCTTGACTTCCGGCTGCCAGAAATCTGTGCTGATCTGGGAATTCCGCTGGTGGCGACGTTTCACCCCCCTTTTGATCGCAAGGTCCGCAGCCTCACCTCAGGCACGCAACACCTGACCTACCAGCTTTATGCCTCCTGCCTGGCGAATTATGACCGAGTCATTGTCTTTTCACATCTGCAGCGAGATCTGCTGATTAAGCTAGGAGTTGCCCCAAACACCGTAGTGGTCATTCCCAATGGGGTAGATACGGCAAAATATTCTCCGGGACCGTCTTCCATCAAAGCTGAACTCGGAGCCCAAAAACTCTTTGTTTATCAGGGACGGCTTTCTCCGGAGAAGAACGTTGAGGCCCTGCTCCGGGGCTGGCGGCAGGCCCGCATGGGAGCGCACAGCCGATTGGCCATTGTTGGTAATGGGCCGCTAGCAGCCTCGCTGAAAATGTTTTACGGCGAAGACGATGGCATTATTTGGCTGGGCTTTATTGCCAATGAGCAGCGGCGCATTGAGATTCTCAGAGGTGCCGATGTTTTCATTTTGCCTTCCCTAGTAGAGGGACTGTCTCTGTCGCTGTTAGAGGCAATGGCCTGTGGAGCAGCCTGTATTGCAACTGATGCAGGAGCCGACGGCGAGGTATTGTCCAATGGCGCTGGCATCATTTTAGATACCCAGAAAGTCTCGACCCAGCTGCAAACGATTCTGCCTATCTTCCGCGATCATCCAGAAATGACCCAGCTACTAGGTCGTAAAGCTCGGCAGAGAGTGCTCGAACGCTATACGCTGAGGTCAAATCTTGCCTCTTTAGAGATTTTATATAAGCAGATGGTGGCTGAGAATACTCAGATTCTTCTCAGTCGAGGCGCTTAGCAGGCTTAAAACCTAGCTACCCGTAGAGACGCAGTCCCATCTCTACGGGTAGAATTGCGGCCTAGTTAGCTTCGTAGAGTGACTTTGAACTGTTTCTCTAAGGCTTGTCGGACTTTTTGGTGAATTGGCTCAATATCCTCATCGGTGAGGGTTTTATCTTGAGCCCGGTAAACTAGCCGAAAAGCTAAGCTACGTTGGCCTTCTGGGACATGTTCGCCGCGATACTCGTCAAACAGGGTCACCGACTCCAGCAATTTGCCGCCCGTGCGGGTCATTACTTTCTCCAAGTCTCCAACGGAAACAGAGAGGGGGGCGAAGAAGGCAATGTCTCGATCAGAGGCGGGGAAGGGGGAATAGGCTGAGAACTTAATGGTACCTTTGCGATCGCTCCCCAAACACAGGAGCAGCACGTCCCAGTTGAGTTGAAACATGTAAACCTCTGAGGGCAGTTCCCGCGCCTGCTGCACCTGCGGATGCAGCTGACCGAAAGTGCCCAAACGGGTCTTACCCCGTACCCAGAGCGAGGCCGTTCGTCCAGGGTGCAGACGAGAGTCTTCGTTGTCGGGGCGATAGTCTACGGCCAGCCCCAGGCGTTGAAATATTGCATCGAGCACGCCTTTAGCCTCGTACCAAGTCAGGGGTTGCTCGCGACCGCCGTTAACCCACAGCCCCTGACGAGGATCGCCGCCTAAAATACCGCCCACAGCTTCGGCTTCGTGCAGCCCGGCTTCATCTCGCCAGAAGATGCGACCTTTCTCAAACCCGTTGAGCGGTCCGTTGCCCTGGTTCAGGTTCAGCTCAAAGGCTTCGAGCATCCCGTCTAAAAGGTCGGTCCGCAGCGCCGAGTATTCGGGGAACAGCGGGTTGGCCAGCACCACCTGCCGATCAGACTTAGGCTTGGTCAGCGAGTAGTGAATCAGCTCGGTCAAACCGGCTCCTCGGAAGCTCTCCCGCAGCCGGCGAGCCAGCTCGGCTTCAGGCGTTAAAGCCCCGCCGCTGGTTTCCGCTGGCAGCGTATCAGCAAAATTGTTATAGCCGTAGAGTCGGGCGATCTCTTCCATTAAATCGATCTCCCGCTCTAGATCGCGGTAGCGGTAGGGCGGCACCTGTACCCGCCAGATCCGATCATGCTCCGTTGGCTCTACCTGGCAGCCTAAAGAAGTCAAAATAGTGCGAACTCGCTCCGCCGGAATCTCGGCAGCAGCCTCGCCTAAATCTGTGACTGGCCCCAGCACCTGGGCGACTCGGTCCAGCCGCAGCTCAATGATACGGCTAGGAGTAATTTTGCCGCTAGCAGTGCGGTCAAAGGCTTGGGCGACCAGGATGCCCCCGGCCAGCTCTTGCAGCAGCTGTAGGGCGCGATCGCAAGCCAGATTTAGCTCCGCCGGGTTGACCCCACGCTCGTAGCGGGCCGAGGCTTCCGTCCGCAATCCCTGGCTGCGAGCCGAGCGACGAATAGCGGCAGCATCAAAATAGGCCGCCTCCAGCATGACCTTTTGGGTGCCGTCAAAAACCTCCGTGTCTTCTCCTCCCATCACCCCAGCTAGGGCCACTGGCCGGTCGTTCGCTGTGATCAGCAGCGTCTCTTGCTTCAGTTCCCGCTGCTGGCTATCTAGCGTCCGTAAAGACTCACCGGGCTGAGCATAGCGCACTCCAATCGTCAGCGTATCACCACCCGCCACCTGCTGCAGCCGCTCTAGATCAAAAGCATGGAGCGGCTGCCCCCACTCCAGCAGCACATAGTTGGTAATATCCACGACGCCGTTAATAGGCCGGGTTCCAGCAGCCTGCAGCCGCTGCTGCAGCCACAGGGGAGAGGGAGCTACCCGGATATTCTCAATCACGGTACCAAAATAGATCGGGCAGGCTGTCTCGTCGGTTAGCTTCACCTGTAGCTCAACCGTTTGATCTGGAATTACAGGCGGCTGATGCCCTGGCAGCGTTAACTTTGCCCCAGTAATAGCCGCCACTTCTCGGGCAATGCCAACCATGCTTAAGGCATCCGCCCGGTTCGCTGTCGAGGTTAGATCTAAAATCACATCGTCTAAACCTAAGAGCGGTCGAGCGTCTTGCCCCGCCTGCATCTCCCCCTGAAAGATGTGAATGCCCTGAGAATCTTTTTCGAGGCCCAACTCTGCTAGAGAGCAAATCATGCCTGCCGAGGGCACTCCCCGTAGCTGGCGAGCCTTAATCGTCAGATCAACCTTAGGCAGGTAAGTTCCCACCGTTGCTACCGGCACATGAATGCCTGCCCGCACGTTAGAAGCACCGCATACAATCGTTGTAGGAGCCTCTGTGCCGATATCCACCTGACAGACACTCAGTTTGTCCGCATCAGGATGGGGAGCGCAAGCCTCCACCTGCCCCACGACGACGCCCTCTGCCCAGGCCCGCCTATCTTCAATATCTTCCACCTCAAACCCCGCCATAGTCAGCGTCTCAGCTAGGGTTTCGGGGGTTAGCTGAATGTCAACCAGTTCCTTGAGCCAATTGAGGGAGATTCGCATCGGATATACCGTAACGCTGCCCGCTGAGCAGCTCTTAATGTTTGTTCATCAACAACCCACCTATTCTACCGCCCCAGATACCCTGCAGGCGGCTGCAAAAATCCTCGATGACCGGATTCGACCTCAGCAGCAAAGAATGCTTAATTAGCACTAAAACCATAATGAAAACTGGCTTAGCCTAATTAAATGCGCCAAGTTAATCAGACTGAGGAATTCTTCAGAGATTCTTTACCGATTTGAGCACACCTTAGGCATATAACCCCCCTACGAATCAGGGAATAATTAGAGTAATGTGACAGTACCCAACGGGCCTGAAGCGGAAAATTCCCATCAACGTAGAAAAACTGTCCCTTGAGCGTGTTTCTTGGTCTCCCCCCGCCACCGTTTCTCCAAGCGACTGCCGTTACCCGAACCTAAATCCGAAACGCAGCATGAGCTACTGTATCAACCCCGCTTGCCCTAATCCCAAAAATCCGCCCACTGCTAATCAGTGTCAGGCTTGTGGGGCAACCCTCCTGCTGCGGGATCGGTATCGCATGTTTCGAGCTTTAGGCAGAGGCGGCTTTGGAGCCACCTTCTTGGCCAGAGACGAGGCGCTGCCCGGCAACCCTCCCTGCGTTATCAAACAGCTGCGTCCTTCCACAGAAGCCCCCCATATCCTCGACATGGCCCGGGATCTGTTTCAGCGGGAAGCCAAGATCCTTGGCAAAATTGGCAACCATCCTCAGCTGCCGCGACTGCTCGACTATTTTGAAATCGACCAGGAATTTTACCTGGTGCAAGAATATATTAACGGGGCGACTCTGCAGCAAGAGGTCAAGCGCGGCGGGGCTTTTACTGAAGCGGGCGTGAAGCAATTTCTGAGCGAAATTCTCCCCATGATTCAGTATGTCCACAACAGCCAGGTGATTCACAGAGACCTTAAACCCGCCAACATTATTCGCCGGGAACAGGACAAAAAGCTGGTTTTGATTGACTTTGGCGCTGTTAAAGATAAGGTCAACCCGGTCAAGGCCAGCAGCACAGAGCAAACCGCCCTAACCGCCTACGCCATTGGCACCCCCGGCTATGCACCCCCGGAGCAGATGGCCATGCGGCCAGTTTATGCGAGTGATATCTATGCTTTGGGCGTCACCTGCATCTACCTGCTCTCCGCTCGATCTCCCAAGGATCTAGACTATGACCCGACCACTGGAGAACTGCTTTGGCGAGAAAAGATCGAGGTGAGCGAACATTTCGCGAGTGTGCTGCAGAAAATGTTAGAAATTTCTGTACGCCATCGCTATCAGTCGATTGACGCTATTCTCCGGGATCTAGATCTAGAGCCCTACATGGACAGCCTGGCTCAGAACATGGCCTTCCAAATGCCGCCTTCGGGCAAAGGCGACCCCCTGAGCGGGCCTATCAGCAGTGCCTCTAGCCCGCTTACCTCCGGCGGCAATTCGACAGGTTCTCCCTCATCTCGAATGGCGGCTGCCATTCGGGCTCGTCGCGATCGCGTCACCTCACGCTCGGGAGCGGTTTTGGGCAACGGTAGAAAACCGCCTTACCTAGGATCTCCTAACCGAATGCCGCCGTCTCATCCCCTACCGCTTTCCTCAACGCCTCAACGCAAGCCCTCTACCCCAAAGCTCACAGCTGACGACATCAAGCTGACCTATGTGAAAGGTCAGCGGGATTTTTCGATGCAGATGTTTGCGCCTCTTGATCTGCAGCGTTCTAACCTTTCTGGCGTTAATTTCAATCAGTCGAAGTTTGTTAAAGCAAACTTTCAGGGCGCAGATTTATCAAGCGCCAACTTTGGCAAAGCTGACTTGCCCCAGGTCGTTTTTCGCAATAGCCGACTGAGCCGCGCCTATTTCAACTTCGCTAATTTGGAAAATGCCGACTTGCGCGGAGCCGATCTCAGCTACGCTTGCCTGTCGAACGCAAACTTACGCGGGGCCAACCTGTGTGGGGCTGACTTAACCGGAGCTACGATTACAGAAGAGCAGTTGGCCATGGCAAGAACGAACTGGTCCACTGTGTATCCGAATGGCCGTAGGGGGATTCTTTGACGAAGGAGCGGAGGGCAGAGGGAAGAGGGCAAAAGAGATGGGCTCAATTTCAAAAAGCTTTCGCACGTTTTGATTTAGGCAACATTGGGCTGCAAAACAGCCATGCCTTTTTGTACGGCAGGCCGCTCAGCCAGGGTAGTTGTCCATTTTTGAACTTGAGGAAAGGTTTCTAGGGAGATGCCTAGGTGATCGTAGGCAGCGACCCACGGATAGGTGGCAATGTCTGCGATGGAGTAGTCGCCCGCTAGAAACGGGTGATCTGTCAGCTGCTTTTCCATCACTCCCAGCAGGCGGAGGGTTTCTTTTTCATAGCGATTAATGGCATAGTCAATCGTTTCGGGAGCAGATCGACGAAAATGCCCTAGCTGACCAAACATAGGGCCGACACCGGCCATTTGAAACATCAGCCACTGGATCACCTGATGTCGTCCCTGCAGGTCTTGAGGCAGCAGTTTCCCTGTTTTCTCGGCCAGGTAGATCAAGATTGCACCTGATTCAAAGAGGGTTACGCCTGTTTCCTGGTCTACAATAGCCGGGATTTTGCCGTTGGGGCTGATAGCGGCAAAATCTGGTTCAAATTGTTCTCCCTTGGAGATATCAATTTTGTGGACGGTATAGGGCAGCCCAACTTCTTCAAGCAAAATGGCAGGCTTGCGGCCATTGGGAGTGGTAAACGTATAGAGGTCAATCATGGGTTTTTGTGCTGTACTGCTGAAACAACTGCCCAGTCTAGGGTTTTTACCGCTCTGAGAGTTTTTCTCAAAGCAGAGTTATCCCAAATATTAGGGCGACGTAGGGAGTGGGCTGGCTGAAAGCGCTCAAGCTAGAGCAATAGGTCAGTCCAAATCAGGGCAGGGGAAATATCGAAGCGATGCCCCCCTGCCTTGGCTTAAGCGGTTACGTTTGCGGTAATTAGGCTATTGAGCTTAGCAACCAGATCGGCTTTGGATAAAACCCCTGCGATCGTATCTACCCGCTCTCCTCGGCTGAAGAAAATCAGGGTTGGGATAGCCATGACGTGATATTGCAGGGCTAGATCATCGTTTTCGTCTACATTGACCTTGGCAATCTTAGCTTGGCCTGCAAACTCAGCGGCCATCTCTTCAATAATGGGGTTCATGATGCGGCAGGGGCCACACCAGGCTGCCCAAAAGTCAACGAGAACAGGAACGTCACTTTGTAGCACCTCAGCTTCAAAATTTTCTGAGGTCAGGGTCAGGTATTTTGCATCATCAGCCATTAGGGGTTTTCTCCTTTGGTAAGTTGGCGGTGAAGGTAGCATTGCCCTAGCGGGCTAAACTCAAATTCTTTGCCCGCATTAAATTAACTATTATCTCAGGCTGGGCTTGTCAATTTGCACAAGCTCTAATTTCTATTTTGGAACAAACGTTCAAGTTTTGTCTGAGAAAATTCTGAGAAGCAGCGTAATTTCACACTGCCTTTATTTGTGCCGACGCTTTTGCGAACGGCGCTCTTGTCGGGAAATATGACAGGCGGTTAGACCCGCTATCGGTGGGGCCACGACTAGGTAGGCTAGCCAGATTCTGGAGGTCATTTTCTGTCGGTGCTGGTCAACGCAAGCAATATCTCTAGGAAGGCAGCCGTAGGGACGCTGAAGGCTGCCTTCAGCCAGCCGCATGGCCAGAAGATGCATGCCAAACCAGAGAAAAAACAGCAGTGCTATCCCCGCTAAAAAGACAGCAATGTCTGAAGCACGAAAGGCAGTATGAGGCTTGAGCGGGTAGGGCACAGGTAGATGAGGGCTAGCTCAGCACGGTCAAGATTGCCTTGACAATATCACGCAGGCTGTGAGGGTCGGGATCTACCTTGGAGATGACCTGGAGGCCCTGCACACTAGCGGTCAGATAGCGGGACAGGGTTCTGAGTTGGGCGTCGCTGGGGATCTCACCTCGATCTTTGGCCCGCACCAAAGCGCTGTAAAAAGCGTCCTCTAGCTTTAAGAGGGTTTGCTTTAGATAGCTAGCGACTTCTGGGTCGTGAGGACTGAACTCAATAATTGTGTTGGTCATGAGACAGCCCTGGCACGGGGAAGCGTTTTCAATACACAGCACTATGCTCTCAAAGTAGTCAGCGATGGCTTGGCGAGCCGCACCAGGAGCCTGCAGCCGGTCAACGGCCTGCTGAATGAAGGTGTTGCTGTAATGTGCGATCGCACTTAAAAACAGCTGTCGCTTATCGCAAAAAGTATCGTAGAGGCTGCCCCGGTTAATGCCCATAGCCTCTACCAGATCCTGGACGGAAGTTGCCTCGTACCCCTTCTGCCAGAAGACCTGCATTGCTTTTTCTAGCACAGCTTCTTGATCAAACGCCTTTTGTCGCGGCATAGGAAAACTTGTGGCATAAGAATAGAGTTGCTGCCCTTGTCATAGCAGACTTGGAACGATCGTTCAATGCTATGATCAAATTATTCAAACTCGTAATGAATACGGCTACCTAGACATCTAGAATCCTCCTGCTTAAACGGGCATTAGCCCAAGGAAATCGAGCAGCGCTGTTTGAAATAGAGCTGTTTTTCTAAAACTGCTAGACCTGCTCAGACTCTAGACTCAGGGACTGCCCCTATATTTTGTCTAGTCTTGGATCTGCTAGCTGCTACCATCCTTCTCCTGACTCAGGTGCGCTATGTTGAATCCCAACAAAATTCTGATTAATTCCTTTGTAGAAGCTCTGCGGGAGGGCTACTCGTCTACCTATGGCGGTCTCAAGCCCGACTACGCCGACATCATCGCTTGGGTTGGCAGCATGGGGCTAGAAAACATCGCCAACGGCAATGCGCTCTACCACAATGTTGAGCACACTATATATGTCACCTTGGTAGGCCAAGAGATTTTGCGCGGCAGGCACATCCGCGAGGGGGGAGTGTCTTGCGAAGACTGGCTCCACTTTATGATTTCTCTGGTGTGCCACGACATTGGCTACATTCGAGGCGTCTGCCGCCAAGACAGCATTCCCAAAAATACCTTTGCTACGGGTCGAGACAACGAAACCGTTTCTCTAGCGGCGGGGGCAACCGATGCTGGGTTAACCCCCTACCACGTAGACCGGGGCAAGCTCTTTGTGGAAGAGCGTTTTGGCGGACACTACCTGATCAATGCCGAGGTAGTGAAGCAAAATATTGAGCTCACTCGTTTTCCGGTGCCCAGCGACAGCGATCACCAGGACACCGTGCGCTATCCGGGACTGGTGCGGGCGGCAGATTTGATTGGTCAGCTAGCCGACCCCCGCTACCTGCAAAAAATTCCCTCCCTGTTCTACGAATTTGAAGAAACTGGGGTTAACCAACAATTGGGCTACCGCAACCCAGAGGATCTGCGGCTGAACTACCCTAAGTTCTATTGGAAAACGGCCTACCCGTTTATCCAAGATGCCGTGCGCTATCTACAGCTGACCCAGGAGGGTAAGCAAATTTTGGCTAACCTCTACTCCCACGTATTTGAGGTAGAGCACGAGTCTCATCTCGCCTCTCTTATGTAGGATCGGCTTAGCCAGGGTCTGCCAAAGAGAAGCTGCTCAGAATTAGCAGACCTTGGGGACTCGCCGGGCTGACGCGTAGCGGCGCTGGGCCTGCTGCCAGAGGGCCATGAGCTGCTGCTCCAGAGACTTCTCGAGTTCGGTGACAAAGATGCCCTCGTCGCTGCTGGCAGACTCTGCGATCCAAACCCCATGTATGGTGACTTCTAACCAGCTGCAGGACAGGTCGTCACTCTCGCTGTCGCAGCGGTCAATGGCAATTGCTTCTGTCTGCCGCGATAGCTGCTGCAGGTAGGCCATTCCCGGCAGATCCGCCGGTAGGGGCAAGGAGGCATAGGTCGGCTGCACTGCAATCGACTGCCCTAAGCGCAGGGTCAACAGCATTCGCTGTGCCACGAGGGCTTCAACGGTTTGGGCAACCTGCTCTAGGATAAGCCCGGTATCTGTGTATGTAATCTTCAGCATGGTGAAGTCTTGAAAATCCGAAGGTGCTGAGAGTGCCAAAAACCAAACAGAGGAATGCGTAAGGCGCAAACCGGCGGGGAGCGTGAGCTTGGCGATAGGGGAAAATACAGCACACAAACCCCCGCTTCCCGGTTGGGAGAAGCGAGGGCTGGATAAACCTTAAAAGAGTCGGGTTAACCCAGCTGAAGTACAGAAGAAGAACTGCACTGCTCGCTTCGCCTATGTCGCCCGTACCAATCGGCGGACAGATCTCCCCCGCCAAATTGGTTAAACAGGTTGTACTTAAAGCCGCGATAGGTGGATAGGAGACCTGCGATCGCACCCATCAGGCCGATGCCGCCGCAGAGGGAGGTCATCACTTGCAGTCCGGTGGGTAGAAATCTTCTCACAGCAGGTCTCCTTGAGCAGTACAGCCAAAAAGCTGGTTGACTAACGTGAATTTCCTATGTCAATACTACAGGTGTAGCATGAAAGTGTCTAGACTATTGTTAGCGGTTCATGAGTGGTTGCTGACCCAGCCTGCTTGTTTCATAACCGCTTTAATCTACCTGTGTCGTTTTGGAGGTGCGCCTTCGTATGCCAACCCTGTCTCGTGTATCAACCAGTGAAATGGAAGTCACCAGCATCCGTCTGGAGCGTGACCTGAAGGAGAAGCTGAAGCTGCTGTCAGGTAATCGCGGCTATCAGGCGTTGATACGGGACGTGTTGTGGCAATACGTAGAGCAATCCTCGGGGGACTATCAGCCCCAAATCACCCAAGATGAGATTCGGGCCAGTTTTGAAGCCAAAGCCGAACGACAGGAACTCTGTGCCCTGACCGGCACGCTAATTCAGCCCCAGGAACCGATGTTGTTGGGGCTGACCCCCCAAGGAACGCTGGTGCCGCTCAGTCTGGGCAGTTTGTCTCGCTAACGGCTGACCCCTGCTCTCAGGGCGTCATCCGATCTTTTTCTAAAACTTCCTTCTAAAAGAAACGCTTGAAAGAAAGATGCGCCCTGGCAAGCCTGCATCGAGAATGGGGGCAGTTTAACTAGGCAGGAGGCAACATGGAGGATGCTAAACCCAATCAGGTGGCGCTGGTCACTGGCGGTGCGCAGGGGATCGGTCGAGGGATTGTGCAGTGGCTGCTGATCCGGGGCTGGCGGGTTGCGATCGCAGATATCGATGCCGAAGCCGGAGAAGAGTGCCTGCAGATCTTCAGCGACTACCAAGATGCCGTTACCTTCATTGAGTGCGATACTTCCCAGGAAGCCTCAGTTCAAGCCTGTTTGGCCGCCACGCTAGAAAAATTTGAGCGGCTAGATGGGCTGGTTAACAATGCAGGCATCGCCAACCCCCTCAATGACCCGGTAGAAACGCTAAGCCTGGATTACTGGAACCGGATTCTCGGCACCAATCTGACTGGGTACTTTCTCATGGCAAAACATGCAGTACCCTCCTTACGCCAGAACCAGGGGGCCATCGTAAATATTGCGTCTGTGCGAGCATTTCAGTCTGACCCACACCAAGAAGCCTATGCAGCAGCTAAGGGCGGCATCGTGTCTCTGACCCATGCGCTGGCTTTGAGTTTAGGACCAGCGGTGCGGGTCAACTGCATTAGCCCCGGCTGGATTGTCGTCAGCGACTGGAAAAAAGCCAGTGAGCGCCAAGAGCCTGATCTAAGAGAGGTTGACCAGGCTCAGCACCCAGTCGGTCGGGCCGGACGCCCGGAAGACATTGCAGCGATGGTAGAGTTTTTGCTTTCCGACAAAGCCGAATTTATCACCGGCCAGAACGTTGTCATTGACGGTGGCATGAACCGCAAGCTGGTCTATGCCGAGTAGAGACGCCCTGACCCTGCTCTTGGACTTTATAGCCGTCGCTCCACCAGCAGCATTCGGTAATAGGCGACCCAGCCTCCAGCCACCATAACCAGGGCAAAAACCAGCAGAAACCAGAAGTGGTTGGCAATGTCTCCCAGCGTCGCCCCCTCTGCCGAAACCCCGTACAGGGCCTCAATCATGTGATAAACAGGGTTAAAGCGGGCCAAATCCAGCAGAGTCTGTGGAAATAGGGCTGCAGGCAGAAATGCACCGCCCAAAATTAAGAGGGGCACCCCAAAAGCTGCGATCAGGGAATTGATATCTTCGGTGCGGCGGGCGAACTGGGTGCCTAGGATAAAGCCCACCCCGACGTAGGCCGCAATGCTGAGAAGGATGATCAGCAGGCCCAGGGGGATAGAACCCTCGAAGGAGCCCCCTCGGGCGACTGCGATCGCATAGACCAGCACCGTCTGCCCCAGCCCAATCACGCAGTAAGCCACAAAAATTCCCAGAAAGTAGGAAACTCCGCTGAGAGGCGATAGGAATAGCCGCTTCAAAGTCTGCTGCTCTCGCTCTGCTACCACCGTCGCGACGCTGCCGCCCAAGCAGCTAAAAAAGAGAGCTGCCCCCACCAAAGTTGCCGGGATAGCATTAGTAAACGCTTGCTCAGTCGAAATCTGGGCACGGCCCTCTAAAATAATGCCGTTTAGCACCAGCACCAGCACCGGAAAAATCGCCCAGAAGATCAGGCTGCGCTGCCGCCGCCCCAGTTCAGTCAATATCCGCAGCGCTACGGCAGCCACTTCCCGGAAATACTTCATCTAAATTGTGCAGATTGTAAAGCTGCCTTAATATTACAGTCAGGTTCATTCATTTTTTTGGAGACCGTTAATGGAGGCGGGAAAACGAGCTGTTTCACTGGCAGCAGAAATCAATCTCCTGCAGGTTCCTGGCAATTTCCCATCGTTCGCACTCAATTCGCAGGATTAATCGAACACGTTGTAGCTTTATATGGCAATATTGCTGGAGTCTGGCCAAGTTTTTAGCCGTGAAACCCTTTAGACACAGCTTCCCTGCAATAGCAACCGTCTCCTGAGCCGCGACCTTTTTCCACCCCTAATGCTTCCCACACCTAGGTCAGGTCTAACCTGCCTATCTTCTCAGCCCATGAAGCCTCTGATTTGTCGATGAGTCAATCGTTAGAAACGTTGGTTTCTCAATCTCTCTCTCGCCGCAACGTGCTCAAACTCTTTGGGGTCGGGGGCCTTGCAGGGCTACTCAGCTACTCCCGACTTACTAAGCCGCAACCCACGGTTTTTGAGCAAGACCAGATCGATCTACCATACCACGCCGCTCGCCCGCTAAAAGCAGTAGTGGTCGGCGGCGGGCTAGCCGGATTAGCAGCTGCCTATGAGCTGAGCCAGCGGGGCATCGCTGTCACGCTGCTGGAGCGATCGCCCCAGCTAGGCGGCAAAATTGCCAGCTGGCCGATCCAGGTAGGCGAAGATGCCTTCATGATGGAGCATGGCTTCCACGGCTTCTTCCCGCAGTACTACAACCTGTTTAGTCTGGTCAACGAGCTCGAGATCCAAAGCAACTTTAAGTCTCTCAACTACTACTCGGTCGTTTACAAAGACCGTTACCAGCCTGAGGTCTTCCGACCCAGCCACTCGGCCTTTCCCTGGAACGTGATCGATCTGGCAATTTCTTCCCCTAATCGCCTGCGCTGGGGTATCAATCTCACCCATCTCAAGCACCTCCAGGTGTTTCGCGAAATCACCGGGTTTCGCACCCCCCAAACCTACAACCGGCTAGACGATATATCCGTTGCCGACTGGGTCGCCGAAGATTTTCCCCGAGGTCTTTACGATCTCTACTTTTTGCCCTTCGCCAAGTCTAGCCTCAACTCACCCGACGTGATGAGCGCGGGAGAGCTGATGCAGTTCTTCCACTTCTACTTCTTTGGCAATCCGGAGGGGCTGGCCTTTAACGGTACCTGTCAGGATATGGGCCGCAGCCTGGTTGATCCCATCGTGGCTTCCATTGAGGCAAACGGGGGACGGGTGCTGACTGGGGTAAGCGTCAGCCAGCTCCATTGGCAGGAAAACCAGCTATCGGGGGTGACGTACCAGGAGGGTGGCGTTGCTACCAGTTCAGTGCCTTTTTGGGTAGAGCGCAATCCGCTGATCAGCACCGAGGATATGGAGTACTTTGGCGCAGGCGATCGGGTATTTGCGATCGCGCCCCAGTCCTCAGCTGCCCTCTCCCTCACCTGCACCCACCAGGGCTGCAGTGTGCAGCGCACCGTAGCCACCACCCAGTCTGGATTTGCCTGCCCCTGCCACGGAGCCGCCTACGATGCCGAAGGCAAGGTTCTAGCTGGGCCAGCCCGCGAAAACCTGGGCCAGTTTACGGTGGTCAAACGCCAGGGCGACCAGGTTCAGCTCGTAGCTGCTCAGGCTGGGGGGACAGCTCCTGCCGGGGAAACTCTAGCTGCCGACTACTACGTGCTGGCCACCGACATTCCCGGCATCAAGCATCTGTTCTCCCTGTCCGATGGGCCTGCTGAACCAGTTTTAGCCAGCCAGGTAGATCAGCTCCAGGTGGCCGACCCCTTCGCCGTAGGGCGATTCTGGTTTGATCGCGACTTTGACTGGGAGCATAGCTGGTTTACCTCTCTATCTGGCTATCGGCTCACTGACAGCATTACCCTCTACCACCGCATTCAAGAAGATTACATTGAGTGGGCTAACCGCACAGGCGGCAGCGTTGTCGAACTACATGCCTACTGCTATAAGGAAAAGGAGTTTCCTAACCAGCAGGATTTGCTCAGCACTTTTGAGACTGAGCTTTACGAGATTGTGCCTGCACTAAAAGGGGCAACCGTGCTCCACAGACAGCTGGTTAATCAGAAAAACTTTGCCGGGTTCCCGCCAGGCAGCTTCGCCAATCGCCCGGAAACCCAAACGGAGGTGCCCAACCTGCTGTTTGCTGGAGACTGGGTGAAAATGCCTTTCCCCTGCGGTTTGATGGAGCGGGCGGTCAGTAGCGGCTTACTGGCTGCCAACGCCATCTTGAAGCAGGAAGGCGCTCAACGTCGTCCTATCTTGTCGGTTAACCCCGAAGGGGTGCTAAAAATTTAGTTCCTGGTGAGGCGTGTGATGGATATCTCAATGGTGGTTCCAGAGGCAAGTCCAGCCGATTCTAGCTCGCCTGTAGCAAAGGCTGAAGCAGATGTAGAAACAGGCCAAACCCCTCTGCGACAGCTCGGCATCAGCCCCAACCACTGGTATGTGCTGGCCCGCAGCAGCGAGCTACAGGCCAATCCCCTGGGCCTAACCCTGTGGCAACAGCCGATCGTGCTATATCGCGATCGCAACGGCCAAGTTCATGCCTTAGAAGACCGCTGTCCTCACCGCCAGGTCAAGCTCAGCCAAGGCCAGGTCAACGGCAGCGAAATTGTCTGTGCCTACCACGGCTGGCATTTCAATGCAGCCGGGGCCTGCTCCCACGTGCCCTACCTAGAGGCCAACCAAAAACTGCCCAGCTGCACCCTCCGCACCTATCCGGTGCGGGAGCAGGATGGCTTTATCTGGGTTTTCCCCGGCGACCTGGCCCAGCTCGATGCCCAAAAGATCGAGCCCCTCAGCCTGCCAGAATGGGATCACCTCAACTACATCGCTACTGTCTCAATGATCGATGTCCAGGCCCACTATTCCTTTCTCATCGAGAACCTGATGGATATGTATCACGGCCATCTCCATCAGGACTACCAGGCCTGGACTCAGCCTGTCTTGCAGAGCCTAGACGCTACCGATGCGCGAGTTGATGCCCACTATCAGGCCCAAAGCTATTACCGCATTGACAAAATTTGGTCGATCTCCCAGCTCTTCATCCCGGCCCTGCGCCAACTCCACCCAGAGCCACTAGATGTCAGCTATGCCTATCCCAACTGGGTGGCAACCCTGGGCCAAGACTTCAAGATCTGCTGCCTATTCTCGCCGGTAAACGTCACCCACACCCGCGCCTATCTAATTCACTTCACATCTCTACAGGCCTTTCCCAATCTTCACAAGCAGCCTCAGTGGTTTCGCCACTGGCTAAAGACCCGTTTGTTTGGCTCTGCTCAGAAAATGCTGGACGGCCTAGTCGAGCAGGATGTAGTGATGCTGGAGCAAGAGCAGCAGGCATACCTCGAAGCCCCCCACCGCAAAGGTCCCGAACTCAATCGGGCCTTAGTCAGCGTTCAAAAGCTAATCCGGCAGCAGGCTGCCCAGGGGTGTAGCCAATGAGGGCAATGCCCCGCTTACAGCTACATTCTTATAACTACAGTAAATCTGAAGGCAAAGCCCATGACGCCTACTCCCGATATTCTGGCCCTGGACTTTGATGGGGTGATCTGCGATGGGCTGATTGAGTATTTTCAATCGGCCTGGCAGGCTTATTGTCAGCTCTTTCAGCCCGCCTCTCAAGAGCCTGCCCCAGATTTAGCTGAAGACTTTTACGCCCTACGCCCTGTGATCGAAACGGGTTGGGAAATGCCCATTCTGCTCCATGGGCTGTGCTCTGGCCTCAGCCGCGAAGCCATTTCTGCAGACTGGCCCACCATGGCCCACCAGCTGATTACTGAGGCAGGGCTAGACAGCAAAACAGCCTCAACCGCAGTCGATAGCGTGCGAGATCGGTGGATTCAAACTGACCTAGACGATTGGCTCAGCCAACACCGCTTTTATCCGGGCGTTATTGCTCAAGTGCAGCATCTCATGGAAGCTGGCGTTTACCTGATCATCATTTCTACCAAAGAAGGCCGCTTCATTCAACAGCTGCTGAGTCAGCAGGGCCTGAACTTAGGCGCAGGGCAAATCCTGGGGAAGGAAGTTAAACAGCCCAAATACATCACTCTCCAGCAGATCCAAAATAGTCCGCCGATTGGGGCTGCTGCCTCTGTCAGCATCTGGTTTGTCGAAGATCGGCTCAAAGCGCTAGAGCTGGTTGAGAAACAGTCCGATTTAAGCACCGTAGAGCTATTTCTAGCCGACTGGGGCTACAACACCCCCGCAGAGAAAAACCTGGCGGAGCAGTCTGAGCGAATTCATCGGCTGTCGCTCTCTCAGTTCACTGCGCCCTTGACAGCCTGGCCCAATCGTCATTTGGACCTAAGGGGTTTGCCTGAATAGATTTTGAGCAATAAATCTAGCAGGGCCTGGCGAGATCAGCCCTAATCTGTAGCCAGTGCCCTAAGCGTTTTGTATTGAGGAAAAATTTAGCATGGGTTCTTTCTTAGGGCATTTCTTTTACCCTCTACTTATCAAGTTGCCGTATATCTACCTCAAGTTCTGTCCCCAGTAGTAGGAAGTATTACTTAGGCAAGGCTTTCATACAAACCGGACTTCAGCTGCTAACTTCAAGGATAGAAAGGAGTTTATAAACTTTCAATGAATTAGAACTCCGTATTTCCCGTAGGCCTGTTGGCTCAATTGATTAATTGTTATTCTTGTTACCGGGTGGATCTATATAAGTCTATTAAGAAATCCTCAGATGCTGGCGTTTCCTGTAAGCTGCACCTTGCCGGTGACGTTTTTACATCTGTAATAAGGTTCTTAGCGCGACCTGTAAAGAGCCAATGATCTTGATGTCAGACACTATGAGCAACGAGAATCCTTTTGCCCAATCAGTGGGCTTTTTCAGCGATCCTTCTGGGGTTTTGTTATTCCCACAGAAGGGGGTTTTTAAGGAAGTGCTTGAGCCTTCGACAACCTATCCATTGGATGATACAAAAACTGTTCCAGCGCCAATCTTCTCTTCGCCTGAGGCCTTAGAAGGTGTAGCAGACGATACGATCGCAGCCGATACCGAAACTGTTTCCCAACCTTTTTGGTCGCCCATAGGCACAGAAACTCTGCAGGCGTATACCTGGTTTGGCCCCTGGGGACCTATAGGAGCCCGTTTCGAGATTCCCAGCGTTGCCCATTGGGGCAGCCCCAGCAAAGACTTCTTAGCAGGGACTGACCATGCAGAGGCCATCTACGGGTTAACCGGGGCTAACCTGCTGCTAGGCGGAGGCGGGGATGATCTGCTGGTAGCAGGCCCCAATGGCGATGCGCTTTTAGGGGGTACCGGCAACGATGTGCTGATCGGCGGCGCGGGCAATGACTCCCTAGAAGGGGGCGCGGGCAACGACTGGCTCTATGGCGGCGGCGGTGCCAATACCCTAACTGGCTGGACGGGCCAAGACGTCTTTGCGTTTCTCTTAAATGGATCAGATGCGCTCCTGGGGACGCTAACTCCCGCTGGATCGACTGTGCCCGGTACTGACTTCCCCAGTAAAGAGGCCTCTGTTAGCAGCCCTGACGTAATCACAGACTTTACCATTGGCGAAGATCTGCTCTTGGTTGGTGGTCTACTCAATGAGTCGCTGCCCGCAGACTTCAATCCCTTTGAAGCTTATGTGCAGCTGACTCAGATGGGCAGCAGCACCCTAGTCACGGTCAACCAGGTGGATAGCTTGGGAGCGGCTTTTTCAACTGACATTGCGGTTCTCAACAACGTTGAGGCTCACCTCCTAGATGCCAGCAGTTTTACCTTTGCCTAGGGGATGTGGGTTGCTCCCTAAGCCTCTGAGTAGGTCGGTTTCCTAATCGCCTATGATCAGCCTGTTCAATAGGCTGATGGATTATGGCAACCCTATCTTCTAAGCTGCTGACGTTAGGCCGCTATCTGGCGGGTGAGTTTGAGAACCGGGCACAATCTTTGGCAGAGCCTGCTTGGTACGTTCATCTCAAAGTATGGCACCGCCCTATCAGACTGTTTCACGAAAACAGCCTGACTTTTTTTGTTGAGCAAGTGAGCGTCGCCTCAGGCCAGCCGCCCTACCGACAGCGAATTCTTCGACTATACGAAAGCGATAGCCAAATTAAGGGCCAGTATTATGGGCTAAAGAATGCGGCTCAATTTAGAGGCGGTGCGATCGCACCACAAATTCTCGCTCCCCTGACTCCAGAAGATCTGGTGGAGCTGCCCACCTGCTGCCTGAGTATCGAGTCGCAGGAGCTTCCAGAGGGCCAGTACAGCTTTAAGGCAGCGCTGCCTGCTGGCAGCCTCTGCTCCTTCGAATACGCGGGCAATACTAGCTACGTCAGCCTAGGGTTTGCCATCGGCCCAGCCAGCAATGCCGCAACTCTAGAGTTGCGCGTTTATGACAAAGGCATTGAGCCTAGTACAGGCAAAGGGCTCTGGGGAGCTCTTATGGGTCCCTTTTGCCTAATTAAAAATGCCGACTTCGAGGGCGGGCAGCCTTAGCCAGCTACCCCAGGGGCAGCCCCTAGAGCCTCTGCTTCAGTCTCAAAAATCTCAAACACCGAGTCCATCATGGTGACTTCAAAGACAAGTTTGGCGTCAGGATGGACATTGCAAATTCGGAAGCTACCTTTGACCTTATCTGCATCCCGCATCCCAGCAACTAGGGAGGTCAGGCCAGAACTGTCGATGAAATTAACCTGGCTCAGATTGACTACGACATGGGGGCTAATGCGAGAAATACACTCCTGCAGCTTCAGACGAAACTGCCAGGCAGTGGTGATATCCAGTCGGCCAGTGGGGGTCAGGATAATGACCGTTCTGCCATCCTCTGCGGTATGTGTTCTTTGATCCATTTCCTTCCTTCCACCTCGACTAGGACACCAGGGTGCCCCTTTCACGATAGTTAAACGGGGCAAAAAGTTCCGGCTTTTGGCTCACAAAACCCTTGTCCAACCTTAACCGCTCTCGCCAGCTCTGCAAAAACCAGTTGCAAACCAACGTCAGACAGCAGAGGTGTCCATAGGGTGCCCAGAAACCGAGCTCCGCACAACAGCCCCTGCTAACTTTCCTTCTCAAATTGTAGGAATCAAACTGAGCAGAGTAGGTTAAATCCTGTAAACCTGCCCAACCAGAGTTAAAACTCTGGTTGGGCAAAAGCTAGCTAGATTGATCAAGAACAGTTTGCCGGGTACCCTTAGCTGTAGGCTAAGCCGCAGGCCAGTTGGCCCAATCTTGAGGTTTAAGGAAAACATCGTACAGCCGGGCCTCAGGTGTGCCGGGCTCGGGAGTATAGCCGTACTCCCAGCGCACCATGGGCGGCAGCGACATCAAAATTGACTCGGTACGACCATTGGTCTGTAGCCCAAAAATCGTGCCCCGGTCGTAGACCAGGTTAAACTCCACGTAGCGGCCCCGCCGATAGAGCTGGAACTGCCGCTCATGATCACTGTACTGGGTGCTGCTGCGCTTCTCCACAATGGGGGAGTAGGCCGGGATGAAGGCATTGCCACAGGCTTGGGCAAAGGAAAACAGCGTTTCCCAGTCACGCTGGGGCAATTCGCCCACCTGCTGACTGTGTTGTGCTGCTGGTCCATCGGCATCAGGCCCGCGATATAGCTCACCGCGGCCATCCTGATAGTCAAAGAAAATGCCGCCGACGCCTCTCGTTTCCTGGCGGTGTTTGAGATAGAAATACTCATCGCACCAACGCTTGAAGGTAGGGTAATAGGCGTCGTGGTAGCGATCGCAAGTCTCCTTGAGAGTGCGGTGGAAATGTACCACATCTTCCTCAAAGGGATAGTAGGGGGTGAGGTCGATGCCGCCACCAAACCACCAGACTGGGCCTGCCTCAAAGTAGCGGTAGTTGAGGTGAACCGTTGGTACATAGGGGTTGCGGGGGTGGAGCACCATTGAGGTGCCGGTGGCGTAAAATCCATGGCCTGCCGCTTCGGGTCGCTGTACCAGGATCGAGGGCGGCAAGTTTTCCCCCCAGACCTCTGAAAAATTGACGCCGCCCTGCTCAAACACATCTCCCTGCTTGATTACCCGAGAGCGTCCACCGCCTCCTTCAGGGCGTTTCCACTGGTCCTCCTGAAAGGTGCCACCCCCATCTAGCGTCTCAAGCTGGCGGCAAATACTGTCCTGTAACTGCTGAAAGCCTTGGCTAACCCGTTCACGAGAGTCAGTTGGAGCAGTGGCGGGGTTGGAGGTGGTGGCTGGGGAGACAGAGGAGCTAGTCATAAATTGATTCGCGAGGAGGTTTGTAACCAAAGAAGGATGAAAAGTTGGCTTAAAAGCCTCAGAATCTCTTTTCAACTCATCAAGGAGGCTCAGCCGCTATTCCGATGATTTCCCTACTCCTGTCTGTAGCCCGTAAGGTGCTATTTAGGACAGAAGCCCCAAGGGAATTTGTGGGTGTGTCACACTAGAAGCAGCTTCTCACTCTAGTGAGGCCCTGGGTTGAGGCTCCGAATTGATCTACACAATAGCGCTATTGGTAAGGACCCATTAGGTGCGATCGCAAGGCCGATTCAGGCATAGCCCCAGAAACATCCAAAACATCAAGGTGAGCTCGGTTTTGCATGAGTTTGGTTTTCCAATGTTTGACCTCACAGTGCTTGACTTCACGGTGGAGGGCAAAAGCTCACTGGTCAACCGTTTCTCAGACTATCGCGAATTGCAGCTATTAAAACGAATTCAGAACAAATGTTGCAAGTCAAAAATTTTTACAACAACTAGCCCCTAGAGGTTTCCAAACTTAGCCTGCCAGGCTTTACTAAAATATTTCGTCTGTGATCCCTGCTGTCATCCTATCTTTGCCAACCGTGTCTCCCCGTTTAATACCTTTGATTAGGAGGTATCCGCGATGTTTCAGGATTGGGCTATAAACAGTCCTTTGACGTCTGCAAGGGCTTTTCTAGCAAGACTGCGCCACCAGAGGACTCTAGATCGATCCTACTGGACAGTCAGTTCGGCGTCAGTAGATACGCTCTGGCAAACTATCATGAACCTGGCCGATGTCTCCTGGCACCCCCTGCTAAGCAGCACTAATGCCCCCAACGGCCTCAGTCCCAAGCCAGGTCTAATTTACCGAGCTTTTACCCGGATTTGCCCCATTCCCGTCAGTATTTTTGTTGAGCGGGTGCTGCCTCGTGAGCTGTTGACGGTTCGCCTGTTTCCCGTTCCCGGCTTAGAAGAGCGGGTTACCTACGAAATCAAATCTACGGTCATGGGCACCCAAATTTCGTATTCTGTCACCCTGCGGGGCTGGCTCTCGCCACTGGCTTGGTCCCTGTTAAAACCCTATGCCGCTAGGGTCGCCTCAGCCTTAGCCAATGCCGCCGAACAGACGTCTACACTAGGAAAACGCAAACCCAGTTCCCAGCCCTGGTGAAGCTCGGATTTAGGTTTCAGATTTAGGTTAATGATTCGCCCTGCTAACCGATGGCGGCCCTGAGCTATTAAGATCAGTTAATCTCTGTAAAGTAACGACACCGCGTCTCCGTCCGGCTCGGCCCTTAACCAAACCATGAGCAATTCCCTATCTGTCGAATCTGTCCTGGAAGTGCTGCAGCCAGTCCAGGATCCTGAGCTGCAAAAGAGCCTGGTTGACCTTAATATGATCCGCAATGTAGCGATAGCAAGCGGCCAGGTGAGCTTCACCCTGGTGCTGACTACGCCCGCCTGTCCCCTGCGTGAATTTATTGTTGAAGACTGCGAAAAAGCAGTGCGGACACTGCCTGGGGTTGTTTCAGTCGATGTCGAAGTAACAGCAGAGACACCTCAGCAAAAGGCCCTCCCCGATCGCACCGGCATTGCTGGAGTCAAAAATATTGTGGCTGTCTCTAGCGGCAAGGGCGGCGTTGGCAAAAGTACCGTTGCTGTCAACATTGCTGTATCGCTGGCCCAGGCCGGAGCCAAAGTCGGATTGATTGATGCTGATATTTACGGCCCAAATGCCCCCATCATGATGGGCCTGTCAGAAGCCGAAGTGTCAGTGCGGCAGGGCAGTCAGGGCGAGGTGCTCAACCCAGTGTTTAACCACGGGGTCAAAATGGTCTCTATGGGCTTTTTGATTGAACGAGACCAGCCCGTAATCTGGCGAGGCCCTATGCTGAATGGCATCATTCGGCAGTTTCTCTACCAGGTTGAGTGGGGCGATTTAGATTACCTGATAATCGATCTCCCCCCCGGCACCGGCGATGCCCAGCTGACCTTAGCCCAGGCAGTGCCAATGGCAGGTGCAGTGATTGTAACTACGCCCCAGTCGGTAGCGCTGGCCGATGCCCGCCGGGGTCTACGCATGTTCCAGCAGCTGCAGGTGCCAGTTTTGGGCATTGTGGAAAACATGAGCTACTTCATACCACCCGACATGCCTGACAAGCAGTACGACATTTTTGGCTCCGGTGGCGGCAAAAATACTGCCCAGGAACTCGATATTCCCCTGCTGGGCTGCGTTCCCTTAGAAATGGCGGTACGCCAGGGTGGCGATCAGGGCGTGCCGATTGTGGTGGCCTCTCCCAATTCGGCCTCAGCCCAGGCACTGCGGGCAATTGCTCAGCAGGTTGCCGCTAAAGTTTCTGTTGCTGCATTAGCTTCATGATTCAAGTTTCTTCTACTTTTCAAAGACGCTGGCGATTTCTACTCCAGGGCTGGCAGGGGGTAGACTGGCTCCTGATGGGGCTGCCTGTTGCCTTGGTAGCCTTTGCCACCTTAGTCATTAGCAGCATTCAGCGCAACATGGGCACTCCAGAGCTGAGCTGGAACCATGGCTGGCTAGGCGTTCTCGGTATACTGGTGGCGCTATGGATTGCTCGACTGCGCTACGAGCATCTGCTTCAGTGGCAGTGGGTCATCTACGCTGTCACCAACGTTACGCTCCTTCTGGTGATGTTTATTGGCACCATCGGCTCTGGGGCCCAGAGTTGGATCAACGTAGGCAACCTTTATATCCAGCCCTCTGAGTTTGCCAAAATCAGCATTATCATCACCCTGGCAGCAGCACTGAGCGGCCCTAGAGCTGGTAGTTTGCTCGGCGTTGCCAAGGCCCTGGCAATCGTAGCATTGCCCTGGGGTCTGGTGTTCATTCAGCCCGATTTGGGCACCTCCCTGGTATTTGGTGCCATTACCCTGGTAATGCTCTACTGGGCAAATGTCAATCTGGGTTGGCTGTTGCTGATGGGCTCTCCTCTGGTGGCTGCGCTGCTGTTTCACTTTTCTTTGCCGGTCTGGCTACTTTGGAGCCTGGCAATGGGCATTACCGCCTGGATGACGCTGCCCTGGCGTCTGTTTAGTACAGTGATAGCAACGGCCGTCAACCTGATTGCAGGTAAGGTAGGCGACGTGTTTTGGGGGCTGCTGCACGACTATCAGAAAGACCGCCTAATCCTTTTTCTAGACCCGGATAAAGATCCGCTGGGTGGCGGTTATCACCTGATTCAGTCACGCATTGCTATTGGGGCTGGGGAGTTGTGGGGCCGGGGCTTAGGGGAGGGCACTCAAACTCAGCTGAGCTTTATTCCTGAGCAGCACACGGACTTTGTATTTTCTGCCATTGGGGAAGAGTGGGGCTTTATTGGGGCCATAGCAGTACTGGTTGTATTTTGGTTGATTTGCCTGCGCCTGGTGATCATTGCCCAGAACGCCAAGGACGACTTTGGCTCTCTGCTGGCCGTTGGGGTGCTCTCGATGATCTTGTTTCAGGTGATTGTTAATGTGGGTATGACTATTGGCCTGGCACCTATCACCGGCATTCCGCTGCCCTGGGTCAGTTACGGCCGAGCTTCTATGCTGACGAATTTTATTGCGCTGGGCATTGTTGAGTCGGTCGCTAACTATCGTCGTCGACTCAAGTTTACGGACTAGCAGCGCTGGTAGGCAGCTGTTCTCCCAGGGGAGATCAGCTCTAAAGGGCCTAGATTTTAGGGGTTGGAGACACGATGGCTTCTGAGATGGGTCTGATTCCTTAAAGAGCAGCTCTGCCGAACTTGTTGCGATCGCTCAGAAAAGATGTTCAGAAAATATACTAAATAGAAAGTCCCGTCGTTTGAGGAGCGCTATCTCAATGATTTTCCCCGGTTCTGTGGTTCGCATTACCAATGTTGACGATACCTACTACGGCTTTCAGGGGTTGGTGCAGCGCATTACGGATGGCAAAGTCGCTGTTCTGTTTGAAGGCGGCAACTGGGACAAGCTGATCAGCTTTCAGATGTCAGACTTAGAAGCCGTTGACACCTCGAAGCGCCGCAAGAAGTAGCGCTGTATTCACCAAACTCACCCTGTTAGAGGTTACGCCGATGCGTCTGCCTTTGCCCCAGTTCTCGGCTCACGCTAAGCAGCCCAATCATATCGCTGAGGTTGTCGAGACGGCTACCACTGAATTTTTGGCCCAATGCCTGGAGCCAGACACCCTCAGTTTTCCGGTCATGCCGCCGTTTGGTAGCTGGGTTAAGTCTTGGGACGATGAGTCGGGCAATCAGATTTATGGGGTGGTGTATCACGCTACAACCAGCCCCATCGACTCGGTGCACCGGGCTAGGGCCTTGGGGATGTCTCTCGATGACCTGCGAGAGCAGCAGCCGCAGATTTTTGCCATGCTTAAGACTGAGTTTCGGGTGGCGATTGTCGGCTTTCAACCGCCTAAACGGGGCGCGGTGGCTTATCAACATCTGCCGCCTCGCCCGCCTCAGGTACATCAGGCTGTGTACCGCTGTGACTCAGATGAGGTAATGGCTTTTACTGAGCAGCTTGATTTTCTTCGCACTTTGATGGATATGCCGGGGGCTCCGGTAGATGGGCTAATAGCAGCCGTGATCCGCCACTGTTATCAGCTCCGCAAACTCGATCGGGATTGGTTAGTGCAGGCCGGACGCACCCTGAGCGTGCTGCTTAAAGACGACTATGACCGCCTGCGCGTGATCTTAGGTCAGATTCATCCTTAAAGGCTGCATTATTTTGTAAGGGCATTTTTGTGCCCTTACTCTGCAACTTTAAGGAATCTAAATGCAAACCTTTGACTGGATCGTGGTCGGCAATGGTCTAGCTGGAGCAGCGTTGAGCTATGAATTGACGAAACAGGGGTTCTCGGTGCTGCTGCTGGATCAGGCCCTAGAGCCTAGCAGCGCCACTCGCTTCAGCTACGGGGGCATCCCCCACTGGTCGGGCACCACTGAGCTGACCCGGCAACTCTGCCAGGAAGGAATAGTGCGCTATGGCAGCCTGTCGGAGGAGCTAGAGGCCAATATTGAGCTGAGAGAACTGGATTTGCTGCTAACAATTTTGGCAGGGGACGATGGGGAGGGAACAGATCCTGCCAAGATCCTGGCAGCTTACACGCAATTTGAGACGCCACCCCGCTACATCACTCCCGAGGAAGCCTGCCAGATTGAACCTCAGCTTGATCCGACTGCTATAGCTGGCGCTTTGACCGTGCGCCATGGCCATGTCAATCCCCAGGCTCTAGTTGCTGCTTATAACCGGGCTTTTGCTCGGTTAGGGGGGACGTTGATCATTGCGCCCGTGACAGGTCTGGTGCGGATCAAAGATCGGGTGACTGGGGTGACGACCGCAGAGCAAGCCTATGCCGCCCAACAGGTTGCCATTGCTGCAGGGGGGGAGAGCCGAGCCCTGCTGCAAGCAGCGGGTCTTTCAGTGCCGCTCTACTACACTCAGGCCGAACTGATTGAAACACCGCCTGTTCCTTTTCGCATTCAGGCCCTCGTCATGCCTGCCGAGACCAAGCGCTTTCAGATGGAAGCTGAGGCCAGCGCTCCCGAAACCGATTCTCTCTGGGATGAGCCGGGTCATGAAATTGCCCCTGCCATTCTTGATAGTGGCGTGATTCAGTTTCAAGATGGCTCTCTGCGAATTGGTCAGATTAGCCGTGCCCTGACAGCCCCTGAGCCGGCGGTGGATGCCCTGGAGAGCGAACGGGTAATGCGCGCCACTATTACCCAGAAAATTCCTGTGCTCAAAGATGTCCCTGGTACCTGGCAGCGCTGCCGAGTGCCCTTCTGCCGGGATGGCCTGCCGCTGGTTGGCCCTGTTTCTAAAATGACCGGGCTGCATTTGTTTTCAGGCTTTAGCAGTCCCTTTGCTCTACTGCCGCCGATCGCTGTCCGGTTTGCCCAGTGGGTATCGGGACAGCCTGATTCGCTGATTGAGCAGATGCAGCCGGACAGGTTTCAGTAGCGATTGTCCTTTACCGCAGCTTTGGCTAGGTAAGGGTGTTTGCTTCTTCATGGTATTCCCTTGACCCTCCAGCTCACTAGAGACTTTATAGTAGCTATGAGCTGAAGGGAAAGTAGTTAACTAGATGAGCTTTATGGTGTCTCGTTCTCTCAATGCTTTAGGTTTGGTGCTGGGTGCGGTTGCGATCGCAACGCTGTCTTCCGCCTGTGGCGAACCCTCCCGCACGGATACTGCTATAGGTCAGATGGATCACGGAGGCCACATGGATCATGGAGGCCAGATGGATCACGGCTCGATGGATCACAGCTCGATGGATCTGGGGCCAGCCGATGCCGACTATGATTTGCGCTTCATTGATGCCATGATTCCGCACCATGAAGGCGCGGTAGAAATGGCTAGGGCCGTCCTAGAAAACTCTCAACGCCCTGAACTGAGAGAATTGGCCACTGAGATTATTGATGCCCAAGCTCAAGAAATCAGTCAAATGCAGCAGTGGCGACAGGCCTGGTATCCTCAGGTAGCCAACACGCCGATGGCCTGGCACGCTTCAGCAAAGCACATGATGCCGATGTCGCCGGAGCAGGTCAGCGCCATGCGCATGAACATGGACCTGGGAGAGGCCGATACAGAGTTTGATTTGCGCTTCATTAATGCCATGATTCCGCACCATGAGGGCGCTGTGGTCATGGCGCAAGACGCCCTACAAAAGTCTGAGCGTCCAGAAATCCAGGCCCTAGCACAGGAGATCATTGCTTCGCAGCAGGCCGAGATTGAGCAGATGCAGCAGTGGCAGCAAGCCTGGTACGGCCAGTAGCTTGAAGGGCGTCAACTTCAGGAAGCTAACCCTGCAAGCGCTGGATCAGGTGGTCACCGACACGCAGAGCATTGGCAATCACTGTCAGACCGGGGCTGATGCTTGAGCTGGAAGGGAAAAAGCTGCTGTCTACCAGATATAGATTGTCAATCTCGTGGGTGCGGCAGTTGATATCCAGTACTGAAGTGGCCGCATCTTCGCCAAAGCGACAGGTGCCGCACTGGTGGGCCACTACCTGGATAGGCATGGTGCTGCGAGGGTGGGTGCTGCGGTTAAAAGCAGAGGAGGCCGCTGATTCTACAGCCTTCAGCACATCGATCCAGCGGTACACCAACCGGTCATGGGCTTCGAAGTTGTTGGGCTCGTAGTCTAGGTGCAGCTTTTCACCTGCCAATCTGACTCGATTGTTGGGATCGGGCAGGTCCTCGGTCTGCAGCCACCAGGAGATAGAGCGAGTTGCTAGCTGCCGCAGCCCAAAGCCAGGCAGCACCTTGGCTAGACCAGAGAAAACTGGGGGAGACTCAGCAAAAATCACGTCCTGCAGAATGCCGCCCCCGTTCTGAATGTGGCCCATTGGGTAGTCGAAGTTTTCATCGCCCCAGTAAAAGTCGTTAATGTACGCCGTTCTTTGATAAGAGCCCGGTAGGGTCGAAGCACTGATCTGTACCATCACCGTGATCTGCTGCTTCATTAGGTTGCGGCCTACCAGGTCAGACCCGTTCGCCAGACCCTTGGGGTGCTTTTCGTTTTGCGATCGCAACAGCAGCGCCGCCGAATTAATCGCCCCGCAGGCCAAAACAACAATGTGCCCCAAAAACAGGTAAGCCTGATCGCCAATTTCAGCCTGCACCGCCTTAACTTCTGATCCAGAAGGATTGGTGTGTAGGGAAACTACCTTAGCCCCCGTTTTGAGCGTAACATTGGCATGATTTACGGCTGGGGTGGTGCCCGAATCCTCTGAATCGGTTCTGCCTTGATCGCCTAGCCCCAAAGGCAAATAAGCCGGATTTAGACCCTGCTTGGAGAGAAGGTCGCAGACCTGCTGAACATGAGGTTCGTGGGCCACCTCTGGAAAGGGAAAGTCTTGACTATGAGGTGGTTCGGTGGGGTCGTCGCCCGCTTTGCCGTGGACTTGGTAAAGCTGCTCCGCCTCGCTATAGTAAGGCTCAAAATCCTGATACCTCAAAGGCCAGGCCGGAGAAATGCCGTTCTGGTGCTGGACCTCTTCAAAGTCGCGATCGCGCATTCGTAGGAGGGCACCGCTGTAGACTTTGGTGTTGCCCCCAACCGAGTAGCTAGTTTGAGGAGAAAAGGGTTCGCCGTTGCGGTCGTACCACTGCTCGGGCGCGTGATATTGCTCTTTTTTAAAGACTTCTATATCTTCGAGTTCCGAACTTTCTTTAGCTAGAAATTCGCCCCGTTCCAAAATCAAGATCTTCTTACCGGTAGGGGCCAACTTTCGGGCTAACGTTCCACCGCCTGCACCCGTCCCGATAATAATGACATCGTAGTGCTGGTCATCAACAATCATGCTGATTCTCCCGTTGATGGATAGGGTTAATGATTAGCATAAACAGCTAGAAATAAGGTTTTTAGTGATTTGTTGGATCACGCTTTGCTTGACCCAACCTACAAAAATTGCTGCCTTCTCCCTACTGCCAAACGTAAATTAGGACGTACAGAACAATCCAAATCACATCAACAAAGTGCCAGAACAGAGAAGTTGCTTCTACGCCGAAATAGCCGTTGTCGTAGTTGCCAGGAACGAATGAGCGGGACAGCATTATCCCCTGCAAAATCAAACCCGTAAGCACGTGCAGCCCGTGAAATCCGGTCAGCAGGTAGAAGGTACCGCCAAAAACGCCATCCGTAAAACCAAAGGGTAAACCGCTCCACTCCACGGCCTGCCCGTAGAGGAAGTAAGCGCCCATCGCTATTGTCGTTAGCAGAAACAGGCGAAACCCCCACAGCTTCTTGTCATGCAGGTATCGCTCGGCTACATAAATGACAAAACTGCTAGAGACTAAGATGACCGTATTAATGGCAGGCTCACGGGTTTCTAACCCAGTAACGCCTGACGGGTACCAGTCAGTTATCGTCGTTTTGTAGACAACGTAGCCCACAAAGAAGCTGATAAAAATGACGCTTTCTGATAGCAGGAAGGCAATCAGACCAAACTTGCTGTTGCCTGCCTCATCATGTTCCTGTTCCTGTCTCACCTCAGCTTCGAGGTCTTGTGCGATCGCTCTTTCTGCAGTCATGGCTATACCTACCTATACCGTGTCTCGGATATCCCCTCCCCTATGCCTCGCCCAGCGCTACCGAACCCTTCGTCGCCACCAGCGGCTCATCTTTGCCATACCCATATGGCCCTGAGATGACCGTCGGAATCTCCTCAAAGTTCTCAACCGGGGGCGGTGAGGAGGTCAGCCACTCTAGCCCAATAGCTCGCCAAGGGTTGTCCCCTGCTTTTTCACCCTGAACCCAGGAACTCACCATGTTGAGGATAAAGGGCAGCACCGAGATACCCAGGAGAAACCCGCCCAGACTGGCAATCACGTTCCAAAAGGCAAACTCAGGGTCGTAAGAGGCGACCCGGCGCGGCATACCCATTAACCCTAAGGGGTGCATGGGCCAAAAGGTCAGGTTGGTGCCCAGCAGCGTTAGAGCAAAGTGCACTTTACCCAAGCCTTCGTAATACATCCGCCCGGTCATCTTGGGGAACCAGTGGTACAGACCAGCGTAGATGCCGTACACAATCGTGCCGTAGATGACGTAGTGGAAATGGCCCACTACAAAGTAGGTGTTGTTGACGTGAATATCGATCGGCACCGAGGCCAGCATGATGCCCGTAATCCCGGCGAAGACGAAATTAACGAAACCTGCGATCGCAAACAGCATCGGCGTTGTTAGCCGGATTTTGCCGCCCCAAAGGGTTGCCACCCAGCCAAAGATTTTGATGCCCGTGGGCACCCCAACCAGCATAGAGGTGACCATAAACAGAATCCGCATCCAGCTTGGGGTAGCGCTGGCAAACATATGGTGAACCCACACCGTAGCGCTGATGAAAGTAATCAGAATGGATGAAACCGCAATCACCCGGTAACCAAACAGTGGCTTACGGGCATGAACCGGAATCACCTCTGAAAAAATGCCGAAGACGGGCAGCACCATAACGTAGACCGCCGGATGAGAATAGAACCAGAAAAAATGCTGGTACAGCACCGGGTTGCCGCCCCGCTCCGGCGCGAAAAAGCTAGTACCCGCCGTGATATCCAGCAGCAGCATCACTGCGCCAGCGGTTAGAGATGGCAACCCATAGAGCTGAATCAGCTGCGCTGCCAGCACCGACCAGACAAAAGCAGGCATTCTAAACCAGCCCATGCCCGGTGCCCGCATCCGAAAGATAGTCGTGACAAAGTTCACACCACCCATAATTGAGGACACGCCCGAAATCGCCACCGCTAGGAGCCACAGCACCTGCCCATTGATCAAACTGCCAGAAGGATTTTGCAGACTAACTGGCGGGTAGGCCCACCAGCCCGACTGCGACGGCCCGCCGGGTGCTAGAAAGCTGCCAATCATCAAGACCCCGACTACCGGAATCAGCCAGAAAGACACCGCATTGAGTCTGGGGAAGGCCATATCCCTGGCCCCAATCATCAGCGGCACCAGGTAGTTTCCGATGCCCACCAGCACCGGAAACGTCCAGAGAAACAGCATGACCGAGCCATGCATCGTGAACAGTGCGTTGTAGACAGTGCGATCGATTAGATCGGCTTCGGGGGTGATCAGCTCTCCCCGCATTACCATCGAAAACAGGCCGCCGACCAGAAAAAAGAAGAACGACGTAACGATGTACTGAATGCCGATAACTTTGTGGTCAGTGCTGAAAGTAAAAAATCGCTTCCAGTTGTCCGGCGCACCTGGATAGGGTTGGGCGCGGGCGACTTCAATCGCTTCGACGGGGGCGTTGGTCATAGGAATAGAGACTAAGGGGCGGAGGGCGAAAGGCAAAAAGGAAGAGGAAAGGGAAAGGCCGAAGCCAGGAGGCAGAAGGAGAGCCGGAGGTTGGGGGACGTAAGGGAAAAGGCGAGTGAGTCAGAACGTATTTCCCCTCTGCCCTCTAGCCTCTGCCCCCCACCCCTTAAGCTGGCGGACTCTTAGGCACAGTCTGTGACGAATAATTTACGACTGGAGGGGGCGCAGGAACCACCGATGCCCAGCCCCGCAGAACTGCCGTTTGTTCAGTGGCTCTGGCATATTCAGTGGCAGCTGGGTTGTAAGCCGCAGTTAATGGCTGGGACGCCGCATCGGCTAGCCACTGCTGGTAGTCTTCGGGGGACTGCACCACCACATCGGCTTGGTTGGCAGCAAAGTAGGTGCCGCTAAAGAGGGAATCGCGCAAGCGGTACTGGCCCACTCGGGTAGGGGTAAACTCCAGCTCCATGCGATGGTTGGGAACGATATCTTGCTTGATTCGAAAGGCGGGCACGTAAAAGCCGTGGATCACGTCCTCGGAGCGAAGGGCGAGGCGGACTCGACTATTGACAGGCAGGTGTAGCTCTGTGCTGGTAACGTCTTGATCGGGATAGCGAAATACCCAGGCCCACTGTCTAGCAGTAACCTCGATTTCTTTGGGGGCAGCCTGCTGCAGCGAATCTTTGATTTCCTCTTGAGGGGTTTCGTCGAAGGGGGCGGCGTAGGCTGAGTCCATCATCTGGGGCAGGTGCAGATGCACTAGGTCTAGAGAGCCGCGCAGGTTCATTTTTTCGTAGGCGCTAAAGCTGGCAAAGGAGAGTCCCAAAACCAGCACCACTGGGACTATCGTCCAAATCACTTCCAAAGTCACGTTGCCTTCGATATGTGGGCCATCGCTAGGATCATATTTACTGACCCGGTGGAAGATGAGCGAGTAGACGACTGGGCCCAGCACGCCTAGCAGAATCGCTGTGCCCAGCCCAGTGAAAAGGCTAAACAGATCGTCAATCAGCTTTGCCTCTGCTGTCGCCTCGGGGGGAAACCAGGAATAGGACTCTTTAGCCATCCAAATACTGATAGCGATGGTAAGCCCGGCATAGATAGTCAGAGTTGCGATCGCACGAAATTTCATGAATTCAAGAAATTAGGGCAAAAAAATTAGGGAAGCAGGCTTCGGGGCAGCAAATTAGGGTCTTCGCCTACTTTGATGAGCTGATCGGCCGTAACGTGAATGCCAAACTCACCGCCTAGGTGAGCCCCCAACGTACCCTGGAGGAACATTAGGGCAAAAATTGCCAGACCTGCGCCCAGGTAAGTCCACTGCACCTGTCTGGCCATATCCTTGCGCCAGGCAAACCGCTGGAAACCTCGCCAGACGGTCATACCCACAATGAGAAATAGTAGGAGAACGCCCCCTAGACCATGCCAGACCATCGTCGGCATCGCCAGCAGGCCCCATTGACTCTTCACGTTTTGAAAAGGGTTTGACAGCAGGATTTCGTAAAATCCAGAGGCAACGGTAAAGAACGTGATCACAGCGGCCGCTACCAGGTTGTACCAGCCCACATCAAACAGGCCTGAACGGGTCACTGGAATGGCCAGATACTTAAAAACCGCTTTTTCAACCGGGAAGAAAACCCCAACGATATCAAAGGAAACTGCCACGATAAAAAGCCCCAGCGTCAAATGCACCAGGTTGGGGTGAATGGGCACGACATAGGGCAGATTGTTAGACCCTAGCTGGTCGCCTAACTGGTTTACTAAATCTGATCTCATGACAGCTTGCCTCCTCGGGTTGCCTCCACTACAGGCGCTGTATGCAGTCCATAAACCCACACCAGCACATCACCCAAATAGGTCTGAAAAAGAACCAAGATAGCCAGCAGCAAACTCAGAGCAAGGTAAGGAACCGGCAGAGTCTGACTCCCCCGTGACCGAATCACATAGCGCCATCCGGTGACAGCTGCCAAAATTCCTGACAGGGACCACCCCAATAATGTGTGCAGATTTAGCGTGGAGATGGCAGCATTGTAAGGTTCAGAGAGCCCTGCCTCAATTTGCCCAAAGATAACGGCGATGAAGATTGAAACAGTGGCAAAAACTAAGTTCCACCAGCTCACCTCAAGCAGCTTTGAATTTCGGGTAAAGTAGCCGACGATATCGCAGACAAAAGCAAACAGCACCATCGCAATCACAAAGTGGACCACGATAGGGTGAATTGTGTCGGGGTAGGGAAGATTGTGCTCGTTTAACGGTGGCAGGTACTCAAACACAGTGTTCTCCAAGACACACTTTAAGGTCAGACAGAAGAGTCGAACAGACAGATCAGCTAGGCTTTTACTTCCAGTATGTGGCGTTCGACCGGAAGGCAGGCTTTTCGCTGAAAGTTTTAAGGTTCTCAGCGCCTAGCCAGATTGCAGCTGCCCTACAGCTGCCAAGGTAACGCATAATTCTCCTGTCGAGGATTAATCATGCTGGTCTGGTTTTGGGCCATGAAGTATAGGTGTGGACTGATCTAGACAGCTTCTTAAGATTTAACAATTGCGATCCTAATCTTCCCGGAAGTTGGCAAAATCATCATTTGGAGAGATTGTCCAAAATGCAACAGGCCTTCACTAGCGAAATCCCGTTGCGCTGGTGAAGGCCCGTTGCTCTCTCCAGCGGAGGCCCCGTTACTCTCTAAAGATGTTTCAACCAACCATTCGTTAAACGTGCAAAACTACGAGCCGTAGAGGCGGGCCTAACCTCAAAGCCCGGCCCTTGGCTCCATGAATGGAGCTCAAAGCCTACCTTCATCAGAGCCACTGTCGTCGAGCAGTCGCCAGCGGATGGTGCGCGATAGGGGACTGTCGCTGTCGCCGAGCTGGATTTCCACAATTTCGCTGGTGAGCGGGGCGAGGGCGTTGAGAAGCGATCGCAAGTTGGGCGTGCTCTCACCGCTATCGACATAGACCCGTTCAGCCAACTTGTTGAGACGCTTCCAGGTGGTGTAGAGTTTGGCAGCGGTTTGCTCTAGCTGGGCCGCTTGGGTCACCATATCGGCAGTGGCGCTCAGACAGCCTACCCGCAGAGCCTCTTCTAGGGCCGTCTCTAGCTCAACGCCGCCGTCACTAATTGACTGCACCTGGTTTGCCGCCCCCAAGTATTTCGCTAGATAGCGGGCCTCCGAGGTGACCTGCTTGAGGGTTTCGATATCAGGGTTGATGGTGATTTCGGTTTTTAGGGTCTGCTGGTGCAGCTCAGGCAACTTCTCCATTTCCCGCACTAGTGGGGCTAGGTAGCGAGTGGGAATGGTGTTGTTGGCTGCTTTTTCCCGAACTTCTTCGGGCAGCAGCTCAGAGGTCATGGCCGTCCACTCATCGGAGATCTGGCGCACCTCCCGGCGGGTGATGTGGTCGCCTTTGCGGGCGGCATCGCTGACCATCTGCTGCACCTCAGGCGCAGACTGGGCCGTCTCGACAAAGGCCCGCTTACTGAACTGATTTACGTCCTGAGGCTCTAGCAGGCCTTCCTGCAGCAGCGCATCGGCACTGTCGGCCAGCTCAATCAGCGAGTAAGCCTGGCTCTTGGTAATCTCTCGGTCTTTCAGCCAGTTGAGAAAGCCGGTGCCGCGACCGTCGCCGCCCTGCCTCTCTCGGTCGCGCACCGTTCGCAAAATTCGGCCGCGCCAGATGTCGGTCTGCAGGTCGAAGCGATCGCACACCTGCCAGGCCACCTCAATCTGCCGCTTAAACTCCGGCTCAGAAATCTTTTCATCTTCCGGATCGGGTAGCTGAAAGTTCAGATCTACATCCTTCACCGGATTTCCTTGGGTCAAGTCTGCCGTGTATGGCACAGCTGGGGTCATGCTCCAGTCGCCTCAGGTCACAAGAAATCGATTATCCCACGGCAAGTCAGTTTCCCAGCAGGCAACTCACAGGCTCATATACTAGGCTTGCAGGATAAGGGGTAGGGGGCCATATATGGCACGTTCTTTTAATCCGACTTTGTTTTGGCTGCAGTGGATGCTGGGCACAGCAGTGATCTTTGCGATCGCAGTCGCCCTCTTCAACGTCTTTGGCCTGCTCAGCACTGCCATCATTCTGCTGGGCTTTTGGCAGGGCTGGCTGCTGCGCCACCGGATAGCCATCTGGCGCTGGTGGGTGATCACCCTTGGGTTTGGCATAGCTGGGTTTGGCTGCGTCATTATGCTGACGCTGTGGCTGCCGTATTATGCACCGCTGTTTTCGCTACGAAGTCTGGTGATAGGCGCGGTGATGGGCGCGATGATTGGGCTAGGTCAGGCGCTGCTGCTGCGTCGGCAAATTTCCGGCGCTTACTGGTGGGTGTTGATTAGCGCCGCTGCGGTGGCCTTTGGCGGTGGCTGGGTGATTGATCTCAACGTGAGGCAAGTCTTCAACCTGGAGGTGCCCTACACCTCAGTCATCAGCCCCATCGCGCAGGCTCTGTTGCCCAACCCAGCGATGATCCAAAGCCTGTGCCGCTACTCAGAGTTTTCCGTGTCTCCTCCGCCTAATCCCCTGCAAAGTCCAAACTGGCTCTACGACTGCCGGGCCGTGAACGTGGGAATTGCTTTTGTGAGCGGCTTGATTGGCGGGGCTATTAAGGGCGGTGGGATGGTTTGGCTGATGGGGAAGGCAGAGGGCAAAGGGATGCGGGGACAGGGGGACGCGGAGACGCAGGGAAGTTGAGATAGGGGAGGGTGGGGGAGGTGAGGAGATGGGGGCGGTAAGAGGCCGTAGCTAGATATGAGAGAAGGCGGATCCTCCATTGGGCATTCCCCTGCTCCGCATGGGAACGAGAACAACCCCAGTTTTTGGCTCACGCCACCCATTCATCCCCTCAACCCAACCGAAAGCGCTCCTCTGAAATTTCTCGGTTTCGCAATAGTGTTAGCTGCATATCAACTAGCTCGGCTAGCTGAGTCTGAAGCGCGTCTACCTGCTTTTGAGCAGCGACTTTTTTGTAGAGAGCTGCTCGGGCTAGGTCTTCTCGCTGCTTTTGCAGGGCTTTTTGGGCCACCCGCTGCCAGCTATCCACTTCCTGTTCGGTCTGCTGAGCCTGAAGGCGCAGAGTCTGATAGGCAGCAGCAATGTCACCTAGAGCTTTTTGAAACAGGGCAATGGCTTGTTCGGGGGAGCGATCTTGGGCAGTATTTTCTATCAGCCGCCGGACTTCGGGCAGCCGCAGCTGCTCCAGCCGCAGTCCAAAGTTAGCCAGCTGAGGACTTTCACTGCGTCCGGTTTTGCACCAGTTAGCAAAGTGTTCGCAGTTGTTGAAAAAGAGGTCGTAGCGGCGCTCGCCCAGGCGACTTTCAGCTCGCTCCATCACCACATCGGGCACAAAGGAGACAGGCTGCACTACCGTGTAGACGGGTTTGCCCTGGGCAAAGGTGTCGAAGTGGGTGCGGGTGACAACGGCCTCACTGCCGGTCTTGCGATAGTGAATCACCGTATTATCACCGCAGTCGATACCGTGGTGTTCATAGAGGCCGGGAATGCCGACCAATTCGCGCATTACATAAATCTGGTCGCCCCGCGCCATAGATCTTCAGCCAGTCGGGCTAAAACGTCTTAGGAGAGTCTAACGCAGCAGGACTGCTCACCGGACAGTTTGCTGCTGTTAGGGCAGTAAACTGTCCGGCTTCTAAGGGGTTAGGGCGGCTTTAAACTCGTTCTCGAACTCTACCGAGGGCGATTCTACAGTGGTAAAAGAGGCCGCTATGCGAGAGCGGTTTTCTAATAGTTCTTGGAGGGGAGATCGTTTTTCCTCGGCCATGTTGATTTGAATATTGGGACCTGATCGGGCCAAACGAATGATGATGCCGTTTTGAACAGGTGCCTCAGCAATTCGCTTACCCTCTACATAGGTGCCATTGGTGCCCAGACTTCTGATTTCCCAACCGCTGTCGACGCGGTGAATTTCTACGTGATGACGAGACACTACGGCACTGTAGAGAATGACATTGTTGTCGGTGGAGCGGCCGATGCGAATGACGGATTCCTTCTCAAAGGTCCAGTGCTGGACAGGCGTTTTGTTTAGAGGGTGAAGCAGGGAAAGAGTAATCACATTACATAAGCCAAACTAAGAAATGGCCGCTCAAGTGATCGACGCCTGAAGTTATCCTTCAAGATTCAGCCAACCTGAAAAAGAAAAGACACTTTATCTCCCTTACCCAGAGCGATACGATCGCCGGTTCGCAGCCGGTGACGGTTGCCTACAGGCAGCGGCATATTGTTAACGTAAGTGCCGTTTGAGCTGCCGACATCTTCAATATAGTAGACGTCCCCTTCTACTCGAATAGCCGCATGCGATCGCGAAACAATTTCTGAGTCGGGAAAACCAGAAACATCAATGTCAGGAGGAACGCGGTCGTTGGGTTTACCGATTCGCACCACGGTTACATTGGCTGGCAGCTCTAGCAGGGCGTTGGTCTGAATATGCAGCAGGCGAGCCTGGATTACCTGCAGTTGAGTAGTGCTGTAGGCTCCCCCCGGAGCCGGCGCTGACGGAGCCATTGTTGGTGCTGGTGCGGGTGGGGCAGGCTGAAGGTCGGGCTGGGGATCTAGTACTGGAAAGGGGTCTAGGGCCAGGTTGTCAGGCTGGGGGTCGGGCTGAGGATCGAGCTGGACGGCAGCAAAGGGAAGGGGTTCGGGCTGCACCAGGGGATCGGGGGGCGTGAGTTCGGGTACCTCTGGTGAGTTAACCTCTGATCGGGCAGGCTGGGTTGGGGTTGCGGTTTCTTGGGCTGTGGCGGTTCGTAGGTCAAAACCGCACTGGCCGCAGAAGCTAGCGTCTGCCTGGATAGAGGCCCCACAGCTGGGGCAGGTAGCTAGAACAGGCAGCGGGGTATAGCAGGCTTCGCACTGAACGGCACTGTCAGGGTTTTGGTGGCTGCAGTTGGGGCAGACAATCATGGTGTATTTTTTGATGCTGAGATCATGATACGAGAGCCAAGCATTCTTAGCTGCTGGGAATTGCCGAGAGTTTCTTCTCCTTAAAGGTGCCCACAGCGGTGATACTGATCACAGATTCAGAGCTGCTCCGGCCTCGCTATCGAGCAGCCACCACAGTTCGCCCTCGGGCTGAATTAGCCGGGAAGGATACATCTCGGAGTCGGCCTCTGCCGCAAAAACCTGGCTCAAAGCCTGCTGCTTGTTGGCCCCAGCGGTTAAAAACAGAACGGAGCGGGCGCGGTTGATCAGGGGCACTGTAAAGGTGATGCGGGGCTGACCGTCTTTATTGCCAACGGTTATCAGGCGATCGCGCACGTTTAGAGCCTCGGTGTGGGGAAATAGCGAGGCGGTGTGACCATCATCTCCCATGCCCAGCAGAATCAGATCGAGTTGGGGAACTGTCTCTGTGGCTTCAGGAAAAACGGCTCTCAGGGTCTGCTCGTATTGATGGGCCGCTGTTTCAGGATCTTTGGCTTGGGTGGGCATGGGGAAAATTTGCCCTAAAGGAATGGCCACCTGATCTAGCCAAGCAGCTTTGGCCATGCCTGCATTGCTATCGGGGTGATCAATGGGTACGTAGCGCTCGTCACCCCAGAAGATGTAGAGCTTTTGCCAGGGCAGATCTTGCTGGGCTAGGGCTTCGTAGAGGGGCTTGGGGGTGCTGCCTCCAGCCAGGGCCAAGGTGCAGCGGTCGCGTTCTGCGATCGCATCATTGATGACCGACAGCACCACCGTTAGCGATCGCTCGATCAGTGCTGCTTTATTCGGCAGAATTTCAACGTGAGGCGGGTTTACAGAAGAAGTTGAGGGCATAAGAGAGGGCTTTAACCCGGTTAATTGCAGAAAAATGGGGTCTTGGGTGCAGGCTACCCTAATTTTCTTCAGCTGCCGTCATTGCTTAATGCATTCTAATGAATCCCGTTAATCCCCAGAGAGCGCTCAAACTCATCTATCCTGCTTTGATCTCCAAGCCGCCAAAGAAACAGATGAGCATCATTAAATTGGATCTGAACAGGCTGGTTTTGCTGCTGTGCTAGCAGCTGCCGAAAAGCATCGGAAGGATTTAGCACAAACACGCTGCTAAAGCCCGCTGGAATTTGGGGGACATGATAGATATCGGGCGAACCAATCAACAGCAGCTGAACCTGAGGTTTTAACAGATAGCTCAAAGCCAAAATATTGCCAAAGTTGACCCCAAAGGAGTCGCTAACTAGCAGCGGCTGAGGAGCGGCATTAATCGCCTCTGCCACCTCCGGTAAGCGGTAGTTAATAACTTTGGTCCAGGCTGTTTGAGATTGGGTATTGAGCGCGCAGGAAACGACGCCAAGCGTCAGCAGCAGAGCCGTCGCTGCTCGCCAAAACTGGCGCTGGCAAGGGCGAGGATCGTGCAATTTTTGGGCCAGCAAAACAGCTACCAGAACCTGTAGGCCCAAGTAAAAAGGCACTAAATACCGACCCGAGAGCGATCGCTGCCCGCCCAAAACCAGATCAGGCAGCGCCAGCGGCAGCGCGACACAGGCCATCAGCACGGCTACAAATAGCCACACTCTCGGCGGCGTTGTGCGGTAGAGCGTATAGCCTGCATAGACTACCAACAGGAGCAGCAGCGGCAGGCTAAGCTGGCTAGTCCAATGGTCAAAGCCAAAGTCTTCATGGGTCAGCAGAAAAGCCCGCTGCAGGTGCAGGCCCCACGCTTTGAGCCAGGTATCTACGGGGATGGGAACAGCAGTCCAAGAAGTCCCAGGGGCCTGGTTGACTTGAATCACCCGCAGCCAAGGCCCAAAAGCCAGCACCCCTAAACCCAGAGCCACACTGCCGCGCACCACCGATCGATTCAACCGCAGGTCGTTAACCAACAGCAGGTAAACCCAGCTAGCAGCCCCTAGCATCAGCATCAGCGGCTGCGTGTAGAGGCCCGCCGCCAAAAGGAGCGTAGCCAGACCCCAAGCGGACCAGCTATTTAGCCGCAGCGCCCGCAAAAAAGCTGCACTAAACAACAGCGTCAACACTGACCACAGCCCATATTCTCTGGCTTCTTGGGCATAGAGAACGTGGTATGGCGAAACTGCAGCTAGGGCTAGGGCCAGCCCTGTGGTGAGCCCAGCTAATGGTCGAACAGCCGCTTTTTCACCGGGCCTCAAAAGCTCCTGACAGAGCCAGTACAGCGCAGGAAACAGCAGTAGGCCAATCAGCACGGACAGGCTTCTTAGGGCTACCACGGAGGAGCCAAAGATTTGCACCCAGCCTCTAGCTAGCAGGTAGTAGAGGGGTGGATGCTGGGCATCTTCTAATGCCAAGGAGCGCACGACATCGACGACGGTTTTGCCGGGTGCCGGGTGTTGATAACGGGCCACATCTGCAATGCTTACTAGCCTGCCTGTGAACAGGTCTTCTCTAACTTCCTGGGCGGTGAAGCCAGAAACTCGTAGAGAGGTATAGGCTTCGTCATGCCAGTAAAGCGGTTGGTCGAGGTGGGTGAGCCGGAAAAAGAGGCCTAGCACCAGCGCGATCGCAACGACTAAAGACAGCCATCCGTAAGCTTTTTCGATCTTGAAGCGTGTCTGTCGTAGCCAGTTCATCGCCCATCCACTCCAAACTGATGTTGCCTTTGCAGGCTCAGCCCCTACAGGCGTCAACGCCATCAGTTTTAGCATTGCCCCAAGCAGGGGAAAAGTCGAGTGGATCACCTGCGCTTCTGTGCCTTCAGTTAAAGAGCAGGCTGTTAGGGCGGCTTTAAACCACTAAGCCTGCCGAAACGCGCGTTTCGACAGGCTTTTAACTAATTTAAAGCGCTTGACACTTAGGAGGCGTGGGTTTCGCCAGGCCCGACAATACCGACCTTGTGCCGGAACATCAGCTCACCACCGTACCAGCCGCTGGCCAGCAGCAGCGTAGCCACCACCCAAGAAATCGCTAGGCCCCAGGGCACAATAGCCCCCTCTGGGTTGCCCCAGCGAATCAAAAGATTCACGATCGTCAGCACCAGCACGCCTACATTGAGCAGCATGTGAGCCCAACCGGCCCGCCGCCGCCGCACCCGAGGAATATTGATAAAGTCGGACATGCCGGTGATGGCAGCTGCGATCGCAGTTAGCAGACCCGCCCCAATCAGCCACAGCGAAGCCTCAGACCAAAAGTCTCTGCCAGTCAGTAAATAGCCTAGGTCAGTACCGGCAACGCCACTGAGAAAGGCCACTGGAAAAATCACAATGATCGGATGAATAGGGTGGCCAAAAATCTGCACTGAGCTAGTAATGCCAGTGCCCCGATACTCGGTTTCTCGGCTGTCAATCAGCAGCGGGATGTCGGGATGGGGAACCCCACTGCCTTGGCTAGAGCGCTGTTCACGAGTGTCCATAGAAATCTCCTTGCGATCGCACACAATACAGTTGCTTACTGTTCTTGGGGTAAAAACCCCGCCAACCCGAAACTATCGGGCCAGATTCGTAACTGCCGTAAACCGGGACTTTAACCAGCTACCCGCCTCTTTAATATTTTGGGTAATTGGCTTTTGCGCGTTGATAAACACGCGGGCACAGTTGCGCCCCGGCAGGCCCGAAATCGAGCCGCCCGGATGGGTGCCTGCCCCGGTCAAATACAGACCCTCAATCGGGGTCTGGTAGTTGGCAATTTCAGGCAGTGGACGGAAGAACACCATTTGATCCAGAGTCATATCAATGTGGTAGAAATTGCCTTTGTGAACCCCCAAGCGATCGCTCAGATCAGCAGGGCTCTCAACTCGGCGGGCAATTACCGCATCTTTGACATTGGGCGCATACTCAGAGAGCTTGTCGATCACTCGATCCGCCACCTGGTTTTTCAGTTCTTCAGTCCAGCCTGTGCCAAACTTGCCTGTGCCCTCTGCACCGTGAATCTGATAGGGCGCATAGAACTCAACCCAGAGAGTGTGACAGCCCGGCGGAGCCATCGACGGGTCCATCATTGTGGGCACCACCACATAAAGCGACGGATCTTCAAGCGGAATTTCCCCAATCTCTGGCAGCGCGTGGGCAATTTCCACCTGCCGCACCGAGTCAGCAATCAGTACCGAACCCGTCAGGTACTCATCTCGGTGGTCGTGGTGAACAAATCGAGGCGCTTCGGATAGAGCACAGTCAATTTTGACAATGCTGTCATTGTTGTTGGCAATGCGCCGCTCCAGCCGCTCCCGCAGGCCCTTAGCATAGGCCGCCGAATCGGCAGGATCCACCATATGCAAAAACAGCCGCTGGGCATCGATATTAGAGATGACGCCCTTGGTAGCCCGATACTCCTGACCGCCTGCCACCCGCACCCCCTCAGCCCGACCATTGTTGCCGATGAGAATCTGCTCAACTACCTGGTCGCAGAGGATCGTGCCGCCATTGTCATTCACCATATTGACCAGAGCCTGGGTCAAAGCTCCCGTACCACCGCGGGGTCGGGCCATACCCGGATCGTGTCGCAGCCCCATCATCATCGCCCCAATCGCCAGCGTCTTATCCGAAGGAGACGATCCCAGTTCCGACGCCAAGCGAGCCAAAGGCGCTTTTACAAACTCCGCATCAAACCATTCACCCAGCGAATCCTTAGGGCTGCTCAGCATGGTGCGGATGAGATCTAGAGCCTTATCCACACCGCCCACTAGAGACAGCAGTTCCTGGATATTGCTCAGCCCATAGTTGCCCAAAATATCAATTACAGACTTGGGCGGCGCATTGAAAATTGGCGTGATAGCCTTAATCACCTGCTGCCAGTAGGCCATGTACTCGCCATACTTTTCGGCATCTCTAGGGCTGAAGCGGGCGATTTCCTCACAGGTTTTTTCGACCGAGCGGTGGGCGAGAAAGTAGCTGCCGTCGGGGTGAGGGCAAAAGGTCACTGGGTCGCAAAAAAGATACTCCAACCCATACCGAGTGAGTTCGAGCTCTTCCACCACTGGGCCTAGGTGAATAAATTCGTGGTCAATAGCACACAGGTTGAATTGAAAGCCCGGTGCATCCTCAGGTAAAGCCTCTTCTGTCGTTGCCGCGCCTCCAGGGATCGATCGCTTCTCCAGCAATAAAACGCTGTAACCTTCCTTAAGCAGATAGCCAGCGCAAGTCAGACCATTATGGCCAGCGCCAATCATAATGACGTCGTAGGTTTGCATGAAGATCGAGGATTAGGCGACCCCTTGATAGTAGGGAACCTGCGAGCAAGCTCCCCTATATCCAAAGGTTGATCTTGATAACATCCCTCGAGGGAGCAAACTGAGCCTCAAAGTACCTGCCGTAAGACCCTTTAGGCAGATTTGGATAACTGAAATTTTTCATAGGAGAAAAACACTTCGTCCCTCCAACGCTTTTCTTAAAATCTGTCGGAGGAGATTTTGCAACGGCCTAAACGCTCACTAGAGTAGCTAGGGGGCGCTGATTCATAGCCCCTCATAACTGAGGCAATTGCGTGGATACTTACATACTGATCATGTTAGCGATCGGGCTGTTGCTGCTGGTCATTACGCTGAGCTCGGGATGGCTCAACCGATTGCCCCTCTCCTATGCTCTGATCTATCTGATTGCAGGAATCGGGCTGAGCCCCTATGGACTTAACTTGATTCAAGTTCGGCCTGATGCTGAGTTTTTAGAGCGGCTAACAGAGTTTGTGGTGCTGATCTCTCTGTTTAGCTGCGGACTCAAGATTAGCTGCCCGCTGCGCCACTGGAACTGGAACGCAACGGTGCGGCTCATCGGGGGGTTGATGCCGCTGACTATCGCCGCCGTGGCAGCAACGGCCCACTACGGGTTGGGCATGGGTTGGGGTGGGGCCGTCTTGTTGGGCGCAATTCTGGCCCCGACCGATCCGGTGCTGGCTTCCGATGTGCAGCTAACCAGCGTCAACGACCGCGACACGCTGCGCTTTGGTCTGACCTCTGAAGGGGGTTTAAACGATGCCTTGGCCTTTCCCTTTGTGTATTTTGGCCTGCACTGGATTGAAGACCCTAAGTGGCATCATTGGATTTTAGAGTGGACCGCCGTCGATCTGCTTTGGGAGATTGGGGCAGGTATTGTCATGGGCGTGGTGGTGGCAAGAATTGTGGCCAAGACGTACCAGCAGCTACAGCGAATTCGCCCTAGCGACGAAGTGATGGAAGTGTTTGTGTCGCTGGGGACTGTGCTGCTAGTTTACTCGCTCACCGAACTGGCCCACGGCTATGGTTTCATTGCTGTGTTTGTAGCGGGTGTTGTGGTGCAGCGCACTTACGATCCAGAAAAACAGCAGGTGCACCTGGAGTTTACCGAAACGATAGAAAAGCTGTTGGAAGTCGGTACCATTCTGCTGCTGGGCAGTCTGCTGCGGATCGAACCCATGCTGCGTTTTCTGCCTCAAACCTTATTGATCGCCGGACTGCTGCTGTTTGTCATTCGCCCTATAGGAGCCTGGATCTGCACCACCGGAGAAGGGTATCGGCCCATTGTGCGCGGCTTGTTTGGCTGGTTTGGCATTCGGGGGGTAGGCTCGATTTATTACCTCACCTTTGCCCTAGGAGAAGGGCTAGAGGGGGGCGTAGGTGAACAGATAGCCTGGATTACTTTGAGCACTATTGTGCTGTCTGTAGTGCTACACGGCGTCACGTCTACTCCTTTAATGAAGTGGTATGAACGGCAGACAGGCCGCCAACAAAAGCGGGCCAGAATGAGCGTGCGTAATCAGTAACAGCTAGGGACTTCTGTTATTGACTTTTGTCTCTAACTAGTCCCTAACTATGAACTTTCCCAACGGAAATACCCTCAAAAAGTCTGAAAAACCCAAGAATGTAATTCAGAGATTCAGTTTTTCTGAGTGAATCTATTCACACCTAGTCTGCCTTAGGGAAGACACTAAAGAGGGCTTATCATGATTCAGTTGGGGCTGCAGAACGTCTGCTTAAATGCTGATGTTGGCAGTAAAGAAAAAGCGATTAGAGCCGCAGGCAATCTGTTAGTTGAAGGCGGCAATATCCAGCCCGGCTATATCGAAAGTATGATGGGCCGCGAGGCCACTGCAAACACCTTTCTCGGCAACGGCATTGCCATCCCTCACGGTCTGCCCAAGGATCGGGAGCTGATTCTCCGGACGGGCATCTCAGTGGTGCAAATTCCTGATGGTGTGGAGTGGAACCCAGGAGAGCGAGTGCATCTAGTCGTCGGCATTGCGGCTAAATCTGACGAGCACCTGCAAATTCTTACCAACCTGACTCAGGTGCTAGATGACACTGCCACCATTGAGCGGCTAACCCACACTCAAGACCCCCAAGAAATTATCGAGCGGCTGACTCGGGGCCCGGGTGGCTCTAGTCGTGGCTCCAGCAACGGAAGTGCGCTTGAGGCTGATTTTGATCAGTCTGTCGATTTAGCCATCACCGGAAAAGCTGGTCTTCATGCCCGTCCGGCCACTGCCTTTGTCAACTTAGCCAAATCCTTTGCCTCAGAAGTAAAGGTGCGCTATGGCGACCAGGTAGCTAATGGTAAAAGTCTGATGTCGCTGCTGAAGCTGGGCGTGGAGCAGGGCCAAACTATTCGAGTGATGGCCCAGGGAGCAGATGCGGCGGCGGCGTTGCGATCGCTCCAAGCCGCTGTCGAGGCTGGCTTAGACGAAAAAGAAGAAACCGCCCCAACCCAGGCCGTTGCGCTGCCTGCACTGGCGCTGGAGTCAGATGCGATCGCAGGGGTTCCCGCCTCTCCTGGCATCGCCATTGCCCCCTTCTATCCCTATCGTCGCAGCCGGATCGTCATTTCCGACACTGCCGCCGACCCTCAGCAGGAAAGCCTCAAACTCAGGTTAGCGGTTGACCAAGCCAAGGCCGAGCTAGCCGAGCTACACGCAGACGTCCAGCAGCGCTCTGGCGATCAAGCTGCAATTTTTGAGGCGCACCAGGAACTGCTGTGTGATCCTGATCTGCTAGAGGCAGCTACGGCCTACCTGCGGCCCAACCACAGTGCTGCCTGGGCCTGGCAGCAGACCTATGAAGAACGGGCCAAGTCCCTAGAAGGCTTGAAGGATGCTACCCTCGCCGGTCGAGCCGCTGATGTGCGCGACGTGGGCCAGCGAGTACTGAGATATTTGGCTGATCGGGTAGAGGCAGGCAGTCAGCTACCCGACCACCCCGTGATTCTGCTGGCCGACGACCTGGTACCCTCCGATACCGCCGGGTTTGATCCTGGCGTAATCCAAGGCTTTTGCACTGCTCGTGGGGGCGCGACCTCTCACACCGCGATCATTGCTCGTGCGCTCAATATTCCGGCGGTAGTGGGGGCCGGGGAAGCCATCTTAGACCTGCCGAGCGGCACCCAGGGCATTCTTGACGGCAATGGCGGCAAGCTCTATGCTCATCCCTCCAAGACCGATTTGCAGCGAGCAGAGCAGGCCCAGGCCGAGCAGCACGCCCTGCAAGACGTCGAGCATCAGGCCCGCTTTGCCCCGGCTCTGATGACTGACGGGCACCGGATTGAAGTGGTGGCCAACATTGGTTCGCCGGCAGAGGCGGAACAGGCCGTCAATGCTGGAGGTGAAGGGGTTGGCCTGCTGCGCACCGAATTTCTGTTCTTGGGTCGCGAGCAACCCCCCAGTGAAACGGAGCAACAGCAGGCGCTAGAGAGCATGACCCGCGCCCTCAATGGCCTGCCTCTGATCGTTCGCACCCTCGATATTGGTGGCGACAAGTCCCTGCCTTATCTCAACTTGCCTGCCGAAGAAAACCCCTTTCTGGGCGTGCGCGGCATCCGCCTCTGTTTGCAGCAAAGCGAGCTGTTTGAAACCCAGCTACGGGCGATTTTTCAAACGGCTAAAACCAGCTACCTGCGGATCATGTTCCCCATGATTGCGACGCTGGAGGAGCTGCGGGCTGCCAAATTTATTGCCGAGTCGGTGCGGGCGTCTGTGAGTGGGCCGCCGGTCGAAATCGGCATGATGGTCGAGGTGCCCTCAGCGGTACTGATGGCCGCAGAGTTTGCCCGCGAAGTCGATTTCTTTTCCATCGGCACTAACGACCTGACCCAGTACCTGCTGGCAATGGACCGGGGCCACCCAGCCCTGGCCAAGCAGGCAGACGGTCTGCATCCAGCGGTGCTGCGTGCGATCGCACAAACCGTCCAGGCCGCTCAAGCTGCCGGTAAGTGGGTCGGCGTCTGCGGCGGCGTTGCCAGTGAACCCCTAGGCGCGCTGATTCTAGCAGGTCTAGGCGTAGCTGAACTAAGCGTCAGCATTCCCAGCATTCCGATGGTGAAAGCGGCGCTGCGCCGCCAGTCGTTTGCCCAAACGCAGCAGTTGGCCCAGCAAGCGCTGAGGTGCTCCACTGCCTCAGAGGTGCGCGGCCTATGACCTGCCGCATTGCTACAGTCACCCCCAGCCCCGCCATTGACCAGACGGTTGCCATTGCCAACTTCGCGGCCAATGCCGTGAACCGGGTGGACTGGGAACAGTCTGATGCTGGGGGCAAGGGCATCAACGTGGCCTCATTTCTAGCGGATTTTGACCAGTCGGTCAGCGTCACCGGATTTTTAGGCCAGGACAATCTAGAGCTGTTTCGGCGGCTGTTTGAGCAAAAGGGCATTTGCGATCGCAGCATCGCCATTGCCGGAAAAACGCGGGTCAACATCAAGATCGTGGACGATGCTCAGCAACAGGTGACCGACATCAACTTTCCCGGAGCTGTGCCTCAGCCCAGTGATGTAGAAGCGCTCTGGGGCGCAGTAGACGAACTGGCCGCTGACCACGATTGGTTTGTGCTCTCTGGCAGTTTGCCTCAAGGGCTGCCCGTTACCCTCTACTGGGATTTGGTGTCGCACCTAAAGCGCATCGGCAAGACGGTCGTGCTCGACACCAGCGGCGAACCCCTCAAGGCAGCACTGGCCGCCCGCCCCGACCTGATTAAGCCCAACCTGAGCGAACTGCAGGATCTGCTAGGCCACCCGCTAGAGAGCGAAGCCGATATTCTGCAGGCGGCTAGTGAGCTGCTGCTGCGAGGGCTGAGGTGGGTCGTGGTATCGATGGGTGCTGAGGGGGCCTATTTTGTCACCGCTGCTGCCGCCTTTCACGCTCAGCCGCCGTCTACCGAGGTCAAAAGCACCGTAGGGGCAGGCGATGCGATGGTGGCAGGCACTGTAGCGGGCTTGGTGCAGGGGGCTGACTGGGCCGAATGCGCCCGCTTGGGCACCGCGTTTTCCCTCAGTACGCTGGGCCTGCTGGGGCCACACTTAACCAATGTTGAGACGGTGCGGGGACTGTGCGATCGCATCTCCCTGCGCCCCCTCACGCTGCCCAACCTTGCCCTTAAAGAATGCCTTTAAAGAATGACTGACGCGCCTTAAAGAATGACTTAGGAAACGACCGATGACAAAACTCGTTGCGATTACTGCCAGTGCCGCCAGCAGCGCCCACACCCAAATGGCGGCTGAGGCGCTGCAAAAAACCGCCCAAGCCTTGGGCCACGACCTAAAAACCGAGATTCAAGAAGCCAACGGCAGCTCCACTCACCTCTCCCAGTCCGACATTGACCAGGCTGAAGTGGTGATTGTCGGAGCCGACCGCTTTTTAGAGCGCGATCGCTTTTCCGGCAAGCCTACCTACGCCGTTTCTACCAGCGAAGCCATCCGCAACAGCGAGCTGGTAATCCGCAATGCGATCGCCCTGCTCGACACGCTGCCCAGCCCACGGCAGCCAGCACGAACCCCTGTGGCTGCAGCGAGAACTCAGCCAACCTCGGGCCTGCGTGCCCAGCCCAACTCTGGCTCGCCTCAGCTCACCGACGACCAGCAGATCACCCCAACGTCCAAGTTCCTTGTAGGCATTACCTCCTGCCCCACCGGCATTGCCCACACCTTCATGGCTGCCGAAGCCTTGAAGCAGGGCGCTGCCCGACTAGGCCACGACATCAAGGTAGAAACCCAAGGCTCAGTCGGAGCTAAAAACCAGCTCACTGACGACGAAATTGCTCGTGCTGATGCCGTTGTCATCGCCGCCGATACCCACGTCGATCTCTCTCGCTTTGGCGGCAAGCCCGTCTACGAAACCTCCACCAAGCAGGCCATTCACGACTCCAGCGCGGTTATCAACACAGCCCTAGCCACTCCGGCTCCGGGTGCGGTCAATGGCAGTGGCCGAGGCAGCGCGTCCTACTTAGAATCAGTTGAACAGGCCAAGGCGGAGCGATCGCAACAGCGATCTGGCCCCTACAAGCACCTCTTAACCGGCGTCTCCTACATGCTGCCGGTGATTGTGGCCGGGGGCCTGATCATCGCCCTCTCCTTCGTCTTTGGTCTAGATCCAGCGGAGGGCAGCTTCGGCGCAGCCCTAATGGCCATCGGCGGAACCTCGGCCTTTGCTCTGATCGTGCCGGTGCTCTCAGGTTTTATTGCCTACTCTATCGCCGACCGCCCCGGCCTTGCTCCCGGCTTCATCGGCGGTATGTTGGCTGCAAACCTGCAAATGGGCTTTTTAGGCGGCATTTTAGCAGGCTTTTTGGCCGGTTACGTAGCCAAATTCATCCGCGACAAGGTCAACCTGCCTGCTAACTTTGAGGGCTTAAAGCCAGTCCTGGTAATTCCTCTGCTCGCCACTCTGATTGTGGGACTGCTGCTGTTCTACGTTTTCGGCGCACCTATCCGGGTGATCATGGAGAGCTTGACCGGCTTCTTGCAGGGCTTAAGCGGTACTAATGCTGTGCTGCTGGGTCTGATTTTAGGAGCCATGATGGCAATTGATATGGGCGGCCCAATCAACAAAGTGGCCTATACCTTCGCAGTGGGCCTGCTGACCACCGACCTGTTTGGGCCAATGGCTGCCGTGATGGCTGCTGGTATGACTCCGCCTCTGGGTCTGGCGGTGGCGACATTTGTCAGCCGAGGTCGATTTAACAAAGCCGAACAGGAAGCGGGCAGAGTCGCTTCGGTGTTAGGCATTTCGTTTATTACCGAAGGGGCGATTCCCTTTGCTGCTAATGACCCGATTCGGGTGCTGCCTGCCTGCGTTCTAGGGTCAGCGGTGGCAGGTGGCCTATCGATGCTGTTTGGCTGCACCCTACGGGCTCCCCACGGCGGCATCTTTGTGCTGGCAATTCCCAACGCGGTGGGCAATGCAGGGATGTACATTGTTGCGATCGCAGTAGGCACCATAGTCACCACCCTAGCCGTTCTACAGCTCAAGCGGCGCTCTACTGCCGAACAAGCTACCGTCAAAGCTTAAGGGCTTCGGGTCATAGGTCATGGGAGAGAGTTGATCAATAATGTCTTCCTAATAACAACCGCAGCCTCCTTCAGGTGAAGGAGGCTTTTCTACTCATTTTTATAGAGGATCAAGACATACATCCTTTAACAAGGAATTTGTCGTCTATGAAAAGGAGGAGAGGTGGATCCTATGGAACTCCGCTCACCATTCAATCGCTTCAAGCGAATCTTTGCCGTTGCAGGTAGCGGTGTCTTTGCCATTATTGCCTGGGTAGCTACGGCTAAAGCTCAAGTCTCAATTTTTGAAGACCCTCTAAATACCCGTCCCGGCGCTGCAGAAACCATTATTCCAACCCAAGATCCAATTCCTGCCCCAGAAGATTTGCGGTCACCAGATGGTTTCATTCAGGCTTACGATCAGCCAGTTACTATCACGCTGGTCAACAATACTGAGGCAGAGATTGTTTATCGAGTCGTTGACCACACCGAAGAGCGGCTACTGGCAGGGAATGAATCAGTAGATTTAGCGGATATTCCCATCCCCGTTACCGTGACCTTTTACACAAGAGACGGTCGGCTGCTCAATGCCGAAGTGAGCACAACCGCTGACGCCGAGAGCCAGGTACAGCTAACCCTTTCGGGCACTACCCTGCTGGCTGAAAATCAAAACTCAATGATTGTTCAGGACAGTGGCTACATCTTTCTGCAGTAAACTTCCAGCAGTTTAGTCCACGTCTCATCGAGGTGCAAATTCTGCATCTCGATGGCTTTATCAGGAGACTATTTTTATGGACATGACACAACAAGTTTCACGTTCTGCCCATCCTCCTAACTCAATGGATCGGGCAATCAGAGCATTCGCTGCCATTCCCGAGCGAACCAGTCTCCAGATAGGCATTACCTTATGTGTTCATGGGATGATTATTTCTGGTTTTCTAATTAGCGAAGATGCTTACTTTCAAGGGTTAGCAGAACGGATTAACGAAATTAAGGAAGCTCCAGACGAAACAAAACAAACGCTGACCGAATTTGTCAGCCAGCTCCATGAAGGCTTAAAAGCGCAAACAGGCAATACAGAAAATCAGCTGCTGCCGGAGTACATTCATTTACGCGAAGCCAAGATGTATCCCTCTCAAGGAAAAGGGATGCCTAGCTACGGCGAAGCACTCTGGCGAGGACGCATCAGCTCAGTGGATGGGTTTTCTCTAGGTGAGATTTTGCCCTCCAATTTAGACGGGCTATCCTACACATCCTTTGCCTCTAAGTAGTTGTGATTGAGCTGGTGCGCTTCGCGCAGGCGACCCCGCTGCGAGAGGTGCACCTCTCGCAGCAGTTTTAGAATTAGAACCGGAAGCCGCCGTCTGTACCGGTAATTTTGTCCGGTCACCCAGGCAGCTTCATCAGAGGCTAAAAATGAGATCGGGTAATATTACACGGGTTTTAGATATCAAACATTGTGGGCCGAATGTAATCCTTACTACATAAGCTTGAAGACATTATTTCTTCATTAGGGCAAATAACTAATACACAAATTTCGCAAGAATCGCCTATTTTTTATCTTGCATCTAAATTATATTTTCTCAGTAGCTTCTACCAATGGTGATCGCCGAGAAAGAGAATCTGGCTCATCATCCCAACGCTTTTAAATTGAAATTGTAGAAATACATTGTTCAAACGCCAAACTTACTCGTTATAAGGCCTGTAGAGTAATTATCTCTACTTGCTCAGTTTGACTTGTAATATCTAGATGGTACGGCAATGGCAACAGCTGATTCACGAGTTTGGCTAATTACAGGTACCTCAACAGGTTTTGGGAGAGTGCTAGCAGAGCAAGTGCTGAAAAAGGGCGACAGCCTGATTGCAACTGCTCGTAATCCTCAGCAGATTGAGACCTTAGTAGCAGACTATAGCGATCGCACTCTTGCCGTGCAGCTAGATGTAACCCACGAGGAACAGATTAAAGCAGCCGTTGAACAAGCCGTTGCTACGTTTGGTCATATTGATGTGCTCGTTAATAATGCAGGTTATGGATTAATTGGAGCATTAGAAGAAGTAAGCAACGAACAAATTCGTCGCAACTTTGAAACAAATTTGTTTGGTGCCATCGATATGATGCGGGCAGTTCTGCCAGTCATGCGCCAGCAGCGTAGCGGGCACATCATAAATATGTCTGCGATCGCAGGTTTCACTAATGAACTTGGGTTCTCTATTTACGGCGGTGCGAAATTTGCCATTGAAGGCATATCAGAGGCCTTACAAGGTGAAGTTGCTCCCTTCGGCATCAAAGTTACCCTTGTCGAACCAGGCCCCTTTCGCACCGACTTCATCGGGCGATCGCTAGATCGAGCGACCCATCAAATGGCAGAGTATCAGCCCACGGTCGGCAAGTTTCTTCAGTTCCTCAACACCATTGAAGGCAAGCAGCCCGGAGATCCGGTAAAAGCTGCTAAGGCCATTATTCAAATTGTCGAATCAGAAAATCCACCCCTGCGATTAGTGCTAGGCCACTATGCCTACAGCAAATTCCGCCAAAAGATTGAGTCGCTAACTCAGGAATTAGATGCCTGGGAAGACATAGCGGCTAACACTGATTTTGTAGATACGCCAGTTGTGCATTAAGGACACCACACTTTCACTGAAATAACGATTCCTGAAAATCGTCTGGATTTGTTTGAGGACTCTCCAACCGCGAAGACCTTTGGGCTCCAAACCAAAAGCATGAACAAGTTTTTTGGGAGGTCATACGAGCTCAACTCAGTAGCAAAGAACTCTGCTCTAAAGCCTACGTAGTGCTGTTGCATAAATCCAACCTTGCAGGACAAGCCTAACCAGCATCAAAGAATTGTAGAGAATTTAGATACAGTTTGGCCCAGAAGTTGAATATTGTCTTTTTAATAGATTCAGTACACAATGGCGATGTGGCCGAGCAACGTACTTCCCCTTACTCAGGAAGCATGATCGAATGAAGCTGTTTTATATGCCTGGAGCCTGCTCACTTGCCCCTCACATCGTTTTGGAGTGGATTGGCAAACCATTTGAGTTAGGTCGAGTTGAGCGCGGCAAAACCCGCGAGCCAGAGTTTTTGGCTGTAAACCCTGCCGGCAAGGTGCCTGCTTTAATCGAGGAAGATGGACGGGTTTTAACCGAAGCAGAAGCAATTTTGCTCTATTTAGCTGAGAAATTTCCAGATGAGCAGTTAGGCGCAAGCCCAACAACAGAAGCGCAATATGAAATGCACAAGTGGATGTCTTACCTCACAGGAGATGTTCATCCTGCTTTCTACCCCTACTTTTTGCCTCAGCGGTACATTGCCGATAAGCATCAGTACCACGCAATTCGAGAAGCAGCCTACAAACAAATTGATGCGTGTTTTCAGCTACTCGATCGTTACATGGAGGGTCGCAACTACATGGTTGAAGATCGTCGTACTGTGCTTGACCCATATTTGTTCGTTTTTTGTCGCTGGGGAAACACCCTACAAAAACCTTTCACTGATTATCCAAATTTACATCGATTTCTGATGCAGATGGCGAATGATGAGGGTGTGCAGCGAGCGATGCAGGCAGAAGATATTACTCTTTAATTCAATTTGAGCAGTTTCGAAACGAATGAAAGCAACTTAGGATTAGCGATTGAGCTCTCCTCTAAATACAGGCTTTGTCTCCATTAACGCGACAAAGGAAAGGTCAGAGACAAAAGCTCTCTTGCCTCTGACTTCAACTGCAACAGGTCACAAATATACAACTAGGAGAAATCCCATGGCCCCGTTCAAATACAATCGCCTAGATAAGGACAACGCTGCGGTGCTGTTGGTTGATCACCAGACTGGTTTGTTTTCACTGGTGCATGACTTTGTTGCTGCTGATTTCAAGAACAATGTGCTAGCACTGGCAGGTGTAGCTAAGTTTTTCAATCTTCCTACTATTTTGACGACCAGTTTTGAGCAGGGGCCAAACGGTCCCATTCTGCCCGAGCTGAAAGAGAAGTTTCCTGATGCGCCCTATATTCCTCGCCCTGGACAAATTAATGCTTGGGACAATGAGGATTTTGTCAAAGCCGTCGAGGCGACAGGCCGTAAACAGCTCATCATTGCTGGCATCGTTACAGATGTTTGTGTTGCATTCTGCGCGCTATCTGCAATCGAAGCTGGATATGATGTATTCGTCGTCACAGATGCATCGGGCACCTTCAACGAAGTCTGTCGTGACGCAGCCTGGGAACGTATGGCTAGTGCTGGAGTGCAGCTAGTCAACTGGTTCAGTGTGGTGTGTGAACTGCATCGTGATTGGCGTAACGATGTCACAGGCCTAGGTAGCCTTTTGGGAAGCTACATTCCTGACTATCAGAACTTAATGACTAGCTATTCTGCAAGGCACTAAAGCTGCCTCAATAGGGGTTGTACGCCTGGATGGGCATGCTTTGCTGTGCTCATCCTAAAAACATATTTGTTCGCAATTTCGAGATAGACGCACTAGTAGGGTAAGCATTGCTCACCCTAGGACCTGATCATCTATAGACAGCGCTATGTTGGAAAAACCGTTAATTGGTAAGGATGAAGAAAGCCAACAGGTAACAGCTGTTATCTCTCACATCGTTCGACCGGGACGAGAGGAGGGCTACGAGAAATGGTTTCACGGCATTGCTACAGAAGCACGAAAATTTAAGGGGCATCTAGGGGTCACTGCAATACGTCCTCACGATCATGCTCATCCTGAGTATGCCGTTATTCTTCGATTTGATCACTACAACAATCTCAAGAAATGGTTGGAGTCTGATGTCCGGCATGATTGGATTGAACGGTTGCAGCCATTGATTGAAAAATCAGAGACGATTCAAACGCTTACTGGATTAGAAACTTGGTTCAGCTTGCCCAACAAGCTCCTCAGAACGCCTCCGCCTCGCTACAAAATGGCGCTGGTAACGTGGTTGGCTGTCTTCACTACTCTGGCAATTCTCAGCCGTCTGCTAGCACCGCTCCTATCCAGGTTGCCTGTTTTGCTTAACCAGCTAATTACAACTGGGCTAGTAGTCGCTCTGCTGACCTACCTGATCATGCCGCGTTTGACCCGGCTCTTTCGCAAATGGCTATACTCAGCCTAGACGAGCTCTGAATACGTGTGACAGATATTTTGTTACTTACCAATCAAGCAATTTCTGTTTTTAGAATGGTTGACTTAAAACCACAATATCGATTTAGAGGCTGACATGAAACCAGTTAACAAGACGTTTCTTCTAGGCGGTGAAATCGAAGTCAACCGCCTTGGCTACGGAACTATGAGACTAACTGGACAACCTGGAAATTTTGGCCCCTATCCCGATTGGGAGCAGGGTAAGGCCCTGTTGAGGCGAGCAGTCGAGCTGGGCGTCAATTTCTTTGACTCGGCTCGCTCCTATGGGCCTGAATGGGCAGATACCCTTCTTGGTGAAACCTTTTACCCCTATGCGTCAAAAGTCGTTATCGCGACTAAAGGTGGAGTTGATAAGCCTACCCCTGATCGTATTCAGGTAGATGGTTCGCCAGCAACGCTCAACAAAGAGATTGACAATGCACTGACTAATCTGAAGCTTGAGCAGATTGACTTATTTCAACTTCACCGAGTCGATCCAAACACGCCCATTGAAGTCTCTGTTGAGGCACTTGGAGCAGCACAGGCTGCTGGCAAAATTCGCTTTATTGGCCTTTCTAATGTGGACAGAGCACAACTAGATCGCGCTTTATTGGTAGCGCCCATTGCCTCAGTTCAAAATCGCTTTAACCAGGCAGAACAGGAGAACAACGCACTCGTAGACTATGCCGCAGAGCAGGGCATTGCGTTTATCCCTTATGGGCCTTTAGGAGCAAACCCGATGAAGCAAGGGGCAACCTTGCCTGCCCAGTCAGCCCTGGCGTGGCTATTGCAGCGTTCTCCTAACATCATTGTCATTCCTGGAACAACCTCTATTTCACACTTAGAGGAGAACGTAGCTGCTTGGGATCTGCTTGAATCTGAGACTTATGGTTCTAGGGCTATTTAACAACTTTGTAAATGGCTTACCTCGCTCACTGATAGCCCGAAAAAGTTTGGGACAGTATGAGGAAGAGGCTGCACCGTTGTGCTTTAACTGTTGGCTGTGGGAGCATATGCCGTATCAAATTAGAATAACGGGTGGGTGAGTCAGTATATCTATTCCCATCTGAGAGAGAGCAGCATGATTGAGGACTCAAACCAACCTCCCAAAACAACAGGCCCAGATGTAACCGACCCTACTGCTTACAGGTTTCGTCTACGGGATATTCTCCTGGGGGCGCAGATGCTCTTTGTGGCCTTTGGAGCCTTGGTGCTGGTGCCGATCCTAACGGGGTTGGATCCCAACGTAGCTCTCCTCACAGCAGGATTGGGTACGCTCGTCTTTCAGCTAATTACTAGCGGCAAAGTGCCTGTTTTTTTGGCCTCTTCCTTTGCGTTTATTGCCCCCATTCAGCTTGGCATTCAGCAGTATGGTTTGGCTGAAACCCTCTCGGGACTAGCAGCCGCAGGGGCGTTTTATTTGGTGCTGAGCCTGCTTATCTTTTGGCGCGGCCCTGGTTTTTTGATTCGGCTGCTGCCGCCAATCGTTACCGGCCCTGTCATTATGGTGATTGGTTTGTCGCTGGCCCCGGTCGCCATTGGCATGGCCTCTAATGCGGGAGAGACTTACGGGGAAGGGGCGGCACTAGGGGTTGCGGCAGCGGCGCTGCTGGCTACTATGTTGACGGCGCTGCTGGCGCGGGGTTGGCTGCGGCTAGTGCCGATTTTGGTGGGCATTGCCGTTGGCTATATTGCGGCGCTGCCTCTGGGGATGGTCAGCTTTGCACCTGTGGCAGAAGCGCCCTGGTTTGCCCTACCAAGCTTTACGGTGCCGGTGTTTCATCTGCCCTCGATCTTGTTTATTTTGCCGGTTGCGATCGCACCTGCCATTGAACATTTCGGAGACATCATTGCCGTCAGTGCCGTTGCCAAAAAAGATTACTTGAGAGATCCTGGTGTTCACCGCACCCTGCTGGGAGATGGTTTGGCAACAACCCTGGCGGCTCTATTGGGCGGCCCACCCAACACGACCTACTCCGAGGTGACCGGGGCTGTCGCGCTAACCAAAACCTTTAATGCTGGGATTATGACTTGGGCGGCGATTGTTGCGATCGCACTCGCCTTTATCGGCAAACTCGGTGCCCTGCTTCGCACCATTCCCGCTCCAGCCATGGGCGGCATCTTGGTGATTCTCTTTGGCACGATTGTCGTGATCGGCATTAACAGCTTAGTCCAAGCCGGACAAGACCTGACCCAGCCCCGCAACCTAGTAATCGTCGCCATCATTCTCATTTTTGGCGTGGGCGGCCTGTCACTTGAAGCAGGCGCTTTTGCCCTAGAAGGCATCGGTCTGTGCGGAATAGTGGGCGTTTTGCTCAACCTGCTGCTGCCATATCCAGCGGAAGAAGAGACAGGGCTAGAGCAGTAGCCATTACAAACTCGGGCCGCTACATGAGCACCCCAGCAGCCATTTCTGTCCGCGCCTGGAAAGTAGCAGGCATTTTACTGGAGCACTACACCTACACCTCAGGTGCGGTCGAACCGCTGCCCAAGCACGTCCACGAAGACTATCAGTTTGGCCTGAGCTTCGACTGTCAGGGAGAGTACACCTATCGGGGGGCAGCCCATGCAATTCCTCCAGGAAGCTTGAGCGCTATTCACTCTGGGGAAGTTCATGCGCCGAGCGATCGCACCTCTCTCCCGGCCCCTGCCAGCTTCTGGATGATGCATGTTCATCCGGCCTTGCTGCATGAGTTCGTTACTGAATTGGCCGAAAAGCCGAAAAGCCTGCCTTTCTTTGCCAGCCCATCCATCACAGATTCGACCCTGAATCGGCTGTTTCTAACTTTGCAGCATACTGCTCACCAACCCAGTACCCGGTTAGAGCAGGAAACCGCTCTCCACCAGTTCTTCTTCTATCTCATTGCCAACCACGCTGCCAATCGCCCGGCTGTTCGTCCTCTCAAACCAGCCCCTGATGCCGTGGAGCGAGCCCGTGATTATTTACATTCTCAATACGCTCGAAACATCTCCTTAGAAGAGATGGCAGCGGTTGCAAACCTAAGCCAGTTTCATTTTTGCCGCGTTTTTCGTCAAGCCATTGGCCTATCTCCCGGTGCTTATCAGACACAGCTGCAAATTGCTCAAGCCAAAAAACTGTTAGTGCAGGGGCTATCCGCTTCAGAAGTAGCCGTAACCACAGGATTTTACGATCAGAGCCACCTAAGCCGGCATTTCAAGCGCTTAGTGGGAGTCACCCCCAGACGCTACATCAAGAGCGCAAGAATTTCCTAGATTCACCAAAGGCATTGGTCTATTCTTGCTTTACCAAATTCTTGCGTTAGGAAAACCCGCCCAAAATCATGCCAGAAATTAGTCGTCGACATATGCTTGCGGCTGGAACAGCAGGCGTAGCAGGGTTTGCAGTTGTGGCAACTCAAGCGGCTCAAGCCAATCAAGATTCACCCGCCCCTCAAGTCAGCGCCAACCCTAACGGACGCTTTGCCGACAAAGTTGTGCTGATCACAGGAGCCACTTCAGGCATTGGCGAAGTAACAGCGCGGGCATTTGCTGCTAAGGGAGCCACAGTTCACTTCTGCGGTCGGCGGGAAGCACTGGGAGAGCAAATCGCCCAAAGTATTCGCGCCACAGGTGGCCGAGCCACTTACCAAAAAGCGGACGTCCGCATTGAAGACGACGTGAAAGCGTTTGTAGACGGCTGCTTGGAGCGGTATGGGCAACTTGATATCGCCTTTAACAATGCGGGTATTTTCGTCCCTACATCGGCAACCGTTGCCGACACCGACGTGGCCGCTTGGAACGACGTGATGACAACGAATGCAAGCGGGGTCTTCTACTCAATGAAGTACGAACTTCCGCCAATGGTGCGTCAGCAAAGCGGCGTTATTATCAACAACGCCTCTGTGTCTGGGCACGTTGCCTTTGGCACTATCTCTCCCTACACTGCCAGTAAACACGCCATCATCGGGCTAACCAAAGTTGCAGCCGTGGAATACGCAGCCCAGAACATTCGAGTTAACTCTATTTCTCCTGGGGCAGTCGATACGCCCCAGCTTGCCCAAGGTCTAAGAATTTTTGGGGCAACACCAGAGCAGGCAGCACAAGGCTATCCGATCAAACGAATTGTGGCACCCCAAGAGATCGCTAGCGTTGTCATGTGGTTAAGCGAATCAAGTTCCTGCGTTGTAGGCACTGATATTGATGTGACAGGCGGCTATTTAACGCAATAAGTTATACCAATTGCGAAAAAAGTGCTGCAGATAGGGGGAGGGAGAGCGGACGGGTAGATGAGTGGATGAGTGGATGAGTAGCGGCTAGTTAAAGAATTGGTGTTACACAGTTTTAGCCTCCTAGCCCTCCATCTTTTGGAAAAAAAGGAACAAAGCCCCAGAATATAACCTCTCCCCCTAGGCATACCCCTGCCAAAAGTAAGCAACAAGAAAGGAGATTCAAACGGCTAACAGAATTTGCACGCCCCACCCATCCACCCATCCACCCTTCTACCCCCACCTACCCTCAAGCTCTATCCCCAGCAGGAAACACCCTCAGCAGCAGGAGAGAGGTTGATTCAGGCTTTACCTGGTTAGCTAGAGAATAGTCTCTGCTATTGGCTTCAATGCAACACACAACCGCTACCCACGACCACGAACATCGCGAGAGAGAACGAATTCGGCGGCGGGATCTTCTCAATAGCCTAATGATTGGCACTGTGCTGGGTGCAATTTTGATTGGTGCTCCGGCTGGCTGGTTCGCCCACCGAGCCTATGCTCAGCAGCGAATGGCGCAGGTGCTCCTGTGCCGCCAGCAGAATTTTGGTCTTCCCGAAGCTCAGTTACAATCTCGTTGCGGCAATCCGCTCTAACGCACTCTATGAAATTTAGCTGGCTGCGCAGCCGTCGATTTTGGCTGCTGGTGCTGGTGGGTGTCTTAATTGCTGTGATTGGCAGTAGGCTACCTCTAGCTGAGTGGTTTGTTGCTGTCAACAGTGGTCTGGCATCACTGGGATCTTGGGCATTGCCTGCCTTTATCCTGGTGTATTTAATCGCAACTATTTTAGGCTTGCCCAATGTCCTGCTGATTTTGGTGGCGGGGTCGCTTTTTGGGCTGGTGCAGGGCGCGATCGCAGCTTCGATTGCCGATACGTTGGGTGCGATCGCATGTTTTTTCATTGGCCGCACCGTGGCCCGTAAACGGATCAAGCGCTGGATGGAGAAGCATCCTAAATTTGCCCAGATTGACCAGGCGGTTGAGCGCAAGGGTTGGAAAATCCTGCTGCTGACTCGTCTCTCGCCGCTGGTGCCCTCAAGCGTTTTGAACTACGGCTTTAGCTGCACCCAGGTCAACTTCTGGCAATATGCCTTCTTCTCCTGGATTGGCATGATCCCTGTGATCTTGCTCTACGCCTATCTAGGGTCGTTTGGTACCTACCTGCTCAATAGCGAAATCACAGTGGAGAAGATCGCGATCCAGGTTGTGGGTCTAGTGCTGGCGCTAGGGGCAGCGCTCTATGTTACGCGCCTAACCCGTCGAGCCATTATCCCCCAATGCCCGGAATGTCCTGAGGAGAAGCCGGCTGAAGCGGTCAAGACCAAGAAGCCCTAGCTCATGACCAGGTGGTTATTCTGTGGAGCTTGCCGCTTGCAGAGTGTGCAGTGCGGCAAGCTCCACAAAAGAGTTGTTTGACGAGATAGCTGCGTTGCGATCGCAACCAACAGCAACATGTCGTTTTAGCCTGCGAATGGCTGTTAGGTCGCGCAGCGCTTGACACCAACCTACATGAGATTGCCTACTTGTTGTTCATGCCGATAACGCCGTCGAGCAGCATCCAGAGGCCGCCCGCCAAAATTGACAGCGCCAATCCACCCAGTATCCAGTCCATCCAGGGGGCTGCTTCCATTGATCTAATCCCTATCTATCCGCTGCTTCCCACTCTAACTGCTAGCGGTCGAAGAAACTGCTTCGCCTAGCCAACCGTACCAGTGCGATCGCTGTCGATAGGCGTAACCCTACCCCCCGCAGGCTCAATTCGCGCAGGCTCTAAACGCTGGGGTTGGCGGTTGAAGGGAAGAGTATTGGGGGCCATGAGCCGGGCTTCAACCTGGTTGACCTCCTCATAGGTAAGTCCTAGCGTTTGTTGCTGGTGCCGCAGCCAGCGGCGCATTGATTTTCTGGGGGGATTTTCTAGCTCAATGGCCTCGGCAAAAATCTGCTCATAGCGCTGCAGCCGCTCCTGCCGCTCTTTATAGGGGCGCAGCACATCAGCTTCAATCGCCTGCCCCACCGACCCAGGAACCCCCAAGTTTTGCTGTAGGTAATTGAGAATCTGACGGCTCCGCTCAGAAATGTTGCCCTGGTCCTGAGTAACATAGTCTTCCACACTGCGCCGGTACTCCTGCTCGGGCCTAAACTGGGGGAGCTGAAATAGCTGAATATCAGCGCTCCGGCCTGGGGCAAAAAGCATTGCCTGCACAGGAGACTGGAGCTGATCCAGGCTCTGTTCAATATATTGGTGCAAATCGGCAGTAGAAACAAAGCCATCAGCACTCACATTTGCCAGCCCAGTAATCAGTCCTTCGATCAGGCATTGGGTATAGTCAGAGAGCCCAGTAGAGGCAAGCGACCAGCCTGCACCAAAACCATTTTGGGCCATCAGCACAGCCCGATACTCTCCTGCTAGCTGCGCTACTAGCCGATGGGTGTGCCCGCTACCAAGTGCTTCTGACACATCAGCACCCGTCACAGCCCAACGGGCATCAAAAATCATAATCTGTTCGCGGCAGTGGCTCGCGTTCAGCATACCTCGCAAGAAATCCTCCGAGACTGCCGTCGCCATCGGGTTATGCAGGTAAGTGTCGTATCCAGCTAGATAAAGCCCGCCCGTTGGCAGATCGATCAGGCCCAAGCCACAAAAATAGAGCAACCGCAGATCATCGGGCCGACAGTGAGAGCTTAGCCGTTCAATGGCCTGCCGGATCTGCTGAGTATCCGGATTTATCAAAGTTTCGACTGCATCTTCTGGAAACTGGCCGATGTCGGAGTGTAAAACCTGTTTAAGCGTCTTCAGGTTTTGCAGCGCCGGAGACTCCTCAGGTTCACCGCCCATAAAGCTGTAAACGTTGAGCCCGACCAGCAGTGCCTTTCTGCCCATGCTTGCTGCCCCCCTATTGCGAAATTTGTGTAGCCGACATGTTCAGCCGTCACATAAAGCTTTCGCAGGCAGGGTTTACCATTCAGGATTTTTGATCAGGATTATGAGAATTTTGCTGAACCTGTTGACTTAGGGTGAAGGTTGGATGTTGAAAGGTGGATGGGTTAAGGGGGGAGGAGAGGTGGATGAGTAGATGGGTGGATGAGCATCCCACCCCTCCTCCCTTCCCAAAAATCCTGCGATACCCTGGGGGTAAATCCTGCTTTGGCGTCTTTATGCTGGATCTTCCTCGCTTCTATCAGGCCTGCAACCCCAGTCGCCCTCTGGCGGTTTCTAACCCGGAGGACCAGCGCTACTTTATTAACTTCTCAGGGGTGCGGGGGGGCGATATTGTGCAAGAGTTGGGTCGCTCTATTGCCCTGCTTTATCCCAATCAGGCGACGGCTCAGCTATTCACGGGGCATGTGGGGAGCGGCAAGTCTACCGAGCTGCTGCGGCTCAAGGCCAACCTAGAGAGCCAGGGGTTTCATGTGGTCTATTTCCAGTCAGACCAAGACCTGGAGATGGGCAATGTGGAGGTGACGAACGTGCTGATGGCGATTACTCGGCGGATCAGTGAGAGCCTAGAGGGTATCGGCATTCGGCTGCGGCCTACTTACTTTGAGCGGCTGCTGGAGGATTTGTCGCAGCTGTTTCAAACGCCTGTGAATTTAACGGAGGTAAGTTTTTCGGTGGGCATGGCCTCGGTGACTGCCGAAGCTCGCGCCAGCACCGAGCGACTGAGCCAGCTGCAGCAGTACCTGGAGCCACGCACCCGCAGCATCATTGAAGCAATCAACAATCAGCTGCTGGGGCCTGCGATCGCACGTCTCCCCCAGCAGGGCAAGCGCGGTTTGGTGGTTATCGTCGATAACCTCGATCGCATGGATACTGTGCAGAAGGTGGGCAACCGACTGCAGTCAGAATATCTGTTTGTGGGGCGGGGAGAGCAGCTTAAGGGATTGGCCTGCCATGTGGTTTACACCATCCCTCTAGAGCTGGTGTTTTCGGATGAGCTGCCCCAGCTGATCAACCGCTTTGGCGATCGGCCTAAGGTGCTGCCGATGGTGCCTGTCCAAACCCGCGATAACGAACCCTACGAGCCGGGACTGGTGCTGCTGCGGCAGATGGCGCTGGCTCGCGCCTTTCCAGAGTTTTCGCCAGAGCAGCGGCTGGCCCACATCACTGAAGTGTTTGAAGACGAGGCTACGCTAGATCGGCTCTGCTACATCAGCGGCGGCCACATGCGCAACCTGATGCGGCTAATGTACGGCTGCCTGCTCAAGCAAGACCCACCCTTCTCCCGCGCCACTTTAGAAGCCGTGATCCGCAACGAGCGAGACGACCTAGCCAGCCTGATCGATGACCACGAATGGAAAATGCTGATGGAGGCGGTCGATCGAGGTCGGGTCAACACCAGCGATGACTATAACAAGCTGCTGCGTAGCCTCTACCTACTGGAGTACCGAGCCCCGGAGGAACGCTGGTTTGGCATTAACCCAGTGCTGACAGAGACAGACGCTTACCAGCGGCTGCGACCTCAGGTTAACCCATGACTGCTCAACTGCCCCTGCCCGATCTGCTGTCTTTTAATCAGGAGGCTTTGCGTGATTTGGAGCGTGCGATCGCACTCCAATCCAACCGATTTACCCTGATTTTGGTTCGCTGCAACTACCAGCGGCTGCAGAGCACCCTACTCGATCACCTGCTCAAGCTCTACCCCAACCTGCAAGTGCTAAATCTGTCCCAGCACCTGCCCAGCCTGCTAGAAGCCATTCAAATCCATCTGCGGCTCAACCCGTCCGATGCCCCCACGCCCATCGCTCTGATGGTAAGCGACCTCGATACCGTCGAAAACCTAGAGGCCATTCTCAAAGCAGCCAACCTGGCCCGCGACAGCTTCCGCGAACAGCTATCCCTGCCCCTAGTGCTTTGGATCGACGACTACGTACTCTCTCAGATGAGCCAGCTGGCCCAGGATCTCAAAAACCTAGGCCCCCCTACCATCCGCTTTGAAATGCCTCCCGACGAACTGATCGCCGGACTGCATCGCGAAGCCGACGAGCTATTCGTGCGCTTTCTCAAGGGCCTCCCCGATGCCATTCCAGCTAACCCACTGATCGATCTTTCAGGCACCAACCGCCTCGGCAACGAGCTCACCTACGCCCTACGCGACCTCGAAACCTACGGCAGCACCCTCAGCGCTGACCTCGACGCCAGCCTGCTCTTTGCCCAAGGGCGACAGGCCCACAGCCGCCTACAAATGGACGAAGCCAAAGACTGCTACGAAGAAAGCCTAGCCTACTGGAAACAACAAGCAGAAACCCCCGAAACCCAATCACCAGACCTACCCCCCACCTCCCCTCACCCATCCACCCTTCTCCCCTCACCCCCTACTCCGCTCCACAAAAAAGCCACCCTCCTTCTCCACCTCGGCTTCTGGTGGCGCAGTCTAGCCGTCCTACAGCGCGCTACCTATCAAGCTTCGCTAAAATCAGCCCGCCGCTACTTCGAGGCAGGACTGGCCTGTTTTCGCCAAACCGAGCAGCCAGAGCTAATCGCTCGCTTTATCCCCTCCCTAGCTGAGGTGCTGCAAAAGCAGCAGGACTGGACCACCCTAGAAACCGTTGCTCAGGAAGCGCTGACGCTACACCAGCAGACAGGCGACTGGGTGCGGCAGGCCCGCGATCATGGTTTTTTGGCCGAAGTTGCGCTCAATCGGCAAAATTGGCAAACGGCCCAGGCCGAAGCGATACGAGCCCTAGATTTGCTAGAGCAAACCGAGCAGCGCCTACAAGATAGCCCCGACAGCCCAGCCTTGGCCGAGGGTTTGCAGATTGCCAAGCGCTTTCAGCGGGGCTGGTACCGCTTCTTGCTGGGAGAAGCCCAGATGGAGCTAGACCAACCCAAAAATGCCATTTCGCTGCTAGACCAAGCCCGTCAAGAAGTTGATCCCGATGCCGACCTGATTCTCTACCTGCAGATTCTGGAGGAGTTGATTCACCACCACTATGAGCTGGGCGACTACCGCCGCGCCTTTGAAGTCAAGCTCGAACGCCGCCGGGTAGAATACCGCCACAACTTCAGGGCTTTCATTGGAGCGGGTGCGCTGCAGCCCCACCAGCGGTCAGTCACGCCTCCTCCCCCAGACAACACCACCACTGTCTCTGCAGAAATTGCCGCTTCGGGCCGTCAGCAAGACGTCGCAAATCTGCTCAACCGCCTGCAAGAAGCCCGCTACCAGATCCTCGTTATCCACGGGCCCTCAGGGGTAGGCAAAAGTTCCATCCTCAATGCAGGGCTCATTCCTGCCCTGCGTTCGCTAACACCCCAGGGCCGCACAACTGTCCCCATCCTGGTGCAGACCTATGGCAATTGGGAGCAGGGCATTGCCGCCGATCTAAGGTCGACTTTTCCTGGACTAGCAGCGCTACCTGCTATCAGCAAACTGCCGCTGGAGCCTGGTCAAGAGACGCCCTTCACAGAATATGACTTCTTCATTTCTGCGCTCAAGACGGCCACTGATAACAACTACTTCGCGGTGCTGATCTTCGATCAGTTTGAAGACTTTTTCTTTGAGCGGGATGAGTTGGCCGCTCGCCAGCCGTTTTACGACTTTCTCTCCCTCTGCTTAAAGCTGCCCTGGGTCAAGCTGGTGCTGGGCCTGCGAGAAGACTACCTGCACTACCTGTTAGAAATCGAGCGGCAGACCGATGTCAGCATTATTGATGGCGGCCTGCTCAGCAGCGACGTGCGCTACCCTCTGGGCAACTTCTCTCAGGCCAGTGCTGAGTCTGTGATTCGGCAGCTCACCGAGTCGGCCCAGTACTATCTAGAAGATGCCCTGATCCGCTGTGTGGTTAAGGAGCTAGCTAGAGAGACGGGCGACGTGCGACCAATCGAGCTACAGGTGCTTGGAGCCCAGCTGCAGCGGGAGAATATTACTACCTTCAAGCAGTACAAAGCTCTGGGTGAGCAGCCCAAAGAAAGGCTAGTACAGCGATTTCTCGCTTCCGCAGTTAAAGACTGCGGCCCACCCAACCGAGAGCTGGCCCAAGTCGTGCTGTATCTCCTGACTGACGAAGACAAAGAGGGTCGCCTCTACCGCCCTCTAAAGACGAGAGAGGACTTGGAGTACGATTTGTCTTTTTTAGACGTTGAGTTCATCCCTGACCAGCTCGATCTAGTGCTGTTTATTCTGGTGGGGTCGGGCCTGGTCTTTGAAATTCCTGAAGACCCCGAAGACAGCTACCAGCTTGTCCACGACTATCTAGTGAAGTACGTGCGCCAGGAGCAAACTCCAGAGCTGCTGCTGCAGCTGGAAGAAGCCCGAGAAAAGCAGCAGCAAACTGAAGCCGAACTCAGGCTGGTATTGCAGGAAAAGAACTTGATTTTGCTACGGCAGCTCAGGCAGCAGAAGCGAGGCATCGCATTCACGCTGCTGCTGCTGACCCTAGCGCTGCTGCTGGAGCTGACGACTTGGGTGACAGCCCAGTAGGGGGAAAGGAATCAGGAAAGAGAGGGAGCCGGAAAGCTTTATGCCTCGTCTTAGTGAAGCAGCTTCATTGCAACGGGGCCCATTTGCTGAGCGTAGGCTAGTTGAACTAGCAGCATCCCTGCAGGTTCGATGTAGCGGGCGTTGCGTAAGGGGCCTGCATCAATGGGGTCACACCCGGTTTCTCGCAGCAGGTCAGCGACGATGGCTTTAGCTTCTGTGTCATCGCCGCAGTAGAACACGCTGGGGGTCTGTCCACTAAGCTGCTGAGAGGGAGCGTGTAGGACTTCGGCAAATAGCGGCATGGCTTCTACGAGCCGAGCTTTTGGGATAAGTTTGGCGATCTCTTCAGCCGCAGAGGTGGTCGTGCCTACGGCTAACCCACTCATGTCGGGCAAGAGGGCATTGACGCAGCTAAACACAATCTTGCCGTCTAGTGAGCCTGCCTGCTGCAAAGCGTCTTCAACCGCTGCCCAGGCGATCGACAGCACGACAACATCGGCAAACTGTACCGCCTCTGAGGGGGTGCCCACCTGTACTCCGAGCCCAACTGATTCAGCGGCGGCCTTTAATTTTTCTGGGCTGCGGGAATAGCTGAACATGAGCTTGTGGCCGTTTTTAGCCCAAAACTTGCCCAGGCCCGTGCCCATATTGCCCGCGCCGATAATGCCAATTTTCATAGTGATTGTTCCTGGTTAGGGTTTGATTTAGTCTGTGGCTAATGCTGCTTTACCGACTTCTAAGCGCACCACCTCGGCGGGGACGACGCCTGTTGGGGGCGGCAAAAACATGCCGCCATTGGTAACGACATAGAGGGCGGTGCGATCGCAATCCATGCGACCAAAGGCCAAAGCTGTGCTGCCAGTCACGCCCTGTTCGGCCTGGGCAATTACGGTGATGGCCCCCTCGGGCGCAATTTGAATCACGCTGTTGTAGATGTGGGTCGTCCCGTACAGGGTGCCATCTGCGGCAAAGGCGAAGTCATCAATGTTGACCTCTTCTAGCAAAACTTCTGGTTCACCGGCTGCGCCTTGGCCGTCAATGGGAATGGTGAGCAGCAGCATCTGGTCTGTGTTGGAGACATAGAGCGTGTCTTCAAACCGCTTGAGTCCATTCACTGCAGGGATAGGACTGTCTGCGGAACGACGAGCCAGTAAAGGATGCTCTAGCCAAATCTCAACCCTGCCTGTCTCAGTGTCTAGCTGCCAGATAGCCCCGCGATAGGAGTCAGCAATTAGATAGCGATTGGCCGAGATTGGGGTAATGCCGTTCAAGAAAACGGCCTCGGGCAGGGTCGCCAACGTTGTGACGGTGCCATCTAAAGCAACTTGCGAAATTACCGGCACGTTCTCAGCAGTCCAACCAGTAACCAGCAGCGTGCCATCGGGCGCGAGGGTCGAAGCCCCACCTTCAGGGGCGATCGCAACTCCTGATACTTTGCCCTCTAAGGTGGCGAGTTCCGAAACAGTCCCATCGGGCGTGATTTTTAGGAGGGTGCCTGTTTCGTGACTGGTGACAAATAGCGTTCCATCGGTATCGATAGCGATATTTTCTAGGAAGGTGTTGACCGGAAACTGGGCCACCGTTGTACTGGGCACCAGCGCTACTGGATCGTCAGCAAAAATTGGCGGCAGTTCCTGAGCAGTGGCGACTAGGGGCAGTGCGATCGCACCCCCCAGCCAGCCCGTAAAGACAGCAGCCCAATGTTTCATTTTCATGACTTAGTTGCTTAGGATTTTCCGTCACATACTTAAAGCATTGTGCAAATGACTGATTCACAGCCCAGTAGAAGCTTTCAAGTCTTCTTGATTGCTGTGGTTTGAGCACTGCTAAATACTAAGCCAAGTTCAACCAAACAGATTTGTATTGGGTGTAGCTTTCTAGCGCTTCTGTACCCTGTTCGCGGCCATATCCTGACATCTTGTACCCGCCAAAAGGCGCATTAGGATGGTATTTATGCCAAGTATCCGTCCAGATCGTGCCCGCTTTAAGGTGGTCAGCTAGCCGCAGGGCGCGGCGAATATCGCTGGTTTGAATGCCTGCTGCCAGACCGTAAGGGGTATCGTTAGCAATCCGAATGGCCTCTTCTTCGCTGTCAAAGGGAATGAGCGGCACTACAGGACCAAAAATTTCCTCACGGGCGATTTTGATATCGTTAGTAGCATCGGCAAATACCGTTGCTTCAATAAAATAACCTTTGCTATTGATTTGTTGAGTACTGCCACCAGCGACTAGACGGGCTGTTTCTTTACCGCTATCGATGTAGCCAAGAATCTTTTCATACTCTTTGCGATTAGCAATTGGGCCAATCTGAGTGGCCGGATCGAGCGGATCTCCCAACACCGATTCTTTCGCCATAACAGCGAAGCGGTTGACAAACTCATCATAAATTGAGCGTTCCACCAGAATGCGGGAACCAGCAACGCACACTTCCCCCTTATTCCAAAAGATGCCCCAAAAAGCTGCCTGTAGGGCTGACTCTAGATCTGCATCTGCAAAGATAAGGTGCGGCGCTTTACCCCCTAACTCCATTGTGGTGTGCTTGAGCGTATCGGCACTGTTGCGGATGATGTTTTGACCCACCCCAGTAGATCCGGTAAAGGCAATTTTTTCTACCAAGGGGTGCTTCACTAAGGCATCTCCTAGAGAGCCACCTGGGCCTGTCACCAGGTTGTAAACCCCCTCAGGCAAACCGGCATCTAGGGCAATTTGCGCTAGCGCCAGAGCCGATAGGGGCGTATCAGAGGCGGGCTTGTGAACCACGGTATTTCCGGCGGCCAGGGCCGGAGCAACTTTAGAGCAGGTGAGCGCAAAGGGGAAGTTAAAGGGCGTAATAGCAGCCACCACACCGAGAGGCTCCCGCCGCGTTAATATCCGCACGTTTGACTCATAGGAACTACGGTAACTGCCGTTCATAGCGCTCATGGCCTGCCCCGCAAAAAAGCGAAATAGCCCAGAACAGTGGGGCAGAATGATCTCCATAAAATCTCGGTAGGGCATGCCCATGTCCATTGACTCACGCAATCCGATATCTGCACCGCGCTCGTCGATCAAGTCAGCCATGCGAAAGAGAATCTTGGCCCGCTCCTCATGGTGCATTCGCGACCACGGGCCTGACTCAAAGGCTCGATGGGCCGCTTCAACCGCCGCATTGACATCCTCAACCGTGGCTTTAGCGACTTCGGTAGTGACTTCTTCAGTCGTGGGGTCAATAATCGGCAGGATTTCGCCATTGGAAGCGTCTCGCCACTGATGATTGATCAGCAGTTGACCTTTTGGCAAGGGTTGACGTTGTGGTGAAACAATCGGCATAAGTTTTAAAGGAGAGGCTTGAGTGAGTAGAAAGCAGAGATAGAGAAGAGCGGTTGGCCCCATCCCCTGCGAAGTCTAAGGGTTTTAGAACTCGCTATAGTGGCATGGGCACTTTCTTAAAGATTGGAGAGAATTTGAAGATAAACAGCTTTGCAACGCTTCATTGAGGCACGCTATCATGCCCGTTCAATCGTTACCAAATGGATACCTTTAGACACTGAAGATGGCAGAAAAGCAGTACGGGTGCCCGGTCGAAGTAACGCTTGAATTGATTGGGGGAAAATGGAAATGCACCATTTTGTGGTGGTTAAGGCGAGGAGCCAAGCGCTTTGGGGAACTGATGCAGCTGATGCCGGGGATTACTCAAAAGGTGTTGACCCAGCAGCTGCGTGAGTTAGAAGCAGGCGGCTTAGTTCACCGACAAGCCTATCGGGAATCTCCGCCTCGGGTTGAATATTCGTTGACTGCCTACGGCGAAACCCTGCGCCCGATTACCGAATTAATGTGCGATTGGGGCAAAGCCCATGCACCAGGGTTTCAGTTTGGCATGATGGGGTTGACCGGCATCCGAATTTTGGTGATTGCTGACAGCTCAGAACAATCTCGGCTTCAGCGTGAGCTAGGGCAGGTTCGGCAGGCGTTGGTAAATACGGCCTCTGCTGCCGCTGCCCTCGCTGCCCTGAACCACAACCCGCCAGACATTGTGCTAGTTGATGTTCTCTGCAGCGACGACTTTAGTCTCTTAATTCAAGAAGTTAGGCAGCTAGAAACCAGGACTCAAAAATTGATTCCGGTCATTGCCCTAGTGCCTACTAGCGAAGATCTCGATCGCATTTTTGCCCAAGGGTTTCGCATTCATCTGGTAGAACCCGTTGAAATCTCTGAGCTAGTAGCGGCAATTGCTAACCTAACCGGGCGTTTGGGGTAAGTTTTGCTGCTTTTAGGCTCTAACGGCCTCTAAGACCACCGATCTAACTCCTGCACCCAGCCCTGGGTCAGGATGAGCCACTGGTCGCGGCGGCGCTCGAAGTCGGCGGCAATCCAGATCAGGGCGACGCCGACCACGATGCCGATTACCCATTTGATAAAGGGATAGGTCGCGTTTAAGAGCACAAGCTGGTTAATGGCATTGAGGCCAAAGATGACGGTGCCGATGTAGAGAAAGGCGCGGGTGCGCAGCAGCAGGCCAAGTGCGATCGCACCCAAGCTCCCCACGCCCACCGGCAGGCCCGTCCATCGTTCTGAAAACAGGGCCACGACCAAGATGATTCCCAGACCCATCACTCGAAACCAGTGGCGGGCTTCTCGGTGCTCGTCGCTCTGGAGAGCCGGATCAACCTGGGCCGCATACAGCAGCGCTAGCCCGCAGGGGCCAACCTGGGCCAGCCCGTCGGAGATTGAGCGCTCCCACAGCCAGTACCAAATCGCCCAGATGCCCAGCCCCACCGATAGATAAGACAGCCGCACCCGTCGAGATGACCAGGCCAGCCAGCCATAAAAGCCTGCCGTGATCCACAGCGAGGGTACGTGGTTTAAGCCGCCTGTGATAATCAAAGTTGCCAGCGGCAGAATCACCGCCGTCACTCGCCAGGGGCGTTGGGGCCAGCCCCAGCGATGCCAGGGTAGCCAGTAAAACGCTACGGCTAGACCGCAGGCGACCACTCCCCACCAAGGGTCTAGGAAAACCAGGCGGTAAAAAGCTAGGCGCAGATAGGCAATCCAGCCGACTAGCTCGACCAGCCCCAGATAAATCCAAAGCGGTTGGATGTCAGCCGCCGCTGGAAATCGTCCTTGCCAGAGCGCATAAAGCACAAAGCCCAGACCAATCGCTAGCGCCAACCAGGGGAGTCCCGGCCCGCCGCTAATCAGGGCAGACGCCGCCGACAACAGCATCAGCACACTGCCCACGACCCAATGCGCGTGAGCCGCTACCCGTAGCTCTCTCTGAGGCAGCCTCAAATGCTGCTCTACCCGTCCGGCAGAGAGGCGGTAAATGCCCATCAGCAGCAGGGCCACTCCGGCCAACATCACCAGCCCATCGGCCGCATACCCGCCACTGGCTTGGGAGAGCCGATAAACCACCAGCTCGTACCAGCCCAGGGAAATGCCTACCAGACCCAGCCACCGCAGCCAGGGCCGGCGCTGTCGCCCCACTTCTAGAGCAATTAGCGAAGCCGCTAGCGTGAGCCAGCCAGACCAGGCTGTAAAATAGCCCGTTCGCAGACCCAGGCTGAGCAGGGCATAGGCCAATCCCAAGTGATGCAAAGCCGGAAGCAGGGCGGGTAGACGCGATCGCAACCCATACCCCAGAGCCAGCGTGAGCCCTCCTAGAGCTAGAACTGCGATCGCAAGAGTCAATCGAGTGCCGTCCTGCCAGCGCAGCCCTTCTGCCAGCAGCAACACCGTAGCCCAGCCCAGGCTATAAACCGCCAGCGGCTGAGGCTGCCTCCAAAAGCGGCAGAAGAGCGCCCCGATCAATCCCAGCAGCGCCAGAGCGTAGGTCAGGTAGGCAGGCCGCAGATCGCTGTAGAGCAGCCCCGATTCTACCGTCAGCCCTAGGAGAACCACGCCGCTGAGGATAAAGCCCCAGCGATCGCACGCGATGCCATACAGCCCTTGCCAACTTTCGGGGACTGGCTCTAGCTCTACTGCCGACAGGCGACGCCAAGCCAGCCAGAGCACCAGGGTCACGACTGCCCCCACCAAGTACCAGTAGGTATTGTCGGGCAGCAGCCCCGGCACCCCGTCGTGCAGCAGACTAACCACCCAACCCAGAGCAAAGCCCAGGGTCAGCATTGCCACCCCCAACTCTTGCCGAAAACGGCTGTTGACGCCCGCCAGAATCGTCGCTGTGCCGAGCCCCACCAGCCGGGTCAGCGGCAAACCTAGAGTCAACGGAGCAGTCAGGCCGAGAGCCAGCACACTGCCGGAGTAGCCCCGCACCAGCAGCAGCACCAGGGGAATGCTCAGGCCCAGCAGGCTCAATCGAGTTTGAAAGTTAACCTCAATCAGCCGCTCCAGCAACAATAGATAGGCCAGTCCAGCCAGCAGCCGTCCCAAAGTCCAGGCGCTCTCCTGCCATAGGTTGCGCCGCCCCCGGCTGAGCAACAGTTCTGCGGCCATCAGGCTAAAGACCACAGCAGTCCAGCGGCTAGGCGAGAGTGCAGGCCAGCGATCGGCAACAATTACCGCCACGGTCAACAGCGCTAGAGCATTAGTGGCATAGACCCGCCAAGGCTGAAGCGGCTGGCGGCGCAGGGTGGCAGTCAGAGCAGTCATGCTGGAGGCAATGAGATTGAGCACCAGCACAGTTGAATCAAAGCTGCTGAGAAGCGTTAGCGCCCCGCCCAACCCGACTGCAATGCCCTCGCTGGCAGCGCCTAATGGGCGACGGCTGCTGCGGTAAAAGGTATCAGCGACCCCTACCATCAGCACCACGTAGGGAAATAGGGTAATGCCCAGCAAAAGATCAGGATTTTCAGCGGTGCCGGTCAGGTTAGTTAAGGGCATGACCAGCCGCGTTTGCAGGGCTAGGGGCACAAGCTCCCAGACCAGGAAGGGGATGTGCAGTGCGATCGCAAATGCCGCCACCAGATCCCAACGCCTGCCACCCTGTCGTAGCTGCAACAGCCGCAGGCCCAAACCCAAAATGCTGACCCCCAATGCCTGAGCAGGCCACTGGGCCAAAGCCAGCAGCCAGCCCCACCAAAGCAATGCCCGCCCACCCCATAGACTCCACTGGGCTAGAGGTAGACGGGGTTGAGATGGGGAGGAATTTGCCCCCTCCGCTCCGGCAACATCAGGAGCAGGCGGCGCGCCCCAGTGCCGCAGACCCAGCCACACGAGCGAAGCACCATACAGGCCAAAGGCTAGCCCTAGCTGACCCCACTGATCGGAGGGGAAAACAGTTAGCGATCGCAACAGCAGCAGCCCCAGCGCAAAAATCACCAGCAGCAGCGGCAGCCGTACCGAACGGCGATCAGAAACAGCTACCCGCGGATCGCTCAGCGTGGCTAGGGCACTGCCGGTCGCACCGACATAGGCAGCCAACAGCGGCACCCAGGGAAGCGACCAGCCCAAATGCAGATAGGCCAACCCCAAAAAACACACCCCCTGCACGAGTGGCGCAGACAGACGACGCAGCACCTGCAACGCCATAAGAGACAGCAGCAGCAGCGCGATAACGCTGACCAGCAGCCCCCCGCCCGTTCTCCCCACCCTTAAGGCATCGATAGCCCACCCATTGAGCGGCACCAGCAGCAGCGACATAATCTGCAGCGTTTTAGAAGTAAGCTGCAGCCGGGCATGGGTCGTACTCCATAGCCCAATGGCCCAAAAGACAGCAGTATAGGCCAGCAAAATCAGGTACTGGCCCACCGTATTGAACTGGCCCCACTGAGTAGCTGCCAGCACCGCCGAAGACAGCACCACCAAAAACACGCCCAGCCCCAGCAGCCAAACGACGCTGAGTTCGCCCATCAGCTGCTGCAGCCAAATATTAACCGGCTGGGAATGGCGGACACGAGGAGCGGGGCGTTCCCCTCGCTCCCGGCCTCGATTGGGCCGCCCCTGGGGCTGGGCCTCGGGCGGGAGGAAGCCTCTCAACGGTTCGGAGGAGGGCTCTGCAGAAGGCGCAGTTACTTCGTCGTCTGCGGGCCAGTCTGCTCCCAACCCTGCAAAGTCTGATTCTGATTCTGGGCCTGACGCCTGAACCACCGGAACCGGGGGTAGGGCGCACACTAGGCGAGACTGGCAGAGGTCACGCACCTGCTCTTCGGAGATCAGGCCGAGCGCTAACCAGGCTTCTAACCCGGCTAACAAACCCGATTGATCAGGAGATAGTTCAAGTTCAAGTCGAATCCGGGATTGAGGATTCTCGACCATGCTTTTCCCTTAACCGCCAGTCTCCCGATAATACCCTCGACAGGCTGAGCCATTCGTTAAGTCAACCATTCGCTAAAAAATATGTAGAGACGTCACTGATGTAGTGTTGCTGTTATTTGCAGCTGGGAATCTGAAAGACGTTACCGGCAATCGCTAGATTGGTTAACTCAAGTAACCAAAGAGCCAGAAGTACTACATCAGGATTTGCCGCATATCGAGCTGCTGAAATCGATCTACGGCTTGATACATCCAATAAAGCGGCAATTTAGGATCAGAGCTAGTTTTCTGAAATCCCAGAACTCGCGCCAGTTCTGCATAGCTGGGGTGAATAATCAGGGTATACATATCCCATAGATTGGGAAAGTCCTGCTTCATCTGTTCAAGCGTTTGCTGCGCGTCTTCTAACAAGCTAGTTTGAGCCTGTTTCTGATAGGTACTATCAATCATCCAGCTACGCACAAAAACGGACCGACATTCTTCATCGCCAGGTAAAGCCATTTCAAAGGGATCGGCTTCAGCTACCTGGCTTAGGTGCAGCCCTTGGCTGGGCGGGGCAAAGAACCTAACTTCCGATGCTCGCCGGGTCGGGTAGAGCGCATAGAAACCGACTGGATTTTGATTGTCACAGCGCCGCAATACGCGCATTCCGGCTGCATACTGACTAGCCCAGTCTCGCAAAATATTGGCAATCCGGTAGGGCAACGTATCTGTGTTGCGATTGAGCCAGTTATAGTTGCTGGCTAACAAGTTAGCGATAGGAATGGCATCGCAGCGTGGGTCAAAGACATCAGGTTTAACGATTGCTGGAGCATCCAAATCATCCCACTTAAGCAGCTCTGGCAAGGGCTGTATTTCAATTTGGGTGCAGTTGCCATCAAACTGTTTTTTGATCAGTCCCAGAGCAGCTAGCTTGTCGAGCATCATGCCAGCTGAGCGATCGCCGCCCCGCTCTTGATCGCCATAGAATAGCTCGGCTGCCTCGCTACAGCTACACTCAACCCAACCCTGGGGAAACGCCAATCCTGTCAAGGGCGGCTTGGGCAGCGCCCGCCGAGTTTGGCAATCTTTTAGGAATAGATAGAGCCAAAGTCGGATGAAGCACTCAGTCCGCCGCCGGGTCATGCCCACCCGCCGCATCATCAGCGACACATACTGTTGATGCAGGGTTGGGGGAAGCCATTGCGGTAAGACTTCGGGACGAAAGGCGGGAAATGCTGACATAGTGCCTACCGATGGGTGAATGCCCCTAACGCCGACTATAGCAGGGCTTCGAGAAAAACTTCGCACTACTTCGTTCTACTTCGTTCTCTTGCTTTTCCCTTCGGGGGCTGTGCAGGTTGCTCGATTGACTCATTCTCATTACAGAGGCACAGCTTGCATGATTGGCTCATGAGTTGTCTACAGGGCTAATGCACACGCTATATCAATGCAAACCGGCATTTCAAAATCGACTGCGGCCACTGGTTGACCAATTGGCGATCTGGCGGGTTTCCCCCAATCACGTCACGGTATTGGCACTGGGGCTATCTGGGGTTATGGGACTAGTCATCACAGCCTGCCCTCAATCGCCAGGGGTGCTTCTGGGCTTACCCGTCGTCCTCTTAGGGCGAATGGGGCTGAATGCAATGGATGGCATGCTAGCTCGTGAACAGGGTCAAACCACCCCTTTAGGATTTCTGCTGAACGAGTTGGGGGATGTTCTTTCTGATGCTGCACTCTATCTGCCGTTCTGCCTGATTCCGGGGGTTGCTGCCCCGTGGGTCGTGGGGGTTGTCATGCTGGCCATGCTGAGCGAAATGACTGGGGTATTGGGCCTTGCGATCGCACAGAAGCGCGGTTACGAAGGCCCAATGGGCAAGAGCGATCGCGCCTTCGTTTTTGGGGCTGTAGGGCTAGCGCTGGGGCTGGGCCTAGCACCGGGCACTTGGCTAACGGCTACCTGGGCCGTAGTTATCTGCTTGCATCTCTGGACTGTCGTCAACCGCGTTCAAGGGACTCTTCAGGAGGTAGCCCCGTGCAGCTAACCCTGCCTCTGCCGGTGATATGGACCCTGGCTGGCGTTTATGGTCTGCTGGCAGTGGCTACGGCGGTCATCTTTGGCCTGGCCTACTGTAATTCTGAAAAAGACTACAGCGAGTTGAAAGACCGCATCTGGTCGTGGTGGCTCATGGTGACGGTGTTTAGCCTGGCACTACTGCCCAATCGCACTGTTTCTATTCTCTTTTTTGCCTTTCTGAGCTATCTGGCGCTGAAGGAATATCTCTCCCTAATCCCAACCCGCTCTGCCGATCGCCATGTGCTGCTGTGGGCCTATCTAGCCATCGCGCTCCAGTATTTCTGGATTTACATCGGCTGGTATGGCATGTTTCTCATTTTTATTCCCGTCTATATGTTTCTGTTTCTGCCCATGCGCATGGTGCTGGTGGGAGAAACAGAAGGGTTTTTGAACGCCATCGGCACGCTCCATTGGGGGCTAATGCTGACCGTGTTTACCCTTAGCCACCTCTGCTATTTGTTGAACTTGCCCGCAACGGGGGATGCGATCGCAAATGGCACTAGCCTCCTGGTGTATCTGGTGCTGCTCACCGAAATCAATGACATTGCCCAGTACATCGCAGGTAAGCTATGGGGCCACCATCAGATAACGCCCAAAGTGAGCCCCGGCAAGACTGTTGAGGGGTTACTAGGAGGTCTTTTAGTAACAGCGGGACTTGCGATCGCATTGGCTCCCTGGCTAACACCGTTCAACCCGCTGCATGCACTCTGCCTGGGGCTGCTTCTCAGCCTGACCGGATTCATTGGCGATGTCACCGTTTCTGCACTGAAACGAGATCTGGGCATTAAAGACAGCGGCACTTTGCTGCCCGGTCATGGCGGCATTTTAGATCGCATTGACAGCCTCACCTACACTGCCCCTCTGTTTTTCCATCTCACCGTCTACTTCTATTACCGGGGGCAGTGGTTATGACCCGAGTTTGGAAAGTGATCTTTCTCCTCATGGCCAAGGCAGTAGTGTGGCTTCTTCTCGGCCTCCGCATCCAGCATCGGCAACGATTACCCCGCTCTGGCCCTGCTATCTTAGTGGCCAACCACAACAGCCATCTAGATACCTTTGTCATCCTGTCTCTGTTCCCGCTGTCAATGGCGCATCGCCTGCGGCCTGTAGCCAACGAGGAGTACTTCCTCAAGCAAAGCTGCTGGCTCGCCTGGTTCTCCCGCCACGTTTTAGACATCATTCCAGTTTCCTGTGAGCCAGAAGAAAGCCGCTCCCACCGGGCCAGTTGTGGCTACCGAACTTTTCTCAGGAGCTGTGCAGCAGCGCTCGCCCAAAACCAAATCCTGATTCTGTATCCCGAAGGCTCTAGGGGAAAACCAGAACACTTAGGCGAGTTTAGAAGCGGCATTGCCCACTTGGCCAAGCAGCACCCAGAAGTCCCCATCGTGCCCATTTTTCTGCAGGGACTGGGCAAAGCCTTGCCCAAAGGCGAAAGGCTGCTGGTGCCCTTTCTGTGCTGGACCTACATCGGCGAACCGCTCTACTGGAGCGGTCAAAAGAAAGCATTTCTCGAACAACTGACAGCGCACATACAGGCTCTATCAACAGAAAAAAAGCTTCTTACCTGAATGCAGTTCCGATTCCAATTCAGTCCTTAATTAGAGGTCAACATGTTGCAAAAATCACTTCCTGCTTACGAAGATCTTCTGCGCCCACTGCCCGCCTGGAATCCCAAAACCTGGTACTACAGATTGCTGGGTCTCTCCCTCAAAACAGCTGGCAAGTTATCCAGCGGCATTCGCCTTGGCTTTCGCTATGGGTTTGATTCGGGAGTCATGCTGGAATATGTCTACCGCAACCAGCCCAGCGGCATCACACCAGTAGGGATGTTAATTGATTGGATTTATTTGAACTCCCAGGGGTGGCGGGGTATCCGGCAGCGGTCAGAACTGCTAAAGAACACCCTGCGGCAGGTATTGCAGACCTACCGGCAGCAGGGGCTTCCCTGCAACCTGCTAGACGTCGCCTGTGGCGGGGGTCGTTACGATTTAGAGGTTTTGCAAGCGTTTCCCCCAGAAGCGATCAAGGCGACCCTACGCGACTATAAGTTAGAGAACGTCTCCAAAGCCCGTCAACTCGCCAGGCAGCTTGGCGTAGCGGCTCACATCGAACAGGCAGATGCCTTTAATGATGGCGACCTGAACCAGGTACATCCCCGCCCAACGGTCGTGGTAGTGTCTGGACTGCATGAAATTTTGCCAAACGATGCTCTGATCCGGCATCACTTTCAGCAGCTCTACCGCATCATGGATACGCGCAGCACCTTGATCTTTACCATTCAGCCCCACCATCCCCAGCTAGAGCTGATTGCCCGTACCCTACCCGCCCATACAGGTCGTCCCTGGGTGATGCGGCTCCGTTCTTGGGAACTGACTCACCAGTGGGCCGAAGCGGCAGGGTTCCAGAATTTTCAAGTTTGGATGGAGCCCAACGGTATTTTTGGAGTAGTTGTAGCAGAGAAGCAGCTCTAGGAGACAGGCTTCTTAGGGAATGGACATCTTGCCCGCCTGGAGCCTGGGACAGGCAAGACGCCTATCCCACAAGCATTGCCCAGGGCAATGCCCACTAGCCTTAATTCTGCGGATCCTGCATCAGGCGCATGCCTCTGCGCCCATCAAAGGTCATCTTCTACAGCGTCAGCGACTGCGGGTCATTTTCGATCAGGTGAGCCAGATCTTTTAGAAAGGCAGCGCCATCTGCACCATAGATAATCCGGTGATCGGCGGTGAGGTTCACCTGCATCTGCCGCTTCACGCCCATTAAGCCATCTGCCGTAGCCACTACCGTAGGCCGAGAAGCACCGATGGCTAGAATCCCACCCTGACCAGGAGGCAAAATCGCGTCAAAGCGATCTACCCCAAACATGCCCAGGTTAGACAGGGTGAAGGTGCCTGAATTGTACTCTTCTGGCTGAAGCTGCTTGCTGCGGGAGCGGGCCACCAAATCCTGCCAGCTACGAGATAGAGAGTAGATATCGAGCTGGTCAGCGCCACGTAGGACAGGCGTAATCAGGCCGCCATCATCCATCGCCACAGCGACTGCGACGTTGATACTGCCGTTGTACTGAATGCCTTGTTCGGTATAGGCCGCATTGACAATGGGGTGCTTCTTCAGCGTGACAGCGACGGCTTTAGCTAGCAGCGCCGTCATGGTGACGCCTTTGGACTTGATCTGCTTGTAGAGCGCATCCAGATTGTCGGTGGTAATGGTGTAGCCGACGCGGAAGGTAGGCACCGCTAAGCTGGCAACCATGCTGCGCACCACCGCCTGCTGCAGGGTGTTGAGCGCGACTACCTGACCGGGAACTGCTGGAACTGGAGCTGGAGCGGGAGCTGCCACAGCAGGCCGGGGAGCCGGAGCTGGGGCTGGCGCAGCCACCGCGGGGGCGACTGGAGCGGGCGCGGCCGGGGTAGGCGTTTTGCCAGCGGCCTGTTCGACGTCTTCAGCGACAATGCGACCGTGGGGGCCTGAGCCTTGCAGGCTGCTGAGGTCAACCTTAAGTTCTTTAGCCAGCTTGCGGGCTCTAGGGGAGACAATGGGGCGATCGCTGCGGGTTGTTGCAGCAGACGAACCGTTTTGAGCCGTTTCAGTGGCGACAGCCGCCGCCATTGTGGCCGCAGGTTCGGCGCTGTAGGCCTCAGCAGCGGCAGGCTCAGCCCCGCCAGCAGTACCAGAGGCAGCTCGCTGTTTGGCTTCTTCGATTTCGGCTTCGGTTTCGGCTAGCAGTGCGATCGCATGTCCGACCGGGGCCACGCCCCCCGCTTCGACGACAATGGCCGCCAAAATCCCTTCGTGGAAAGACTCTACGTCCATGTCTGCTTTGTCAGACTCCACGATCACCACCGTATCGCCCCTTTCAATCTTGTCACCAGGAGACTTGACCCAGGAGACAATCTTGCCTTCTGTCATGGTTGAGCTTAGGGCAGGCATGAAAACTTCACGAATCATGAGGTGACTTCCGAGACAGCCAAAAAACGACAAAACGGCAAAGACGCCAAGGATTCATTGTATCTCCTTGGCGTCTCTGTAATGGTTGTTAAACAACAAATTCCGGCAGAGACCGGCAGTTGAGAAACGGGCTAAGAGTGCTACAGCTCACCCCGAATTTCCTGGATGATGCCGTCTCGAATCAAGATCTCCACCTGGAGCTTTTGCACCAGGTTGTCGCCCACGTTGACGTTGAAAAAGCTCTCAACCTTGCCCTGCTCAACTTCGTTTTCTAGCTCTAGAGTCTGAACCTGTTGGAGCTGTTGCAGGGTCTGATTTTTCTGCTGCAGCAGTTTGCTCTTGTCCTGGTTTAGGCGGGTTTGCACCTCGCTAAACTGCTGCTGCAGAGCGGCATTGTCAGGCTGGGTTTCGGCCTGCTTCTGCAGCTCCGACATCATCCGCTGACCCTGCATTTCAAGCTGTTGGAGCCGACTGTCAACCTGGTTAATCTGAGTCTGCAACTGCTTTTGGGCTTCTTCTTTCCACAAGGGAGTAACAATCGCTTTGATGTTAACCACCCGCTTAAGCAGCAGTTGGGATTGCGCTACGTCCATAAAATCTTCGGCTGGGTGAGGAATTCGACAGGAGTTCAATGCTATGGTTACAGGCTCTGAGGCAGCCTGTACCAGTTGCTTGCGAGATTCGCCAAAACTTCAATGAAATGGCGTCTTTAGGCAAACATCGCGTCGATCATACCTCGATACCGTTCCGTAACGATGTTGCGGCGAACTTTTAGAGTTTGAGTCAATAGACCATTATCTATGGTAAACGGTTCGCTAATTAGGAAAATTGGGCCAATGCGATCGTCAGGGCGATAGCCAGGTCGGTTCTGCACTTCCCGGTTTAGCTCTGAGCGAAACAGCTTCTTCACCTGCTCATCTTCTAAAGTGATCAGCGTGGAGCCTGCCGGGGCCGTCGCTTCTTCATCGGGCAGGTCAATGAACAGAGACTGAGTGGCAGCCCACTGCTGCAGCGCCTCTAGGTTAGGCACGATGAGGGCTCCTAGCGATCGCTGATCTTGCCCGACTAGCATGATCTGGTCGATGTAGGCACTGCGCACACAGGCATCTTCAATCGGCTGGGGTTCAATGTTTTCCCCGTTGGTCAACACAATGGTGTCTTTGGCTCTACCGGTTAGCACCAGGTTGTAGTCGCGGGTAATCCAGCCCAGGTCGCCTGTATCAAACCAGCCTTCGGGGTTAATGGCCTTGGCCGTAGCTTCAGGATTTTTGTAGTAGCCAGACATGATCTGCGGCCCTTTGGCCAGCACTAGGCCCTTTTCGCCTTGGGGCAGATCTCTGCCGGTTTCGGGGTCAACAATTTTGAGTTCGGTATCGAGGATGGGTTGTCCGGCGGCTCCTCGCAGGTTGCGCCAGGGTCGCCGAGCCGAGAGCACTGGAGCCGTTTCGGTGAGACCGTAGCCTACAAGCAGCGGTACGTTAATCACCTCAAAAAACACATCGATATGACGGGCCAGCGAGCCGCCGCCGCTAATTAGCTGCTTAACCTCGCCGCCGGTCGCCTCTCTGACCTTGCTATAAACCAGCTTTTTCCCCAACAGGTGGCCGGGCCAGTTGGCCAAAGCTACCAGCCCCGCTACTAGCCGCTGTAAAGGCGATAGGTTGGGTTCATCGAGCTTGAGATCTTGATAACGCCAGAGGTTGGTGACGTAGCGGTTGCTGATGCCAAAGAAGGTGTTGATCAGCTTTTGCTTGTTCTCGGGCTGCTCTCGAAACTGCTTTTGCGCGCCTTCATAGATCGACTCCCACAGCCGGGGCACCCCCACCATGTACTGCGGCTTGACGCTGCGCAGATCGGCTTTGACGTGGCGAATGCTGGTGTAGGTCTGGGTGCAGCCCTGGGAGTAGAGGTAGTACTCTACGGTGCGCTCAAAGACGTGCCAAGAGGGCAAAATGCCTAGAACTCGATCTCCTGCCTGGGGCTGCACTACCCCGCCTAGCGTGTTGATCTGCTGCAGCAGGTTGGCGTGGGTGAGCATGACCCCTTTGGGCTTGCCAGTGGTGCCAGAGGTGTAGATCAAAGTCGCCAAATCCTTAGGACTGAGGCTGACGGCTGATAGCGGTCGGTTGTTGCCCAGCTCCAGCAGTTGCGGAAAGTTCACGACTTTAAGCTGGTCGTTAGCAGGAGGCAACTCGTCAGACAGCAGTACTACTAGGCGAATGGGCAGGCTATCGAGCCGGTCTCGCAGTCGATTAAACAGCTTGAGATCTTCGACTACTAAAACGGTGCTATCGCTGTTTTCAGCAATGTAGAGCAGCTCTTCTTTTTCTGCTGTGGCGCTACGAACAGCATCGACTCCACCAGCGGTCATGATGCCCTGGTCGGCAATAAACCAGCGATGGCTGTTGTCGGCAAACAACGCCACGTGGGCATAGGGCTCTACACCTAGGGCCTGTAGTCCACTGGCAAAGGTTTGAATGCGATCGCACAGTTCCCGATAGGTCAGCGAGGCAGGCGGTGTGCCATGAGGATCGTGCATTGCCATCGTGCCCCCAAACCGCTGCGCCGCAACCGGCCAAATCTCCGGTAACGACTGAGCCGTCTCGTAACGACGCTGAATATTAATAAAGCTGAGGTCGCGATCGTGGATCGATTTAAGGACGAGAGGACTTGGCGCGTTCATAGCACAAACACAGGTTAATGGGGGACCTTGCGGTTATCGTACCGCAGCTTAGGATCAGCCTAACTCTGAAGCAATTGCTCTGGAGGCGGGAGCAGGACAGATTTGGGAGTGGATGAGAGATCGCCATTCAAAAAACGTAGCCAAACCCCAAAAAACTTAATTCCCCTTCAAGTTTCCTAACCTCCTCACCACCCCCATCTCCCCCCCCCCCTCACCACCCCCATCTCCCCACCCTCCTCACCACCCCCATCTTCTCCAAATTTGTTACTTAATAAAGAGAAACAACTTATTCAAGGAAACCGATTATGACGAAAGCTATTTGGAAGGGTGCCGTAATTGCTGAGAGCGATCAGTGTGAAGTAGTCGAAGGAAATCAATACTTCCCCCCCGATGCCATTAAGCAGGAATATTTTCAGCCCAGCGATACCCATACCAGCTGCCCCTGGAAAGGAACTGCCAGCTACTACAGTGTGGTGGTAGACGGCGAGGTGAATAAAGATGCTGCCTGGTACTATCCCGAACCTAAGTCTGCTGCTAACAATATCAAGGGGTATGTTGCGTTCTGGCGTGGCGTGAAGGTTGAGGTCTAAGGTTTAGGGTTTAGGGTCTGCTGGGGTCAGTCGACCTCAGCCTTTATCGGCCTTAACTTTTGGCTTGAGGCCCTAAGCGGCTCTGGCACTATCCTGCTAGAAATCACTCACTAGGGCTATGAGGTTGAACCTACTGAAGGACTTCCACTCCTGAATCTAACTGGCCTCTTTTAGTCCAGTCCCCCCAAACCTGCTGCTAGGCGAGCTTCGCCTGGCAGCATTTTGCTATTTCAGCCTTGATCTTACGGAGTGGGGATTGAGCAACTGGCTGTTCCAATGAATAATGTCAGAGGATCTGTAACGGACTGTAACGCTCTGGTTTAGGCTACCCTGCGAAGGAGGGGCTTAATCACCGGTTAAGCCTACTTAAGGGGCAAAAACCGGGCAAAAAGAGCTGGTCTGGAAACTCTAGATTTTGAATCAATGGGCGCTGTGTGGCGTGAGGTATTGTCGGAATGGCATTGAGCATGTGGGTGGTGCAGGGACTTTGGGGGATAGTCTCGATCTTGCTGGTCGAGCTGGTGCGCGATGGATACCATGTTGTCAGCCATACTTGGCCGCCTTTGATTAGGCTGCACAACTGGCACCACAAGGCATTTAAGAAAGACTTTACGCCCGTCAGTGAAGAGATTTACCGCAAGGCCCAGATCTACAACGATGTACCAGAATCGCTAGTGATGATGACGGTGATGGGTGCGATCGCACTTCTCACCCCTCTCTGGGGCTTTTGGGTGGGCTTTATCTACGCCTTTGGCTTTTTGGCATCGGCCCTAGCTCGCTCCCAGGGGTGGCTGCTGGATACTGACCTAACCCATGAGCCGGGAGAGCTAACGGCCCTACCTGGCGGCTGGCAGGTCAACCGCACCTATCACTGGCGGCACCACTTCGACGACACCAACGCCTACTACGCTGGACACTTTACCATTAGCGACAAACTCATGGGGACTGCCGTTTCTCTCAAAGGCAAAACCGTTGCCGTTACCGGCGCGTCTGGCACCTTAGGGCGGGCGCTAATCCACGAGTTGGCCCAGCACAAAGCCAAGCCGATTGCCCTCACCACCTCAGAGCAGGCCGACCTGGGGGCAGGCGTGCCCATCGTACAGTGGAGCCCAGGACAGGAAAGCGAGCTGCGAGATCTGCTTAAAACCGTCGATATTCTTGTTATTAACCACGGGCTAAATGTTAACGGGCAGCGCCACCCCACCGCCATTGAAGCCTCGCTAGAAGTCAACGCCCTCTCAGGCTGGCGGCTGATGGAGCTGTTTTTCACCACGGTCGAAACCTCCCCCGAGCGCGCCACTAAAGAAGTCTGGGTGAACACCTCCGAAGCTGAGGTCAACCCTGCCCTCAGCCCCCTCTACGAAGTCTCCAAGCGGCTCATCGGTGAACTGATCACCCTGCGCCGCCTCGATGCTCCCTGCGTCGTGCGCAAGCTCATATTGGGGCCGTTTAAGAGCAATCTCAACCCGGTCGGCGTGATGGGAGCCGGATGGGTCGCTTGGGCCGTCGTCGCACTGGCAAAGCGCGACATCCGCAACATCATCGTCACAATCAACCCCCTGACCTATCTGGTCTTTCCCCTCAGCGAGTGGAGCAAGGCTCTGTATTTTCGGCTATTTACTCGTGGCGGCAGCGGCTCTTAGCAAGCAGAGGCTTAGCCAACAGAAAGGGGGGTGCAAAGTTTTACTTTGCACCCCCTAATAACCATGACTATGCGAAAAAGCAGAGGTATCGAGCAGGTTTAGGCTGCCTTAAGCAGCGGCATCATCTCGCTCAATGTACAGAAACAGAGCTGCCATCGCAACAGCAGGAAAGATAATGCCGACCATGGGCACCAGAATCGAGGGTAAAAAGGAAGCTGCCATAGGGTTTTTCCTATCTCAACATCAAAATCACAGCATTAGGGATCAGATTACTGCGAATTGCCGGTTTTACTGCAGTTCGTTTACAAACTTTGCGAATCTCTTAACACGCCCTACAAATCAAATTCGTCTAGCGTTGAGGTGCTGATCTCAGGGGGGATGACGGTGCGGCTAACGCTGGTCTTGTAGCTTTCCTGCTGAGTCACCATGTCAACTGCGATCGCTTCAAACCACGCCTCCAAACAGCCCATCGGAACCATGAGCTGAAGGCTGCCCTCTAGATTTCCCTGGCCATCGGGGCTGAGGTTAGTGATTTGTCTCGGCTCGTCTGCCAGAGTGCGGGTTTGAGGGTCGGTAATCCAAACCTTGAGGTAAAGCCGATTGGGGTAGTAGGGAATGCGCAGCGTAATCGATACCCGATCTCCCGATCGCAGTTCCCCTTCTGGCACCTCCAGCATCGGTGGCGGCGGGCTGAGAATGTCGTCTGTTTCGGGGGCGGCTTCCTCGGGGATGGGGGCAGGCGCTATTGGCTCCTCTGGATCTTCATAGATCACCACTTCACCGGCAAAAGGCTCTTGCCCTGCAGCATCTCTAGCAAAAGACTCTTCCCAGGGGTCGCTTAGGGGCGACAGATCAGTCGCAGGGGTGGCCAGATCTCTGGCAGCCTGAAGCTCGGCCTGACGGCGAGCAGTGGCTTCATGGGCCTCTATCGCCAGAGAATTAAGCCGCGACCAAAACCGCTCCTGCAGGTTTAGGGTGCGAAACTCGCTATCGATGAGGGAAAGGGGCTGAGGCTCGGCAGTCGGCACTAGGGCTGAGCTATCAGTCTCATCGGCGGGATTGGCTGCTGGCCGTTTTTTAGGGGCCGCTTTAGTCTGGAAGAACGGCAGAGTAGGCTCATGAGCCCCGGTTTCGGGGGGATCGGGGTGGTGAATTTTGGGCGGCAGGATTAATCCTACTTTAGGCCGCAGCAGAGTCGGCACGGCTCTGGGTGGCGGTTCTGGCAGGTCTGTTGTGGGTGGCGGTGGCGGGGCCAGATCTAGCCCAGCGATATTTCTAGCCGGGTCTTCCGGGAACGCCGCTGGATCGGGGGGAAAGACGATATCTAGGTTCTCATCGGTTTCGGCCTGATTTGCGATCGCATCAAACAGCGCCACCAAATCCACCGTTACCGTAAAGCGCTGCAGCGCCTTGACCTGGGCTGCAGCTCCAGCGGGCATCACCAAAATCAGCTCGCCCAGCAACAGCCGCGTCTCTAAGTCAACCGGCAGCGTCACCGGAATAGCAAAGGCAGCGGGCAGCGGTTGGGCCTCTAGCGGGTGCTGCAGCATTGTAATTACAGTGCCGCTTTGGGGGTCGAGCAGGCGCAGCGCCAGGGTTAAAGCCTCTACCGAACCTGTTGACAGCGCCTCCACGGCCTTGACCTGGCCTACCACCATCAGCACCTGCCCCTGGTTCACCATAAAGGCAGACTGAGCCAACTCCAAACGATGCGTTGTGCTCAAGACCAAACCCTGGGCAGCACTTTCCTCCCCGCTGACCATCGCTTCAGAGAGAGCCTGGTCAATCGCACCAAAAGCTTCTACCAAAGCCGTTTGGGAAATGAGCGCCGAGTCGGGGCTGATCAAAATGTCAGAGCTTGCCTCTGCGCCGGCAAAAGAAACCCGATCCTCCGAGGCTGAGCTATCAGCAGTCCAGTCTTCTGGAAACCACTCATCGCCCTCGTTAATTTCCTGCGGCAAAACCCTCAGCTGAATAGCGTACTGCCAGCCCGCAGCGTTGCCTGTCTGGCTGTCGTCGGCACAGTGAATCTCCCAAATGCCTGCGTTTAGCCAGGTAAAGGGCATGACCACCATCAAGCCCGCTTCATTGGTCTCACCTGTGCGCTTCATCAGCCGCCGCCGAGGCGTTGCCTGGTCTTGAATAAGCTGGCTAATGCGAACTCTGACTGGGCTCAAAAGCTGGCTGCTGTGGGCCATAACCCGGTAGCGCCCCTCTAAGATCTCTACCTGGGCAGACTCTAGGGGTAGCCATGCCTGATCTCCCTCTTTTTGCAGTAGAAACTCCCAGTACTCCATAATCCACCTGCAACAGGGACGGCAAAGACGATTTCAGAACACTCCTAAGAATATACTCCCTGTCAAAATCAATCACGTCGAGTTTGAGCTACAGCAGGGGGAGAGGCGTCTCCCCTTTCCCCCGTCTCCCTAAAGCCCCAATTTCTGCCGCAGTTCCTCATCCGTGCCGCGAAAACCTGCTAAAACAGCTTGACCCGCTTCTACAAAGAGGGGGCGCTTGAGCAGCATGGCATCGGCGGCAAAGGCGTCTACCCACTGGGCATCGCTCCAGGTTTGCTTTTCTGCTCCCAAGGCTCGGTAAGACTGGCCGGAGGTATTACGCAAGGGTTTAGCGCCCAAGGTGGCAACCCAGCTTTCGATCTGCGATCGCAAAGGCGGTGCTGCCTTGGTGTTGATAAATTCGTAGCTCACGCCCTGACTGTCGAGCCAGGCCAGAGCTTTTTTGCATGTGCTGCAAGTAGGGATGCCGTAAACGTGTAGGGTCATAAAAATTCGTGAAAAAGCGCCCCGTTAACCACAGGACGCTTCAACAAAAGATGCTTATTAGAGGCGGTTGCCGAAGCTTAAGGCCATTCACAGGACAAAGAACCGCTTAGGTGTCGTAGACGCGGCACTCGTCAGCTTCGGGGTTGGTGTCGCAGTACTTCTCAAAAGAAGACTTGACAGGGCCTTTGTCCCGCTGGTGGGAAGCTTCTGCCTGTAGCTCTTCAACGGCGTCCCAGGCAGCAGCACACTCTTGAGAACTAGAACCTGTGGCATCGCAGGCGGCGCGAGCGCTTTCAATTTCTTCGTGGATTTTGTTTTGGATATCGCTCATGGACTTTTAGGGGTGTTATTGATAAACAACAGGAACGCTTCAGGGAGATCGTCTCTAAAAGCGCGATGTCTAACCTGCAACTTCTCTGCCCAGTATAGTGTACTGGTTGGGTTCGGTATGGCCGTAAAAACCACACTGGCTAAGGCTTTATGTTTTTTGGGGCTGCAGATTGTTTTTAGGATGGTAAGAGAGAAGTAGGCCCCCGCCTTAACTTTCCTTAATCTTACCCTGCGATCGCAAATCGACATCTGTCCTGAGAAATGCCTAGTTCGGTCGTTTCAGGCTCTGTCAGAATCCCGTTAGAATCAAACATTGAGGTTTATTCAGAAGGTGCGCCAGCATGGATGAGACGTATGAACCCATGAAGTGGGTCAGCGCCCTATCTACTCGAGCCTCCCTAGAGGGCGCTGTTGGGGAGGTGGTTGAGCACATCCAGGCTCGCTTTTCAGGCCAGCCAGACCTGGGGTTGCTCTTTATTTCATCGGCTTTTGCCAGCGAACTTCCTCGGCTGTTGCCCCTGCTGCAAGAAGCCCTACCAATGCCTGCTCTGATCGGCTGTAGCGGCGGCGGGGTAATCGGCATGAGCCCCGACGATCTGGCCCTGGAAGTTGAGGGCAAGCCCGCCCTCAGCCTCAGTGTCGCCTCTCTACCGGGAGTCAAAGTTCACAGCTTCCATCTTCCTAGCGGAGCATTGCCTGACCTCGACAGTCCACCTGGCAACTGGATTGATCTAATCGGGGTAGACCCGGCAGACAACCCCCAGTTTATTCTGATGGCCGATCCCTTCGCCTCAGGCATCAATGATCTGCTGCAGGGTCTAGATTTTGCCTATCCCGGAGCCGTTAAGGTGGGTGGCTTGGCCAGTGCCAACGGCCTCAACCGCAGCAGCGGACTATTTTGCGATCGCACTCTGCACCAAGAAGGCATTGTCGGGGTCGCCCTCTGCGGTCACGTTGTTCTAGATACAATCGTGGCTCAGGGCTGTCGCCCGATCGGCAATCCCTACCGAGTTGCCGAAGCCGAGCGCAACATCTTGCTCAGGCTTGAAGACCCCGACAGCAATAATGAACTGCGCCCCCCGCTAGAGATTTTGCAGGAGCTGTTTCAAATCCTCAGCGAAGAAGACCGCAGCCTCGCTCAGCACTCTCTATTCATAGGTGTTGCCCAAGACGGCTTTAAGCTCACCCTAGAACACGGCGACTTCCTCATCCGCAACCTGCTCGGCGTAGATCCTAAAGCCGGGGCCATTGCCATTGGCGATCGCATTCGCCCCGGCCAGCGAGTGCAGTTTCACCTGCGCGATGCTCGAACCTCCGCCGAAGACCTAGAAACCCTGCTCAGCCGCTACCAACTCCAGTCGCAGTTTCAAACCGCCTCTCCAGTAGGAGCCCTGCTGTTTTCCTGCATGGGCCGGGGCGAAGGTCTATACAAAGAGCCCAACTTCGACTCCCGGCTATTTAACCGCTTCCTCGATCAGGTACCGCTTAGCGGCTTCTTCTGCGGCGGCGAAATTGGCCCCATTGGAGGAACCACATTTCTCCACGGGTATACCTCGGTATTCGGCATTTGTCGGCAGCCGTGAGGGAGGAGCAACCCCGTAGAGAAAAGACCTGGGGGTGCGATCGCATTTACCCGACCACCCAATTCCACTCACTCATCCACCCTAGGACGCTGCATCAAGCTGATCAGCTCATTGGGCTTACGAGTAGGCATTAATCGCGACCAACTCCTAATCTCCGTGATTTGGGCAGCGTGCAGCAAATGAATAACTCTCTTAACCCAACCCGGCGCACCGATCAAAATCATTCGATTGGTGTGTTTCTAGGTATTCGTAAACACCTCAATTACCGTGCTATCAAACGAATCATCAGATTGAGCAAGTTGATCTTCTGACATAGGGACAGCCCCTTAAAGGATGAGAGTGTACAAAATTTTGTACACTCTCATCCTAGCCCAATGTGCAGAATTTTGTACATTTACTTGGTTATGTTCCTTTGACAGTATTGGGGCATGGGTAAAGCAGGAAAAGCACTCAGGCAAGTGCTTGAGAAGTACAAAATCAGCCAAAACCGCTTAGCGGTAACAATGGGAATCGGGCGCTCTACCGTTAACCAATGGTTCAACGAGTCTAGCGATCCCTCTGCTGAAGCGGTCACTGAGATCTTTGCTGCCCTGGAAACCCTAAATCCAATCGCTGCAAGAGAATTTCTCACCCTCTACCTAGGCCGTCCGATCTTGGGGGACGACCCATCCTGAACTATTTTTTAGACATTGACTGGAGAGGGCGGCAGCAGCGGGGGCAAGACCTGCTCCAAATCCAGCAGAAAAATAGGATCCTCTTGTTGCGGTAAAGAAATAACAGCATTTACACAGCGCATCTGGCTCATGCTCAGAAAAGCCACCGAAATCGGGGCAAATGCCGATTGAGGCACCCGCCGAAGCACTGGGGCATGGCTCACCACCAGACCCAGCACTTCAGCAAGTTGGGGCAATTTAATAATCACCACATGGCGGGGGTCGATCAGTTCCGGCAAAGGTAGCTTGGCTGAATAACCGACAGCAGGTAAGACGGCCTGGGGCACATCTCGGTAGATGTGGCGCTCTAGATCAATCGTTGGCACCCGGTGGCCATCAATCAAAATCAGCCCCAAGCCATGGGCATGTCCGCTGCTGTGGACTGCAGTCAGGGGCACCACCTTTTGCGCCGTCTGAATTGGCAGGGCAAACCAATCCTGACGGACAGGAAAGGTGATCATTTGGTGAATAGGAGCCCTCGGCAGGGCCTTGAGGTTGCGGCGAGCAGCTCTTCTCGAAGAGGTCATGGTAAGGGCTCCGGCAAGATTAACTGACTACGGCCTGCTCAACAAGCGCTGCCAGCGTCTTGAGCAGAAACTGTTCGTTGTAGGGCTTAGTGAAGTAAGCAGCGGCACCTAAGTTGGCAGCCAGCTGCCGGTGTTTTTCGCTGCCCCGTGACGTGAGCATGGCAACCGGCAGTAAGTCATGGACCGGTTGGGCCTTAATTTGAGCCAAGAACCCATAGCCGTCGAGTCGCGGCATCTCCACATCACAGAGCACAGCATTAACCGTTAATCCTGCATTCAATTTGTCCAAAGCATCTTGCCCATCTTTAGCCTGAGCCACTTGATAGCCTGCTTTTTCAAGCGTCAGGGCCAACAACCGCCGCACATTAATCGAGTCGTCGATGACCAAAATCGTTGGCCTTTGGGGCCGCTTCAGCATCGTTCCTTGGAAAGGCGTACCAGCAGCTTCCGAGGCTGGCAAATACCCAGCCATTGCGGGCCGATTAGAAACAGGTTGATTGGGTTGCTTGCTGTCGCCATTTACCTCAAGGCTGGCCACCCAGTAGAGCAGTTCAGGCACATTAACCAGGGGCACCACCTGACCATCGCCCAAAATGGTGCAGCTGTTAAAGCCAGGAGGCATAGGCAAGTTGCCCTCAATCCGGCGAATCGCCACCTCTTGCTCACCCCAAGACCGCTCTACCTGAATGCCAACCAGCCGACCGTTATGTTCGACCAGCAGCACTGTAGGAGCAGAAATAGTCGGCGCAATTTCTGGGGTTTCTAGCTGCACCGGGCAGTTAAAGACCAGCCAGCGGGCCAGGGGCACCAGCTGCACAATCTGGTCTTCCCACTCAAACATCTCTTTGCCTGCGGTAGACATAATCTGCTCTGAGGCCAGCAAAAGCAGCTCCTCAATAGCATCCACCGGAAACGCCATCCGCATCCCGTGGCTTTCGACGACCAGCACCCGAGTCACCGAGAGCGTATACGGAATTGACAGGGTAAAGGTCGTGCCCAGCCCCGGTTGAGTATCCACCTGGATATCGCCCCGAATGTCTTTTAATCGACTGCGGACAACGTCCATACCAATGCCTCGACCAGAGAGATCGGTGACCCGACCAGCAGTGCTAAACCCAGGCTCAAAGATGAGCGATAACAGTTCCTGGTTGCTAGCTGCGCTCAACAGCCCCTCGTCTAAGCCCATCTGGCGAGCCTTAGCCCGGATTTTTTCGGTGTCGATGCCGCCACCGTCATCACGGATGGTAATCAGAGTGCGGCTGCTCTGCTGGTAGGCTCGAATTTCAATCAAACCCTTTGCCGATTTGCCCTGGGCTAGCCGGGTCTCGCTGTCTTCAATCCCGTGGTCAAAGCAGTTGCGAATGATATGAGTCAGCGGCTCCTGCAAAGCCTCTAGGACGTTGCGATCGACCAGGGTGCGCCCTCCCTGGATTTTAAGATCAACCGGCTTACCATACTGCAGAGACATCTGCCGCAGAGCCCGGGGGAAGCGATCGAAAGTGTCTGAGAGGGGACGCATCCGCAGCTGCGTCAAATTCTTCTGGAGCTGACGGGCCGTTTTACGCAGATCACGGCAGGTCTGCTCCGTGTTGTCGAGGGACAGGTCAATATCGGCCCCGACCTCCTGAAGCTGCACGATGGTCTCAATAGTTTCTCGAAAGGGCAGATGCACATCCCGGTAGCGATCTAGCTCCAGCACGTCAAACTGGTCCCGAATCGTGGTCTGACTGAGAGACTCTTCTAATAGCGTTAGAGTGTGGCCGTTGTGGGCCACTTCCCGTTCAGCCGCAGCCGCCAGCAGAGGCTGCTGTAGAGCAGAGTTAGTCGTCTGGGTAGCTACTCGGTCGTAGGCGGAGCGCAACTCGCCGTTGATTTGGTCCATCACCCGCAAGCGATCTTGTAGGTTCATCACCAGGTCACGCAGGCGCTTGACTTCCAGCTCAAGCCGGTTGCGCTCAATGGTGAGTTCACCAAAGAGGTCACTGAGCTGGTTAATCTGCAGCACCGGCACCCGCACTGTGTTCTCCTGAAGCGTCTCGGTAGGAGTAGGCGCTTCAGTCCAGGCAGTGTTAACAGCAGGTTCGGGCCGAGAAATGGCCTGTACCTCAGTGGGCTGGTTAGCGGCGGCTTCTGCTGCCTCGGCAGCCAACCACTGGGCCAAATCTGCCTCCAGGGTGTCGGTTGGCAAATCTAGTTCAGAGGCGGCCGCTGGGGTACTGTCAGCCGCATCAAAGCTATCAGTTAGGCCTAGGCTCTCAACTGCATCAAAGCTGTCAGCTAAGTTGAGATTTTCAGTGTCGAGACTTTCAGCCTCAAAACCCTCAGCGTCAAAACTGTCAGCGTTGAAACTCTCAGCCGCATCAAAGTTATCAGTCAGAGCGAAACTCTCAGCGGCGTCAAAGCTATCAGTCAGGCCCAGGCTCTCAGTCAAGTTCAGACTCTCCGCAACCTCAACTTGGCTGAGCGGCAGAGCGTTGGGGATAGTCGCCAGATTACCTGTCACCACTAGGGCTTGGGTACGCCTCCAGACTTGCAAAGAGGCTTGGGCCACCGAAACAATCTGGTCATCGTTGACACTTTCAATTTGCTGGGCAATGGACTGGCAAAGCTGCACAAAGGCTTCTATCTGCAGCATTTCGCCCAGACCCTCTAGCTCCTGAGCCAGAATGGCGACTTCTTCTTTGAGCCGCGGGTCTTGACGGTCGAGTACTGACTCTAGCCGCTGCAGGCAGCCTTCGACTTCGGTTTCAAACAGCAGCGGAATGATGTCTTGACCGTCTTCTGGAGAGAGCATGGAGTGAGCATCTTCTTCCTGAGGCTCACCTAGTCGCTCATGCAGCTGCAGAAACAGGGGGTTGGCTTCTTTTTCTAACCAGTCAGGGGGCAGCTCATTTGCCCTACCCCCTGACTGAGATTGAGGCCGATCGCTGGCAATTACCCGGCCCATGCAGTCTATACACCGCAAAAGCAGCTGCTCCAGACTGGCATCGACGGTAACCGAGCCCCGCTGAATTTTTAGAACTTTCAGCCCATCTTCCAGACGGTGGGCCAGGTCGCTTAGGGTTTGAAAGCCCATCAGACCGGCTCCGCCTTTGATCGAATGGGCTGCTCTCAACGCCTCGTTAATCTTTTCTGCTTCGACTACCTGGGCCAAACCCAGTAGCCGAGATTCTAGAGTCTCCAGGTATTCCTGGGCCTCGTCTAAAAACTGCAGTCGAATTTCAAGTTCCTTATCTTGGGCCATGATGACTTTCTTGAATGGCTGATGGACGGGGCAACAGTCACAGCAAAACAGGCTGCTAGGCACGCTTAGGGGCAACGAACCTTTGGGCAGCGCGGCTGGGTGGGCAACAGGGGCCCACCCGGCACCTAGACCTGATCTCCAGTGTTGAATGTCCCTACCGAAGCCTGCAGCTCTCGGGCAACTTCCACGGTTTCCCGCAGAGCGCCAGAGATCTGGCGGGACGAGTCAGAGGTTCGCTCTGAAACCTGAGCGATGTCGTGCATCAGGCGCGAGACAGCTTGGGAAGTCTCTACCTGAGACACAGTTGCAGTAGAGATCGACTGCACCAACTCATCAATCTGACGAGACACCTCTAGAATCTGGCCCAAGTTACGCTTGGCGTCTTCGACGAAATGCGTACCCTCGACGACTCGGCTGGTGCTTTGCTCCATCGCGTCAACTACCTCAGCCGTCTCCCGCTGAATGTTTTCCACGATGCGCTCAATTTCCTTGGTGGCGTCTGCTGAACGGGCAGCCAGTTCACCAACTTCTTCAGCGACCACTGCAAAGCCCTGGCCTTCCTCTCCGGCCCGAGCTGCCTCAATTCCGGCATTGATGGCCAGCAGGTTGGTCTGCATAGCAATCTGGTTAATCAGCGATACGGCCTTAGAAATCTGCTGCGAAGATTCACCCAGGCGCTTCACCTTCTTTGAAGTCTCCCCGATAATTTCTCGCAGATTGAGAATGTTTTGCACCGTCAGGTCCATCGCGTTGCCGCTGGTTTCAGCCGTAGCAGATGCGCTGTGAGCTACATCAGCCGCCTGTCGGGCACTGGTAGCCACTTGCTGAATAGACTGAGTCATGATTTCCACCGAGTCGAGAATTCGGGTGGTTTCCTCTGCCTGTTCTAGGGCAGCCTCAGCCAAGGTGGTAATGGCGCTTTCGTTTTGCCCCAAGGACTGGTTGACCTGCTCGGCTGACAGCTTCACCTTGGTAACAATCTGGCGCAGACTTTCAACGATAGAGTTGAAAAAGTCAGCAACTGTACCAATTTCACCTGCCGTCACATCAGCCCGCACCGTCAGGTCGCCACGAGAAGCTCCTTCAACATCGCTCAACAGCTCTACCAGCTGGCGCTGCAAAGACTCCTGTTTCTGACGGCTCTCTTGTGAAAGAGTCTCTGCCTTAGTCAGCAGGCGAGCTTGTTCTACAGCAAAGCCAACCTGTCTAGCCACCTGCCGATAGAAGTTGACATCTAGAGCAGTCCAGACCCGAGGCCCGTCGCACTGGTGAGCAATCAATAGGCCAATCAGCGCGTCTTGTACCAGGATAGGCGCTACCAGGTTAGCTCGCACCTTGTAGGGTTCGAGCTGCTTGAGGTGACACTCGGTCAAGTCAGAGCCCTGAATATCTGTGGTAGCCTGCACCCGCCCTTGCCGGTACTGCTCTACATAGCGTTCGGCAAAGCAGGGATCGTAGATTGAGTCGGTCAGGGCTGTTGGCCAGCCCGACTCTACGGACTCTGCTACGAAGGTGCCTCTCCATTTTTCATCGAAGAGGTACACCAGCACGCGCTGGTTATTCAAAACCCGCCGGGTTTCAGCAACAGCTGTGCGGAAGATGTATCCTTCCTCTAGGCTCTCCCGCATGCGTAGGACGATTTCGTTCAGCTGCCGTTCTTTATCTGCTGCTTGCTGCTGCTGGTCAAGCAGTTTGGCCTGACCTAGGGCGTAGCCAGTCTGGATCGAGATTTGCTGCAGCAGGTCGATCTCCTCTTGCTGCCACTGGCGCGGCCCAGAACACTGGTGGACACAAATTAGGGCTACCAGCTCATCAGCACACATGATAGGGGCTACCATATTGGCTCTGACTTCCATCCGCTCCAAAATGTCACAGTGACACTGGCTGAGCTGAGCTGTCTCCCGGTCATTCATGTAGGTCACGCGTCCGGCGTAGTAGCGCTCGATAGCATCTGGGCTCAGGGGATCGTCAATGATCTGGCCCATAGACCGCTTCCAGCCCCGGCGAACCGACTCTGCCGTGACTTCACCGCCCTTGAGATCGCTATTGAAGCGATAAACGACGACCCGGTCTACATTGAAGAGTTCTCGTACGCCTTCAACGGAGGTGCCCAAGATAGTGCGTTCATCCAGGGACTGACGAATGTCGTTGGTCAGTTTCGTCACTAGCTGAGCCCGTTCTACATTCTCTTGAGCAGTGGTGTATTGATCTTGCAGCAACTGCTCTGAGTAGGTGATGTTGTCAGCCAGTTGGTTGAAGGAGTGAGCTACTCGACCTACCTCATCGCGAGAGAAGATAGCGGCACGCGCCTGCCGATCACCCATGCCAAATTTCCAGGCGGCCTGCTGCAAATGCCGCAGCGGCCTAGCGATGGAGCGAGCCAACAACTGGGCCAGAATCAGGTTGGCGGCCACAGCCAGCAGAGCCACCAGAAGCTGAAGCCTCAAGCTGTCGCCAAAGAGACTGTTGAGGGCTGTTTCGGACGTACCGCGTACCAGAATAGCGGCGGGTTCTCCGGTAAAGGTGGGCAGGGCTTTGGCAGCTAGGGTGTAGGTGCGATCGCCTACCACATCTCGCTGGGCTACCACCCCGCCATTGGCGGCGGCGGCCTGCTGCAACAGGGCTGGGCTAGAAAGCTCTACCGCCGATTGAGCCTGGCTCAAATTAGAGTTGTCTTGACTATCGAGAGCCGTTGCCAGGGCGAAGCTGCCGTCTTCCTGCTGCTGATAAATGGCGCTGTAGCCATTGCCAACAGTGGATAGCGTCTCCTCAAGAATGGTGGTTTTATTATTAACCACATCACCTGCTACCAGGGCAGCAATTACCTGATTGGTGGCGGGGTCTCTAACGGGGGTGATCGTATAGCGGATCAGGGCATCTTGACCGGCAAAGCCCTCTGGAAGAGGCGGTGCTTCTCGCTGCAGCTCCTCCCAGCTAACGACGGCGCTGGCCTTGATTTGCCGGGGGTTTTGCAAGACCGTGCCGACCAGTCCTTCTGGGTCAAACCGCTCACCTGTACGGTTGGCATTGGCGTTGACAATAATATTTAGGTCGTTGCCGACTAGAGTGGCATATTCGATTTGGCGCGCCTGAATTTCGTTCTGCAGAATGCGCTTGACTTCCTCCTGGTTTGCAGGAGGAACGGCTCGCCCATTGGCATAGGCAACAGCCAAATCGATAACAGCTCGGTTGTCTGACTGCCCTCGGAAACCAAACGCCATCTGGTCGACTTTGATGTTGTAGGTTACTTCCGTGACCGCTAGCTCTGCTTTGGCCTGGTCTAAGAGCTGACTACGCCCCCCATTGACTATTAGAAAGGAGCCAACCCCAACCAGACCGACGACCGAAATAGCCTGAGTGGTTGCTAGGCCCAGCGCCTGCTTCTGGCGAACGCTTAGGTTGTAAAACCACTGCGTAAGAGGCCATTTGCTTTTTTCTGTGACCACAATGGGGTCTTTAGCGGCAGCGTTATAAGCTGTACCGCGATATTTTGAGGAATCCTGTCCAGGCTGGCGGATTATTGCATTGGAGTCGCCGTAGCCGTTTGTTTCACTGGGTTGGCCTAGGCCAGGTTTGCCAGACTGAGCAGGAGAAACTGGGTGGAATTCAGTGGTCATAGAACCAGCACCTTTAGCAGAGGATTAGGGATTAGGCTGAGTGGAATTGCAGAGCGGAGGACTGGACAATAGCTTCAGCATTGAGAGCCAGCAGCACTTCGGCAGGTTGAAGAATGCACCCTCTCAGGTAGGGAATTAGGGTGGCAGGAATATGCGCCGGAGGAGCTTGAATCATCTCTGGACTGATGCTGAGAATGCCGTCGATTTCGTGAACTCGCATGGCCAGAGAGACTGTGCCCACCTGCATCAAAATCAGGTTGTACTGGTGCGATAGGGCTTGAGCAATGGGCAGACCCAGGAGCAGTGCTAAATCAGCGACCCAAACCACACGGCTGCGGCGGTTGATCAGGCCAAGCATGCAGGGCGGCATATTCGGCATGGGAGACACTCGCTGGGCCGGAACTGTGATGGCCTCCTGAATGTGCCGAGTAGGCATGACTGCGGGCGTCTGCAGACCCAGGTGAAATTTCAGGTGTGTGTTGCCCGACTTGCCGAGCAGGGCCGGAGCTAAGGTTCCCTGAGCAGTTTCTCGGCGCAGGATGAGGGAAGTTGTGTTCATAGACCTACTCCCAACAGGGACACGACGACGCGCAGCAGCTGTTCGCGGGTATAGGGCTTGGTGAGATAGGCATCAGCACCTTGTCTCATACCCCAAAGGCGGTCAATTTCCTGATTCTTAGAGGTGCAAATGACAATGGGGACTTTGGCGGTTTCTGGGTTCTTTTTCAAGCTGCGGCACAGCTCAAACCCGCTCATGCCGGGCATAACGACATCGGTCACGATGACATTTGGCTTGTACTGAGTGGCCTTGTCTAGCGCTTCTTTGCCGGTCACGGCATGAATGACAGTGCAGCCACTTTCTCTTAGGTAGTGGCTCATCAGCTCCATTTCAGAAGGAGTATCTTCAACAATCAAAATAGTTCCTGTCAAAGTAATCGCCATAGTTAGTCCCCTTTGTTAGTGAGAGAGATGTTGGCACCGGGCCAAAGAAACGTGTTTTCTGATGCCAGACTGAATCAGAGGGCCATTGCAGACCGCACCTGTGGTTGGAGTCGTTGTTCTATTCGCGAGTAGGTTCAACTTAGATGCTTAAAGATGATTTTGAGCAAATCGGATTGGTTAAAGGGTTTGGTTAAGTAACCCGAGGCTCTTACCAGCTTGGCTTTGGCTCTATCGATAAAGCCGGTATTGCTTGTCACCATAATGATTGGTACATGCTTAAAGTCAGAATGACGCCTCAATAGAGAACACAGCTCATACCCATCCAGGTTGGGCATAGTAACGTCTAACAGGATTAGATCAGGCTTGTTTCTAATTACTTGCATCAGCGCTTTAACCGGGTCGCTGATCATTAGAACAGAAAACATCTTGTCATCTAGAAAGTCGTTGATGGCTCTTAAAACCGTTGGACTATCGTCAATACAGGCAATGGTATAAGTACTCTTGCTGGAGGGCTTTAAGATGCCTGAATCAGGCCTCGAAGGGGCCGGAGTATCGGGGGCTGTATACGGAGCGGGGGCTGTGGGTAGGGTGGTGGTGGCGTTGCGGTAATCTCCGTTGCGCTGCAGCATTGGAGAGGACGGTTGAGCCGATGAGCCATTGCCTTGGCGCTGTTTTAAACGGTTGTAGCAGTCCTCAACCATTGGCCTGAGGCTAAATTGCCCCAGTCTAGGTAAGCCCAACAAAAAGTCTGTTTCAAGCAGTTCCGGAGTGCCTTCTCGAATGCCTAAAAAGCCCTCTAGAACTTCTTTAGATAGGGTTTCGATCAGGGCGACAGCTTGATCGGAGGGAAGGTGCTGCTGCTCCACCAGCCAGCAAATGGCTCGGTAGTCGGGACAGGCATCGGTAGGTAGGTCTGCCTTTTCAAACAGCAGCCGCACCTGTACCCGGACAGCACTAATCAGGGTGGGAACTTGGCCGCTGAATCGCCTGAGATAGAGGTCTAGGCGGTCAAATGGCTGGAAGGATGTGGTGGCATAGGTCAGTTTGCCCCGTTCCAGATACAGTAGCCAGGCCCCCTGCTCAGCGGTCACTTTGAGGCATCCGGTAGCCTGACGACTACTCATCTGCGCCAATAAGCTCAAGGGATGCAGAATTTGAGAGGGGCGATAGGTAGTCATAGGGACTGGATTGAGAGAAGGGTACATTTCCGTTCAAGACTACTCCCATGACAGGGAACCACGTTTACGTCAGCGGCATGGGCAATTTTTTGGCAAAGCGAACAGTTTCAAGCTCCAGTAGAGTTGAACTGTAATGGCCCTAAAGGACCAGTCTTTGGCCATCTTGTATCCCATGCACCACTCGCTTAGCCACACACAGACACCGGCCTGGGTACAGCTAAAGGCAATCATTTGGGGAGACGGTTCTTTGAAGTGGCGTAATAACCACAGGGCTCAAGTACAGAGCAATAGGCTATAAAATACCTGCTTTAATATCGATATCTGGAGGTAGATTTAAAGCGGTTGCAGCCTGATTCAGTAGCAAGGTTCGGCGCGGATATCTTTAACTAGATATCTTTATGTGGCCAACCGATGAGTGCAGCTAATGAATAAAAAATACAGGGAATGCACATACCGTTTACAAGGACGCTTCACAAGGATTTGATGCTTTTATCTGATTGCTTGAAGGAGATTGGGTAGTGCAGCCTAGATCAGTAATCAAGATGCCGTCAATTCATCTTGAACTGTATAGGGTAATTATATCCAATTAATTCTCATAAAGTCTGCAGAAGAATGAATAACCAGCGAAGAATCAGAATTAAAGTACCAAGTTTCGATAAACATACTTTTCGGTTTTTAAGGAAATAAACATATACATTTTTTGACCGGATAGCAATTTTTCGCTGCTAGACAACCGATGTTGCATCGATTTCTTAAGAATTGCCGTGGTTTTCAATAAAAGAAGCTGGTGATCCTAATAGCCTTAAGCTCGTTTTTGCCTTCCTTAACAGGTCTACAATCCGCACGCATTTTGGGTTAAGCAGAGTGAGCGATGTTGCCTTACATTAACTATCTTAGTTTTAAAGATTTTCAGGGGCAAAGGTGAAGACTTTTGCCCCTGAAAATCTTTATTGGAGTAGCAGCCTTAATCGAGCGACTTAAGCATTGCTCGAATTTTGCCCCGCTGCTGGCGATCTAGTGAGGTGGGAAATGTTAGCTCTAGCGCCACTTTAGGATCTTCTAAAAAGGCGTTGCCCTCCAGCCAGACAACTTGGGGATTTAGCACATTGACTTCGCTCACCTGGGCCAGCAGGCTCTGGGCATCGCCCTGATAGCTGGGAAGCAGTAGACCCAGCATTGGCCGATCCTGACGCAGGGTGTCGAGGTCTAGGTCGCTCAGCCCGACGACTTCCAGCCGTAGGTCGCGGGTGCCTAGGGCTACCACTTCGGCCTGGTAGCTCTGGCCCATCCAGCCGTCCCAAACCAGCTGCACAGGAGCCCGCATCTGTTTGCGCATCTTAATGCCCAGCTCCGGCTTAAATTCGCTAAAGACTCGCCCTAAGCTGGTAGAGATAAAGCGCAGGGAGTCGAAGGGGCGATCGCTGTGGATGCGGTGCTGGGCATACCACTCTTTGACGTCGGAGAAGATTACTAACGACAGATCGTCGGACTGGGTGCGGCTAATATTGATGAAGTCTAAAGAGATCAGCGTCTGGAGCTTGCTGGTGGCAACAGCCCGGATAATTTTGGCATCAAGCAGAACTCGGGCATCGTAGTCACCAATCAGCTCAACTCGCACTTGATCGGGAACGTTGGGCCATTCATCTAGCAGCAGTTGAGCACCGGACTCGCTGACGTTGACCGTTTTGCCCGGCCAGCTGCGATCGTCGCTGTAAACTACGGCTGTGAGCTCACGGGGCAGTCGGTGGGCACGGCGCAGCTGGGGCTGCTCAAAGGCGACTAGGCAGGCCGACAGCACCAGCACCAGGTTAAAGACACACCAGAGGGCGTTGATCAACACGGCTTGGCTGTCTTCGGGGCTGAGAATTAGCCAAAAAGGCACTGCGACGAGCGAAGCGGCAGTAATAACTCCCAACATGACCAGATAGCGCACGCTATCGAGGTCAAAGTTGCGCTTATCGACCGTTAGGCCCTTGGCGGTGACATTGAAGCTGCCCAACTTGGGATTGATCAGAGCCAACAGGGTGACAATCCCGGCCTGAAAGGAGAGGGAAAATTCGTAAATTTCGTTCCAGAAGGAAAATCGGACGTGCTTGTAGGGGATGTGGTTGGTCTGCATCGACAGTGCGATGTGGGGCAGGGCGTAGAGCAGTGTCTCTAGACCCAAGCCTTTAACAGAGTTGATGCTGAATAGCAGAAAGAGGTTAGGTGCGATCGCATACATCAGCCGGGGAAAGCCGAAGAAGAAGTGCGAGGTCGCGCTGAAGTAGCAGACCCGCTGGGGCAGGTTGAGATTCAGTTTGCGGTTAAACAGTGGGTTCTCTAGCCGCAGAATCTGAGCCATGCCGCGAGCCCAGCGCACCTGCTGCCCTACGTAGGCCGAAAACTTTTCGGGGGCCAGCCCGGCCACCATAATTTTGTCGTAATAGACCGTCTTATAGCCCCGCGAGTGCAGCCGTAGGGAGGTATGGCAGTCTTCGGTTACGGTTTCGGTGGCAATGCCGTCAATTTCTAGCAGATACTTGCGCCGTACTACCGCTGCCGAGCCGCAGAAAAAAGCTGCGTTCCAGGTATCGTTGCCCTTTTGCAAGACCTTGTAAAACAGCTCGTTGCCGACCGGCACTTGCCCCTGGGTCAGCAGGTTGCGCTCAAACGGGTCGGGGTTGTAGAACCAGTGGGGGGTCTGCACCAGGGCCACGGCAGTGTCGTAGAAAAAGCCCACCGTCTCCTGTAAAAAGCTTCGCACCGGAATGTGATCGCAGTCGAGGATCATCACCAGATCCCCCTCGGTGCGCTGTAGGGCGGTATTGATGTTGCCCGCTTTGGCGTGGTCGTTGTCGTCGCGGGTCAGCATAACGCAGCCTAGGTCTTCGCAGGTGCGGGCCAGCTCAGCCCGACGTTCCGGGAATTTGCGCCCATCATCGAGCACATACACCTGCTTTTTGTAGGCCGGATAGTCTATAGCGAGGGCTGCCAGCGCCGTCTTGCGAACGATTTCGACCTCTTCGTTATAGGTGGGAATGTAAATATCGACCGTGGGCCAGCCTAGCTCAGGCCACTGGGCGAGATCCACAGACCGCCGCTGCCGCAGGCTCAAGGTCTGAAAGTAGGAAAGAAACAGCGTACCTAGGGCGTATAGCTCAGCTAGAAATAGCAGGATGGAAAAAAACGCATCCAGCGGGCTATCAAGATTGAGCGTGTAGTTAGTGCGGTAGTAGAGATAGCGCAGGGTCGTCAACGAGCTGAGCATTACTAGAAAGAGGTGCAGATACTCCCGCAGCTTGGGCTGGCTGGTATAGCGGTCTTCTAGGCGCTGCACCACAGCTCCAATGCCAATCAGCATCAGTGCCACTAGCAGCTGCTCATAGACCCCCGAGTGCAGCGTAATTAGCGGCACCGTCATCAGGCCCAGACAGGCCATCATCAGAAGCAGCTGCCAGGTATTGAGCCACTGCACCCCGGCATTGACAGCCTGCGGCCAGGTTTCGGTCAACCAGCGCGTCAGCCGCTGTGGCCCCTGGCCCGATCTGATCCGGGCACGAGACTGTTGATAGAGGCGAAAGGGAAAACCCGTCATGTCAACTCCCGTTAGTCGTCCTGGGTAAGGGTGCGATTTAGATAGGACTGAGCCACACCGTAGAGCAGCAAGGCCATGATCACGGTCCCCGGCACAACCAGCAGCCAGTTGGCTCTGAGCAGTCGCCAAATCCAGGGAGGCGTTGGCGTGGTGGCCAGCTGCACTTGGGGCGACTCGCGCAAAAAGGCTAGCCGGTAACCGTGAGGATCGTTGGGGTCGGCGTCGGGTGCATTGGCGCTAACCAGGGCGGTATCACCTTCGATCTGGTAAAACAGGGCATCGTGACGCACGAGGTCGGTGAGACTGGCTAGACCTTGCTCGTCTTGGCCGCTCAGGGCTAGAATCACCCGCTGACCATTCCAGGGGGAGATCAGGGTTTTCATGACACCTTCAGGGTCCGGTAGGGCCTGCACTTGGCTGCCGCCCCACTGCCGCGATAGCCGATCTCTGAGGTTAAAACCCTCGCTGCTAAAGACTTCTGGGAAGGGAAACTGGGCGCGGGTGCCGATGGCGATTAGGTTGCGATCGCGCTTTACCTCCTCGGGCAGCGTTTCCACCCGAAACACCTGGAGCTGCACTGACTCGGCCCGGCTCAACCGCCCTAGCCGTTCCGCCATCTCTAGCAGCAGGTTGAGGTCGGCAGGCCGAGGGCTATCGGGCAACACCATCGCCGTAGTTGAAAGGTCTTGCGGTGCGGTAAAGGGAAAGCCGGTGCTGAGCAGCTTGAGATCGGGCAGATTTGCGATCGCTTGCCGGTTCAGCTTGAACTGGCTATCGCCATGAATCGTGCCCCAGAGCTGCTGATCGGTGACCCGGCTGCAGGAGCGGCGTTCCCGAGGATCTAGGCGAAAGTTGACGCGCAGGCGGGAGTAAGGCGTAATTTTTTCAGCAGGCAGCGCCACTTTAAGGGTTTCTCGATCGGCCCCTTCTAGCGCCGTCAGCCGCTTGCCATCTACGGCCACCCCATCTAGCTCAACCTCAACCAAGGAAGTCAAGGGGTTCACCTGAGGGCCGTAGCTGTAGTTCAGCACCAGCTCATTGCCGGGCTGAAACTGATCGTCGGGCAGCGCCTTGAAGTCCACCTCCAGAGCCGGTGCATGGGAACCTCGCACCGTCACATCCCCCAGGGGCTGCTGAGTAGACGTCTGCAAATCCTTTAGCTGAAAGCTCTCTGACGTCGGCAGATAGCCAGGCCACTGCCGCGCTGGCGGCGACTCTAGCTGAGATACCTGATTGACCAGCAGGCCATGACCTACCGCAATTTGATGGTCGCCAGGTTGGGCCAGAAACTGCACAGCCTTAGCGACCCCTGCCGGTCCATTACCAGAGGCCACCAGTACCGGCACCCGGTTCTCAGCGGTGGTGCTCCACATCAGCACGCCCACCTCGGGAGCCAGGGGTTTGCCGCTGCCGTCCTGAAACTTGCCATCTTTGAGGGCAAAGGGCAGTGCTAGATCTGCCAGAGCCGGTTGAGTTTCTGGTGTGCCAATTACCACCAGCCGTTCATCCGGGTTAACGGCCCCGATAGAGTCAATCAGGCGCGTGTCGAGCGGGCGGTAGTGGGCCACTCGCCCCAATGCCGCCTGCAGCCGAGCCGCATCGGTCAACCAGGCATCTTCGACTGTCGTGGGCAGCAGGTAGACAACCTGGTTAGTCTGCAGACTGAGGGTGTCGAACAGCGGGTAGGGAAACTGGTCAAAGTTAGGCGTTACCGGCTGGGGCTCAAAGTTAAACACCAGCTTGGAGTCGGGCAGCACCTCAGTCCACAGAGAAGGATCGTAGGGGTCTTGGGTGCAGGTAGGGGAATTGTTTTGCAGGGCTGCTACCACCAGCTCATTGTGGTCTTGCAGCAAATCCAGCGGCACGTCAAACACCGCCTCGCCAATTTCGCCCTCCAGTTGGTTCAGCGGCAGACTGCCGACGCTGGTGCCGTTGAGCAGCACCGTCAGGTTAGAGCGAGTGGCATAGAGGGCAGGCGAGTGACGGTAGCGCAGCAGCACCTTGACGGTTTCTGCCTGCCAGTTGCGAGGCCGGGTAAACTGCAGCCGCCGCTCGTCATAGATACCGCTAAAGCGCAGGCGAGTGCCCACCACCGGACTGCGATTAAACTCCAGCACATACTGGCCCTTGGGCGCAGGGCTGACCACTGGGCTGGCCGGCAGCGCCTCGGGCAGGGGCAGCAGTTCGGCAGTCGGGGCAGCAGTTGAGGCAGCAGCCGGAGCAGCATTCTGAGCGGCAGCGGGCGGGCGGGTGGCGGGCGGAGCAGCATTCTGGGCCAGCACTGCGGGCAGAGGTAACCCAGTGAGCACCGCCAACGTCAGACCCATCAACAGCCCTAACGAACGGCGGCAGACGCGATGAGAAAACCGTCTAGAGGCCACAAGGGCAGACGACCGAGAGGGGGGAGAGGAGTTGGTAGACATGGCATTGCAGAGGATGCAGGCGAAACGGCAGAAGAAAAAGACGGGCTAGCGAGAGCCAGTAGCGGTGCGGAACACAATGTCAGGGGGACTTTTGGGCAAGAGGGCAAACCAAGCCAGATTTTGGGTGTAGTAGGCCGTGTCGTTGTCCCAAAAGCCGTTGCGGTAGGCGGGTGCCAGCTTTTGCCGATAAATCTGCAAAGCTAGCAGTGGCGAAACCTGCTGCAGGGCGGGATAGAGCATGGCGTATTGGGCCGTAGCTTCGTAATCCACCAGCGCTTCTCCCGCTAAGCTGATGCGGGCAGGAATGCGCCGATCTTGCCGCCAGCGAGTCTCTAAGTGATCGAGCGAGGTGGACAGATAAGCCCTGGCCCGAGGTTCGGCGAACCAGGCCGAGTCGAGCGCTATCCGCCACCACACCCGGAAGGCGTCGAAGCTGTAGTTGCTCTTCACGGGGCTGTCTGGGGGCAAGGGCCGATAGGTGCCGGAAGCTGGGTCGTAGGCAATCCAATCGGCTGGCAAACCCGCAGGTGAAATGGCGGAGGATGCCTGCAGCATGGCGTAGCCACTGTCTACCAGCCTCAGCCAGGGTCGCTGCGGGTCTACCTGGGCAAACAGGCGGTAGGCGTAGGGCGAGAAGTAGGAGGGATTGAGAATCAGAGTATCGGGCTGATTCCAAAACGCCTCTGCTGGGCCGGGCAGGAGCTGGCGGCTACCGTCGGGCAACTCCACGGTGGAGTAGGCCCAGATGTCGGCCAGCTTGGCCCGAGCCGCCTCTAGATAGGCAGGACAGTTCCAGCGGCGGGCCGCCAGGATCAACGCGGTGGCAGCATCGATATCGGCATCGGTAGCGAAGTTAGGATCTAGGGTCTGCCATGCGCCCGTTTCACTGCGGCCCCAGTGCCAGGACCAGAGAGTATCGCTGGGCTCGCCACTGGGGCCCCGGCGAGCTAGGTTGCCTTCGGCCCAGGCATAGGTGCGCTGGAAGGTATCGGGGTCGTTGATCAAAACCGCTCGCCACATGGCATAGGCTTGACCTTCTGAGGTAGAGCGGTCGTTGTCTTCCCGGTCGATCACTCGGCCATCGCCCTGGATAAAGCGGTCCCGGTAGGTCTGCCAGCTTTCTCGCAGCAGCGCCTCCTGAGGGCTGCTCTGCAGCAAAGACAGCTCGGTATTAGCCACAGAACAGGTGGCCACATCAGCCGCAGCCACGGCTGGGGCCAGCGCCGCCAAGCCCAGGCTCAGCGGCAGCCCCAGAGCGACCTGGTAAAGCCGCGTGAGCCATCTACGACGGGCAGAGTATTTCAGGGGGTAAACAGAGCGAACGTGTGGGTAGCGCATCGTTGATTCGGGTTTGGTGGAGTTCATGGCTGAATTGGGATGAAGGGCCTGAATTCCTCAATACCGTTCCCAGTGTGGCTGAAACCCGCGGCGGCGGAGCAGGTCGACCTGCAGTTCCTCAATTCGCTGATTGACTGAATCTGTCTGCGGATTGGGCGGCAGGTTTTGCATTTGCTCCAGGGCGGTCAGTCGATAGTCTTGGGCGGCATTGAGTTCTGCGATCGCAAGTCGTGCCCCCCAATCTTCCGGTTCCCTGGCCAAGACTGCTTCATACAATCTTCTGGCTTCGCCATAGCGGCCCTGCTGAAATCGCACCCCAGCCAGCGCATTGGTGGCCCCGATCTGATTGGGGTCGAGCGCCAAAATCGTTTCATAGGCTTGGCTAGCCCGCTGCAGGTCGCCCTGCTGCTGCGCCAGCTCGCCCTGGAAAAAGTAAACTGTGGGATCTTCGGGCGAGTCGGCCACCAGCGCTGCGACTTCAGCCTCAGCCAGAGCCGGATCGCGCTCGGCTAGCAGCTGAATCTGCCGCCAGCGAATCCCTGCAGCTTTGGGGTCAAGGGCTAGCAGCGCCTCGTACAGGCCGGCCCGCTCTGGCGTTGCGGCTAAAGCTGCCGTTAGCTGCCACACCTCTGGCGGCGGATTATCATCCAGTGAGTTGGCAGCCAGCCACTGATCTAGGCGCTTGCCTGCCTCGGCTTCCGACAAGGCTCCGGTTTTATGGGAGAGGTAGGCCCAACCCAGCGGCCAGGTCAGGTTTCCAGGGTCGGCCTGCATCACCTGTTCGTAAACGGCGATGGCCCGCTCTGGCTGGCCCTGCAGCGTGCGAACGTAGGCTAGTCCCCGCAGGGCATCGCCGAGAATAGCCGAACCCGGATTCGCAGCGACCAACGTCTCATAGCGTTTGCCGCTGGCTTCCAAATCGCCCATTTGCCGCTCCAGGTCTGCCAGCAGCAGATCAACGGCCAAGTCGCCGCGCCCAAAAGAGGTTTCCCGATAAGCGGCCAGAGACGACTGGGCTGCAGCCAGGTTATTTTGCTCAAGCTGCATCTGAGCCACGCGGAAGATGAGCAGCGGCTCATCCAGGCCAGCTGCGATCGCACCTTCGTACACCGGCAGCAGTTCCGGCTCTGGCTGCTCCAGGCGAATCAGCGCTAGCGTAATCGCCCGCCGCTCTGAGGGTGCTTCTGGCAGCGGAGTCACCAGCGGGGCAAGCTGGGCGGCCAGATCGGCGGCAGGCAGTTCGCCCAGGATGTAAGCCAGGGTCAGGGTTTGGACCTGTAGGCTAACCGCTGAGGGGTTATCTTGAGCCAGCTGACGCAGCAGAGCCAGCGCCTGGGGTTGGGTCGGCGGCCACTCGCTCAAAACATCGGCCACTTCGCGCTGTAGGCCGAAGCTAGGAGCCGTTGTCTCGCTCAACACCTGCTGATAAAGTGCAGCGGCCTCTTCAAATAGGGCCGAGTCACCCTGACGCCGACCCAGAGCACTAAGGGCGCGGGCCAGAGAGAGGCGAGCACTGGACTGGCCGCGCAAGGGGGCCAGGGTAGCCAGCGCCTGGTCAGTCTGACCATTGCTGCCATAGGCTACGGCTAGAAACGTGCGAATCTGCACCGCTACCGGATCAAGCTGAGCGGCAGGCTTCAGCCGGGGGGTGAGGACAGCAATGGCCGCTTCGCTCTGACCGCTTTCCTGCAGGGCCAGGGCATAGGCCGAAACAGCATTGTCGGGCACCGTGCGGCCCCCGGTCATGTAGCGCCGAAACAGGCTTAGCCCCTGGGCATAGTCGCCGCTGTAGGTATAAATTTGGGCTGCGCCCAGCACGGTATCGGGGCTGGGATTATTTGGCAGCAGGCGCTCATAGTCGGCTAGGGCAGCAGGAAACTGGCCCTGGTAGCCGTAGAGCAGCGCTCGCTGAGCGCGAGCTGCAGCGTTGGCCGGGTCTTGATCGAGCAGGGTAGTCAGCGCTGCAATGCCCTGGGCCTGCCACTCAGGTCGGTAAGCGCCCAGCTGCCCTACTGCCGCCAGCGCTTCCGGCTGACTAGGAGACTGCTGCAGCACCGCCTGAAATGCCTGCCAGGCATTGGCATCTTGCCCTGCCCGCTGATAGGCCTGGGCCAGGCCCAGCTTGGCTTCTAGTGACTGGGGGTAGCGCTGTAGGGCTTGCCGGAAAGATGCGATCGCATCCTCCACCCAGCCCCTTTCCAGGTGGCCATATCCCTGGCGCACCTCAGCTGGCAAATTTTGGGCCGCAACCGGCAGCATGAGCGTCAGCCCGGTCATGATCGCTCCTAAGAGAGACGTGATCAGTCTCGTCCCTGCGCCCCACTGATAAAACTGTGTCTGCTTTTGGCTCATTCGAAGGTTCTCCTGATTTCTTGCCAGGACAGGTCATAGCGAACGCGTAACCCTAGGTAGGTTTCGCTAAAGGCATTGCGCTGCTGCACCGAGGCCCCCGCCCGCAGGTTAGGCGTCAGGCGCACATCGTAAAACAGCTCCAGCACATCCGGCTGGGGCTGGCCGCTAATCTGCTGCAGCGAAGCATTAGAAAGCTGTCGGCCATAGGCCAACCCCAGCCGGTCCTGCGGCAAAAACACATCCAGGGCATTCACACCGAAGCTGAAGGTGTTGCCCCCCTCACCCAAATCGAGGTTGTTGTACCAGCCGTAGCGGCCAAACAGGCCCAGTTTGAGTTCAGGAATAAAGTATTCTGCGTTGAGGCCAAAGGCCGATTCCCGGTCGCCCGGCTGTGGCCCCAAGCCCGAACCACCCTGGCGCGGCACCGCAAAAACCTCCTCAAAGCCCGTGCCAAACCCAGCGTCGCGCCCGGTAGCGTAGGTACCGCGCACAATCGCATTGCCAAAGCGCACCCCCACTTCCCCAGCAAAAGCGTCGAGCGTAAAGCTGCCCAAATCGCGGGAGGAAGAAAAGGCAGTAGCCGTCAGCGATAGTTCATCTAGCGGCGTCCAATTCACCAGCACACCAGGCCGAGAGGAAATGTTGGCCGCGCTCAGAGCCGGGTTAGTTTGAAATACGGGGTTAAAAAAGTGGGTCACCGCATCTTTAGCAAAGCTGTTGCGGTCAAAGTAGGAGGTCAGATCCATCAGCCCCACCGTGAACCGCAGCTCCGGCAAATTAGCAGGAGAGGCTGTAACATACAGCTCATTCACGCTCAGGCCCGTTTGGGGAGAATCGGCAAAGGAGTTGCCTGCAGTCAGGTCTACCACCGCCCCGGCAAACACCGAGGGGCTAAAGGTGTAAATGCCGCCCACTCGCAATCGGGCCGACAGATCATCGCCCTGCAGCAGCGCGGCTCCCTGCAGGTAGACTTCTGGCTGCCCCACCACACCCGTCGTCAGCCGATCGCTAGAGCGCACCGCTGGGTCAGTCTCTGGCACCAATGGATCGGAGGAGGCACCCGCTGGCTCAGTCTGCAGCTCAGGCGTTGTTTGAGCCAACTCTATTAGAGCTGAAGCGGTCTGATCCGAGACAGTTTGGTCTAAAGCAGTGTCTTCTGTGGTTGGGACTGGGGTTTCTGTCGCTAAAGCTTCTGGGGCAGCAATTGGGGCCAGGGCCAGATTTGCGAGAGGCGCAGTGATTGCTGCCAAGGGTCGTTCTAAAGCGACCACTTTAGCCGGAACTTTGACAAATTTGGGCGGCCTGCTGGAAACGGGTAGGGGTGCGATCGCACTTGGCCCAGTCGCCTCTGTCGCTGTACTCAAAGCAGCTGATGGCGGCGCGCCAGCTTCAGCGCGAACAGGCCGTAGATCTAGACCTACTGCCATTAGCGCCATCGCAAATAGACAAATTAATTCAAGACCCCAAGACGGATCTAAAGAATTTCTATTTAACATAATGGACCCAAAGATTGCTCAGAATAAGGTTGATCTAAATGTTGATCCGTGCGCCCAATGGTATTCAGTAGTCTTGCCTGATCAAAACCTGATTAGAAATCTATGAAAATGCCACAACAGCTATCGCTAAACATTCCGTAGATGCGCGAAACGCTGTCTTTTAGAAACCTGTTGTAGCCCTATCCAAGTATTGACTTGCATGATTGCAGGCCAATTTCAGCCTGACTCCAGGCTTGAATCAGAATTTAATGAGTACTTAGAAGCAAAAATATGAAATTACTCTATGGCGAGCTCATGGCAGCACAAATCCCCTAATTCCAAAGACGCTCAATACGGCTCAAATCTAAAAAATCAAACTCTTCAAGGGCAAACTAGCCTTGACAGACGATTCTCAAGCATTTTGAGCTTAAAACTAAATCAGGCAGCCCACACAACAAGCTGACAGTGACGACGACGGGCTGGAAGAACTCTCAGGAAACTCAGGAACTTCGATTGTAAAAAAGTAGTTACTTTTAATGATCTATTCAGACCCAGGTAGATTCATCAGGAGGTTTTTTGAGCTTAGGGCAAAAATAAGCAAGTAGTTTTTCGAAGTGCCTGAAGGCATAGCCCACAACCGCTGCCAACCCCAGGAAAATTTAAATTACAGCAAGATTCAGCTTCAACTTCTTAACCTAGAAAATACATAAATTTGCTAAAAATCCTGCATAAATATGATGTAAACCTTCCTGTCAAAGGCAGCTTAGAACGAAGTCTACAAAAGATGGTTGGTTCCCTTAAACATCAGGCTCTCATAAGATTCTGATGAATTGAGAAATCCAATTTGTAAACTGCTGACAAAAAAGTCCAAAAAGCCTGACATTGACCTTTTGTCAATGCCATCTTACGCGAAGGACAAAAGCCCTATCAGCAGGTTTCCCTCTCAAAGCCGTTTATTCAAGCATCTATTTCAGGTCTGTCTTTTACCGTTTGGCAAAGCTATGGAAATGTCTTGGCCCATCCTCTCCTGGAAAACACTAGCCCGCTGGAGCAGCCTAGCGGGAATTGTTTTCGGCCTAGCAGGCTGTGAGCAGCTCCCCTCTCTAATGCCATCCTTGAAAGAGGTAGACTTAAGCCTTCAAGTTGAGCCTGCCGAGCAGCCAGGGGAGTTTGCGATCGCAGGTCAGACCAACCTACCCAACGGCACGCAAATGGTCGTTTTAGCCGTTCGTCAGCTCCAGCCTAGCCAACCTGTTGCAGCAGCATCTGCGGCTCAGCCCACCTACGCTATCTTGGCCTATCAGCCAGTTCAAGTAACCGCCGGACAATGGCAGGCCAACCTCAATCTTTGGCAAGTCTCACCTGAGGGGGCCTACCGCGAACCCTGGCAGCTAGAAGCAACCAAGCTCAATCTAGCAGTAGAGCCTGCTCCCGAAGTACAGTTTATCGTCACCCTAGCTCCCCAGGGACTGCTGGCCTCTCTAGAAGACCAGCTCAAGCAGCAGGGGCTACGGTTGCCGCAGCCCCTGCTCCGAATCACCCAGCAGGGCGATCGCTTTCTCCAAACAGAACAGGTACGGCTAGTCACCCTGCCCACAGGCAGCACCACTCCCCCCGGCGTGCGCCCCGAAGATGTAAACGGCGGCTGGGGAGAGCGCTACCGACTGGTGCCAGAACCGCCTCTGCCTTACACTCTCGATCCAGAAGACGAACGCAAGACCGATGCACCAGCCGCCATTGAGGAATACTTGTTCTAGCCTAGAACGGGTTCAGAAGATGCCGGGAAGCGGGAGAGCCAGAAGCCAGGAATAGAAGAGAGGGAGAAGTAAACAGAAACTTCAACCTCTCACCTGAAGATGCAGGACTATTTAACCCCCTTGCCCCTCTTGCCCCTATTTCTTAGCTGAGAGAAACCTGCCCCGGCGGATCAAACAGTAGATGGGGCAAGATTGCCCCCGCAAGCTGAGCATCTTCTAAAATAGCGTCCTCTAAATTAGCGCCCGTGAGATTAGCCCCACTCAAGTCCGCTCCCATCAGATTGGCCCGCATTAAATTAGCATCGCTCAGATCGCTTTCTCGCAGGCAGGCTCCCCATAGATCAGCGCCCATTAAGTTTGCGCCGGCCAGGTTCGCTGTCTGCAAATTAACTCCAGCCAACTGAGCACCACTCAAATCGGCCCCCCAGAGAGAAGCGCCTGGAGCAATCCGGTAAAGCTCCTGTTCCAGAAGCAGGCTGCTCTCAGGAAAAAGCGTGCTGTCGCTGTAAATCGCTCCCTGCAAATTCGCATCCGTTAGACTGGCATGCTGCAGGTTAGCGGCCAAGAACTGGGCTCTGCAACCATTAATCTGGCTCAAATCAGCTCCGGTCAGGTCGGCTCCATTGAGGTTGGCCTCGGCCAAATCTGCACTCGAAAGATCGGCCTCTCGTAAGTTTGCGCCCGTCAGGTTGGCTCGCCGCAGCGCCGCACCAAATAGGTTAGCTCGGCTCAGGTTGGCCTGGCTCAAATCAGCCTCAGAAAGGTCACTGCCGCTCAAATCTTGGCCCCGCAGGTCACTGCCAGCCAGCTGACTGCCCGGTTCTATCAGGTACATGCCAGCTTGGTCGGGGCGGAAGCCTACCGGAAACTGGGTCTGCCCGTTGTAAAGCGCGCCCGTTAAGTCTGCCTGCTCTAGCTGAGTTTGTTCTAGACAGGCTGAGCGCAGGTCGGCCTTTTTCAGATCAGCCTGGTGCAGGTTGGCCCGGGTCAATTGAGCCTCACGCAAATTGACCTGCCGCAGTGAACTGCCGCTCAGGTTAGCCCCCTGCAGGTCAACCCCCCACAGGTCGGCCTGGTCGAGGTTGATGTGGCTCAAATCGACCTGCTGCAGATTCAGGTCGCTAAAGTCTCGTTCTCCCGAGGCGTAACGCTGCCTTAGCTCCCCCGTTTTCATTGTGATTGAACGCATAGTCCTTAAGGACGTCCGATAATTACAGGAACGTTTTCTAAGCTATGCAAACACAGAAACTGTTCGACAGGAGAAAATTAATAAAGAAACAGCTTACTTGTGTGTAGTTTTCATGATCAAACTACGCGATCATTTGCCACTGTTCCCAGGTAGATTTGTCGGCTTTGGCCTGGGTTTGTTTTACCCAAACAACATGCCCCTTAGCGTGGGGAGTAACAATAGCCGACTCGCCTCGCTTAGCCAGAGTATTGACCATCGCCAAAGCCTGTTCTCGGGTCGGGCGCAGCCGGAAAAAGCTGTAGTACTCTCCCTCTACCTCCATGGCCAGCACCCGCTGGTCGCTGCCCGGCAGCTGAATTCGGCAGGGTTGCTCGCCTGCCTGGTCTGATGAGAGTGCCTGTGAGAAGCTATCGCTTTGGGCAACCGCTGAACGGTCCGCCAGATCGGGCTGAATTTCTGCCTGAGGCGTATCAGAAATGTGCCAGGGGTGACTGGGACTCGCTGTAAACAGGGATCGATGGGTTTCTTTGGAGGGCTCATCCCATCGGGCTGAAGGCCAACCAGGTAAAGGCTCCTGAGCCAATCCGTCTAGCCAGTTCAGAGGCTGTGTCGTGCCCCAAGTCGCCTCATCAGATTCTGGCGTAATTTCAGCGGGAAAGTCGGCAGCAAAAAAGGACTCAGAAGATTCAGGTTCTGGTTTTGTTAGAAGCTGCAGCAGGTCGTAACTGCGCTGCTGCCGGTTTTGGTTGAGGCGCATGATTTCAGCCGTTCCTACCCCAGCAACTACGCTAGAAATAATGGAGAAACCAATATAGCGAATTGATACTTTCTTCTGCTCGTGCTGCAGCAGCGGCGAGAACCACTGCTTGATTGGGCCAGGTAGAGGAGCCGCAGCCGGACTGCCGCCCACGGAGGCTAGCGGTACGGTCAGGGAAGCAAAAACGGCACTAGAGGCCAGTATTGCTGGAAAAACAATTTTTTGAAAGGGAGAAGCAGTCATGGCAGAGAAATTTATAGAGCTGTAGGGGATTAGCAGCAAACCAAACTGTTTTGCAGGAAAAAGCCAAGCGCTTACCCGTTCATACTAGGTAAAGAGATAAGGCAATAGGCAAACTTTTGATTTACTCTCTGTAAGTTTTATATGAAAAATGACTTGTTCAAATTCTTACCCTGCAGCAGGTTGCAGTCAACTCAATCACTTCTTAGTAACTTTTTCTAGCGCTTTTAATCTTTAAGAAAGCAATACCTGAATTATCCTGAGCAACGTTTGCCCTTAAGTAGGAGTTGACAAGACAAAGCGTTTTCAAAGCTAGATGAAGATGCTTGCAGATGCTTATTTGGGTTCTTTATCGGTAAGTCTTATGCAGTGGAATGTGGTGCTGACTTTACTGGTGCTCATGGGTGCGATCGCACCTACCGCCTACCGCCTAGCCCTAAACAAACTAGCGGAAGCGCCTCAGACTGCAGCCGGGGCGACCGTCGCTCAGCCAGGTCAGAACCGCCGCGAGGGCTGCCCTGGCTGTGACTTAGCCAACGCCAATATGCAGGGTAAAGATCTCAGCCGCCACAATTACTCAGCCGCCACGCTGACTGCTGCCAACCTAGCCCAGACCCAGCTGATCAATGCTCTGCTAGCCGATGCCAACCTAGAGCGGGCCAATCTGCACGAAGCCAATTTACAGGGCGCTGACCTAACCGCCGCTAACCTACAGAAAGCTGACCTGAGCCAGGCCCAAATGCTCCATGCCACCTTCATTCGAGCGAATCTGGAAGGAGCTATCTTGAGCCAGGTGGAGCTGCGCGACGCGGGCCTATGTTCAGCCAATCTCAAAGCCGCAGACCTGTCAGAGGCCAGCCTGTATGGGGCCATCTTGCGGGGAGCAGACTTGTCAGGGGCAGATCTGCGGGGGGCAGATTTGCGCTACGCAGATCTATACAAGGCCAAGCTAGACAACGCCAATTTGACAGGGGCCAGGATGGAATTCGCCACCCTGCCCGATGGCAGCACAACAGATCCAGGGTTTGTTAATTCTGTGAATCATACGCAGGGATGCGAACCGGTTGCCGAGCCTGAGGATTCATCTGAAAATTCTTAATTTGAAAAGAGTCATCCTAACTTTTAAATCCCCCCTCAAAGGAGACTCTTAAAACCCCCCTTGATAAGGGTAGCAGGGGGGATTGGGTAAGCCCTGCTACCCTCGAATAGCCTCTAATCTCTACAAGAGGTCTATTAATTAGTAGCGTTATCTATCAGTTCTCGCAGGCGGCTGACGGTAGTCTCAAGGGCGCTGGTTTCGGGGACTTCTTTCGTTTTATCTGCCAAGCTAGGCACGCGCTTATAAGGATCAGGCATGGTTTCGGGGTTTTCTCCCTCCCTCAGGCGCTGCTGATATATTTCTTCCTGGGCACCCGTTTCCTGCCCATATACGTTGTAGGCCCGCTCCACCTCCTGATTAACTGCTGGGTTAGGAGGTTCGGCGGCGGCGTAGCTGGGTTGCAGGCCTGTGCCTAGGCTGATGAGAGTCAGCAGTCCGGCTAACACAACTGCCGCTAGCCCTCTGCGGCACACACCCAACACGCGTTCTGCAAAGCATTTCATCGTCTTATCCTAGATTCTAAGAAAAAGCTGCCTGGAGTGTATCAAGGTGCGATCGCACCGCCTTCTCTCGAAAGTAAGGACGCCACCCCAATTGCAGTTGCCCCTCCTAGAATAGGCAAAAGACACCTACCCCCAGCCCCTATGCCCACTCCTCGCCTGCTGATCATTGGCCTCGACTGCATGGAACCGTCGCTGGTATTTGAGCAGTGGCGGCAGGACTTGCCCAACTTAGATCGGCTGATGCGTCAGGGCAGCTATGGCCGCTTAGAGAGCAGCATTCCGGCGATTACGGTGCCCGCCTGGAGCTGCATGATGACCGGGCGCGATCCGGGCGAGCTGGGAATCTATGGATTTCGCAACCGGCGCGATCGCACCTACGACAGCATGGCCATCTCCGACGGTCGCGCCGTCAAATTTCCCCGGCTGTGGGACATTCTGGGCGAGGCTGGCTGGCAGGTAGCGGCCCTCAGCGTGCCCGGCAGTTCACCACCCTACCCAGTCAACGGTTCTCTCGTCTCCTGCTTTCTCACCCGCAGCATGGACGTGCCCTTTACCCATCCGCCGGAGCTAGCCGACCAGATCCGCACCTGGCTGCCCGACTTTATGATGGATGTGCCCAACTTCCGCTCCGACGAAAAGCAGCGCATCCTCGAAAACCTCTATACGCTCTGCGACCAGCGCTTCACCCTGGCTGAAAAGCTAATTGACCAAGATGCTCCCGACTTTTTGATGCTGGTAGACATGGGCGTTGATCGCATTCATCACGCCTTTTGGAAACCAATGGATCCGCGCCACCCCCAATACGAACCGGATTCTCCCTACGCCAACGCGATTCACGACTACTATGTCCACGTCGATCAGCGCGTTGGAGAACTGCTCAACCGCTGCGACGACGATACCGCTGTGCTGGTCGTCTCAGACCACGGAGCCCAACCGCTGATGGGCGGCATCTGCGTCAACGAGTGGCTGATTGCCAACGGCTATCTAACCTTAAAAGAAACCCCGGCTGAACCCGTTGCCTTAGATCAGGTCGAAGTAGACTGGAGCCAAACCAAGGCCTGGGGCGCAGGTGGCTATTACGGTCGTATCTTCCTCAACGTCAAAGGCCGCGAACCCCAAGGCACCATTTCAATGGCCGACTACGAAAAGACCCGTGACGAACTGGCCGAGCAGCTGTCTCAACTCACTGGCCCTCAGGGAGAACCGCTCCACATCAAAGCCTTCAAGCCCCAGCAGGTCTATCAAAAGGTGCGCGGCGTTGCCCCCGATTTGATTGTGTATTTCGACGATTTGGCTTGGCGCTCAGTGGGCAGTGTTGGCCTCAACAGCTTCTTCACCGTAGAAAACGACACTGGCCCCGACGATGCCAACCATGCGCCCTATGGCCTGATGATCTTCCACGATCCCAAGCAGCCCCAGCAAGGTCAAATGCTAGAAGGCGCACAGCTCTACGATATCTTGCCTACCCTGCTAGGACACTTCGGCATCACACCTCCAGCAGGCCTGCGCGGCAAACATCTGCCCGTTTAAGCCAGTCAGGCTCCAGCGTGAGTATTAAGCGCCATGCCAACAACCGTTCGCCAAAGACGATCTGGCAGAAACTGCCGCATCAGCAGGTAAGGACCGGGCTGGGCGGGGTAGCGGAGTTTGTCGGTGCGATCGCAGGCCGCTCGATAAACAACCCTTGCCACTGCTTCTGGACCCGGGAGGTTGTCGTTTAGGCGAGTGGTCATCTCCATCGTGTTGCTCAGTTCGGGTTCATAGGCAGGGTGGGTCGCCCACCGCTGTGAGCGGGTAATAAAGTCAGTTTTAATGCCGCCCGGTTCCACCAGCTTGATTTGAATGTTGTGGCGTTTGAGCTCAAAGCGCAGTGACTCAGATAGACCCTCAACAGCAAACTTTGAGGCATGGTAGGCACTGGCAAAGGGAAACGCAAGACGACCTCCAATGGATGAAATATTCACAATGGTGCCGTGATTTTGACACCGCATTATCGGCAAAACCATTTGGATCACCGCCACCAGACCAAAGACATTGGTTTGAAACTGCTGTTCTAGCTGATCAGCCGAAATCCCTTCCAGTGGGCCTGTTAGCCCATAGCCTGCATTGTTGACCACCACATCAATGGCACCAAACTGATCGGTTGTTTTCTCGATAGCATTTGCAATCGACGCTTTATCCGTGACGTCAAGATAGGGTGTGATGAGGTTGGGCGCATTTGCCCAAGCACCTGTCTTATGGGCAGACCGCATGGTCGCCGCTACGTTCCAGCCTTGCTGCACAAAGTACTGAGCCGTTGCTCGCCCAATCCCAGTTGAAGCGCCTGTAATTAAAACCGTTTTCTTCATAGAAGCCTCCAAACGTTGGCCTCCATACTCTAAACTGTGGAGCATACTCCACAGTCAAGCCCTTACTCAGTCGATTTTGAAAGCTGCCATGCTAATCGGTGAGCTAGTCAAAAAAACGGGTCTGCCCAAAGACACGATTCGCTTTTACGAGAAAATTGGGCTCATTGCGGCTCAGGAGCGGCAGGCAGGTACACGCAGCTACAAGGACTACGGAGACGAGGCCGTTGAGCACCTTGCCATGATCACCCAAGGAAAAAAGCTAGGCTTTACCTTGAAAGAAATTAAGCAACTTATGGATACCTGGAATACGGCTGCAATGCCAGAAGCCGAGCAGATACGGGTAATCGAGCACAAGCTAGAGGAAATAGCTGAAAAAATGCAGCACTTGAATGTTATGAAAACCTATCTTACTGAAAAGCTAAGTAAACTCAGGCAGAAGCCGTTGTAAAGACAGTCTGGCTCTGCGCGCATTTCGATAATAGATAAATCTCATTCCAGCCTACAACTTTAATCACTTAAATGACACTCTTACAATAGGTCATCTAATAAGTTGGGTAGGGACAATGAAACCTAACATTAAAGAGCTTGTTGGGTTGAGCCTTGGCTCAACCCAACCTACACATTTAACTGCATTAATTCGCTAACTACCAGGCAGTCTAAGGCGTTGCTACTGGGGAGCAATACCGTTATAGATGCTAAAAGACAGCAGAACAATTAATAGAATGCCGATTGAAGTCGACAGTAGAAATAGAACAGAAGGCTTTTTAGGAGTAGGGGTTTCACTATCACGTTGAACGCCTGTAGGTTCAAGCGTTTGGGGATCTATATTTTGGTCAGATTTCATACTGCTGATACCTCATTAAAGCAATAATTTCCATTGTTAGAAATCATCGCTTCTGGCTACGAAATCGACATCTAACTTGTGGTGCATCTCGGAGGACGGGGGTTAGAGGGTGCAGGGTAGAGGGTATAGAGTATAAGTTCTGTGAATTTATTTTCAGATCTAATTTCCTTGCTTCAGTTGCTGTGTAAACGCTGCGTGTTCAGGTGAACTTAATCCCTGCTGAAGCACCTCTAGCACCTGCGGCATTTGGTTGCTTAAAAGAGCCTCTACAGGCAGCCACAACCCTAGGAATACTTGGCTACGAATGATGCCGTCCGAACTAGGAAACAGCGGCTGATACTCCCCATTGGTGAGGCAAAACCATTCAAGCCGATTCTCGTAGGATTGCCAAATTACATACTCTAAAACCCTACTGCGGTGATACACCTGCTTCTTGCTGCCTGTATCAATAGCCGCACTCAATCAGTTCTGCTTTTTTAATGTGGGCTGCTGCATACCGTCGCTCAAACTCAGGGAGGGTGAAGCGATCGCCGCTCTCAAGCGGGGGTGGATAAGCCTTTGGAAAACCAGCCTGGGGGTTAAGGCGACAGGTTTTAGGCCGGTTTGTGTCCACGCTGCACCATGATCAAGTCCTCGGTGACGACGGATACTGTTCACCTTAACAAATTCTAAAATTGCCCTACTATAGCTCGCTATGCTGGGGATTTTTAAACAGAAAAAAGCGGGATTTGTTGCAGCAAATCCCGCCATTCTCACGTTTAATTCTTAGAGACTATGGCATTAACCCGTGAGAAACACTTTAAATTTCAACTAAGTTCGGCCGAGTTCAGGGTCAACCAAATCGACCTGCCGTTGTGGCTATGAGGAAGGCAGCGTAGGTGAGAATGTAACCCACAGTGAAGTGAGCCAATCCGATCAGCCAACCTTGCACAATAGACAGTGCAACGGGCTTATCTTTCCAGCGCACGATGTTAGCAAGCGGTGTGCGCTCGTGAGCCCAAACAATGGACTCAATTAGTTCTTGCCAGTAACCCCGCCAGGAGATTAGGAACATGAAGCCGGTGGCCCAGACCAGGTGTCCGAATAGGAACATCCAGGACCAGACGGCTAGATTGTTCATCCCAAAGGGGTTGTAGCCATTGATGACCTGAGAGGAGTTGAGCCACAGGTAATCCCGCAGCCAGCCCATAATGTAGGTCGAGTTTTCATTGAACTGGGTCATGTTACCCGACCACAGGCTCAGGTGTTTCCAGTGCCAGTAGAAGGTAACCCAGCCAATTAGGTTGAGCATCCAGAACATCGCCAGGTAGAAAGACTGCTCCCAGGCAGAGGTTTGACACGTCCCACTCCGGCCAGGGCCATCGCAAGGGAAGGTGAAACCAAAGTCTTTCTTGTCGGGCATGAGCTTGGAGCCACGGGCATCCAGAGCACCCTTGACGCAGATCAGAGTCGTGACGTGTAGACCCAGTGCGATCGCATGGTGAATCAGGAAATCTCCAGGCCCAATCGAGAGGAACAGAGAGTTGTTGCCATTGTTGATGCCTTCTAGCCAGCCCGGCAGCCAGGCAGCCCCGGTGCGAGCAGCGCTATCGGCATTCGACAGCAACACATCCATGCCGTAGACCATTTTGCCGTGGGAGGACTGAATGAACTGGGCAAAGACCGGCTCAATCAGGATTTGCTTTTCGGGTGTGCCGAAAGCCACTACCACGTCATTGTGGACGTATAAACCCAGGGTATGGAAGCCCAAGAAAAGCGACACCCAACTTAGGTGAGAGATAATCGCTTCTTTGTGCTGCAGTACCCGGTCTAGAACATTGTTCTTGTTGGCAGCCGGATCGTAATCGCGAATCCAGAAGATCGCGGCATGGGAAAAGGCCCCAATCATCAGGAAGCCAGCAATGTACTGGTGGTGCGTATAGAGCGCAGCTTGAGTCGTAAAGCTGCGGGACATAAACGCGTAAGGTGGCATCGAGTACTGGTGCTGAGCCACAAGCGAAGTCACCGTTCCCAGAGCTGCCAGCGCCAGAGAGAGCTGGAAGTGCAGGGAGTTGTTGATGGTGTCATACAGGCCCTTGTGTCCTTCACCCAAAGCGCCGCCAAAGGGGGTGCCTTCGGGAGGACGGTGAGCCTTGAGGATCTCCCGAATGCTGTGGCCAATACCGAAGTTAGTCCGGTACATGTGGCCCGCAATGATGAAGATCACAGCAATGGCTAGGTGGTGGTGGGCCATATCCGTCAGCCAGAGAGACTCCGTCTGGGGATGGAAGCCTCCCAGGAAGGTCAAAATTGCCGATCCCGCGCCCTCAGACGTACTGAAAATATGCTGAGAGGTATCGGGGTTCTGGGCATACGCTCCCCAGTTGCCGGTGAAGAAAGGCCCCAATCCGGCGGGGTGCGGTTTGACCGACAGGAAGTTGTCCCAGCCCACGTGTTGGCCCCGAGACTCAGGGATAGCCACGTGAATTAGGTGTCCGGCCCAGGCCAGGGAGCTGACCCCAAAGAGACCTGCCAGGTGGTGGTTCAACCGAGATTCGGCATTCTTAAACCAGGACAGGCTGGGACGGAACTTGGGCTGGAGGTGCAGCCAGCCTGCAAACAAAAAGAGTGCAGACAGCAGCAGCAGGAACACCGCCCCGGTATACAGGTCGTTGTTGGTCCGCATACCGATGGTGTACCACCAGTGGTAAACCCCGGAATAGGCGATATTGACGGGGTTTGTAGCGCCAGCTTGGGTAAAGGCATCTACCGCAGGCTGACCAAAGTGAGGATCCCAAATCGCGTGAGCGATCGGGCTGGTATGAAGTGGGTCTTTAACCCACTGTGGAAAGTTGCCTTGCCAGGCTACGTGGAACAGGTTGCCAGAAGTCCACAGAAAGATGATGGCTAGGTGTCCAAAGTGGGACGCGAAAATCTTTTGGTAAAGATTTTCTTCCGTCATGCCATCGTGGCTTTCAAAGTCGTGAGCTGTGGCGATCCCGTACCAGATCCGACGAGTCGTCGGATCCTGAGCCAGACCCTGGCTAAATTTTGGGAACTTAGTTGCCATTGTTTTCCTACGCCTTCTAGTTTCGAAGATGCGCGAATGACACTCTCTAAGCTCGCCCCACTAAACAACTGCTCAACCAGGTGCCCGGTGATTAAACCGAGCTAAACAGTTAAAAATGGGACAGCACGCTTATTGATGAGAACGACCGCAAATTGTTTGACCAATTGCTTAGGCGCAAAATTCAAGCAAACTTCACTCGAGCGAACCCCACTGAAGGCACTTCTTATGAATTTCTTGCCAGTTGAATAAACACATTAGTAGCTCTCTCGTGGTCCGCATCTCTATCTAAAGATAGAGAGCGCTCTTGATAAAACTTTACGTATTAATACAGCCTATTACCAATCGAAGCAGCGGCTTTTAAGCGGCCAGACTAGACTTTTTGAATCTCTCACTAGAGATAGATAAACCTGATTCGGGTTCGCCCTAGTTTGGATACTCCAAATAAACTAAAAATTTTCTATTCGAAGAATAAATTTAACAGCTGATATAGAGGTTATACAGGTGCAGACAAACAGTAGCCAGACTCAAGAATGGGTGCTTCCTGCTAACGCAACCCCGCTTAACGGCAGCAGCTATGACAGCGGCTCCATTTTCTTTGTCGGAACGGCAACCGTTATCTTGCGCTATGCAGGCTTTACCATCCTGACTGATCCAAACTTTCTGCATCAGGGCGACCATGTGCATCTGGGCTATGGGTTGCGATCGCAACGCCGCACCAACCCCGCCATCGAAATCGAGGAACTGCCTCCCCTCGATCTGGTAGTGCTCTCTCATATGCATGAAGACCACTTCGACCGGGTAGCCATCGAGAAACTAGACAAGCAGGTGCCCATCGTCTCCACGCCTCACGCCGTTAAATCCCTGCGAGAAAAAGGCTTTAACAAGCTACAAGATCTAGCCCCCTGGCAAAGCCTGACGGTGCGCAAAGGTGATTCTGCCTTGACCATAACCGCCATGCCAGGGCGACACGGCCCCGGCCTGCTAGCAGCCGCCTTGCCACCTGTCATGGGCAGCCTGCTAGAGTTTCAGGAGCAGGGCCAAACCCGCTTCTGTCTCTACATCACTGGCGATACGCTGGTGATTGAGGAACTCAAAGAAATCCCCAAACGCTACCCCAATATCGACATTGCCCTGCTGCATCTAGGCGGCACCAAAGTCTTTGGTGTGCTGCTAACTATGGATGCCAAGCAAGGATTAGAAGCCCTGCAAATCATTGCACCAAAGCTAGCCATTCCCATCCACTACAACGACTACACAGTGTTTAAGTCACCCCTAGAAGATTTCGTCGCTGCGGTAGAAGCAGCCGGACTGGAGAGCAAGGTGAGATACCTCAATCACGGCGATACCTACACCTTTGAAGTAGCTGCAGCTTCGCCTATGTAGGGCAGCTATATCTAGTGCATCTGGTACATCACGTCTTTACATAGCAAAGTATCAGAGATTGGGTAAGGCTTCCGGTCAGGCCTTTTTCTCGAAGAGACCACTGCAGCAGACTATTTGACAGGTGCAACCTTTCTCCAATGACGCACGAGCCTGCACTGCGAGCGTCTAATGAGGCCAATCTTTGCAAAAGGGCTGGTTGCAAGGCATGGCTTAAATGCCCGCGCCCATTAACCTGCTGAAGATAGAGGTTGAGCTCGCAAGTTTTTTGTAAGCTCGACGGGAAGTTCACACCACAAAATCTTATGAGTGCAGAAGTTTCCACCCTCTGGGGGAAAATGCAGGAAATGGTGAACAGCTTCTTCGCCTTGCTGCCAAATATTGTATTGGCCATTATTGTTTTCTTTATCTTCTTCTTTATAGCTAGGGGAATTAAAACAGCGGTCAGAAACTTAACCCGCAATCGCCGCTATGCCCGAAATTTGGGTTTAGTCTTAGGGCGGTTGGCACAGGGAGCGACTGTTCTGGTGGGCCTGTTTATTGCACTTTCAATTGTCATCCCCTCCCTCAAGGCTGGCGATTTAGTGCAGCTTCTAGGTATTAGCGGTGTTGCCATCGGCTTTGCATTCCGAGACATCCTACAGAATTTTCTGGCTGGCATCTTAATTCTATTGACAGAGCCCTTTCAAATTGATGATCAAATTGTCTTCAAAGACTTTGAAGGGACTGTTGAGCACATTGAAACTAGAGCCACAACCATTAGAACTTACGACGGTCGCCGCATCGTCATTCCCAACTCAGAACTATTCACCAACTCAGTTCTAGTCAATACTGCCTTTGAGAATCGGCGGCTGGAGTACGATATCGGCATTGGTTACGGTGACGATATTGATGCTGCAAGGCAGTTAATTTTAGAAACCCTTTATGAAACCGAAGGGATTTTAGAAACCCCGGAGCCCGACGTCATTGTGGTCGATCTGGCTGAGAGCACCGTTAACCTTCGTGCTCGTTGGTGGGTGCAGCCTCCCCGCCGAGCAGATGTGCTGTCTCTGCAAGATCGGGTGCTTACTAACATCAAGAATAAGTTGACGGCCAACGGCGTTGATATGCCCTTTCCAACTCAGCAGATTTTGTTTCATGACCAGACAGAGGAAACCGATGGTGATCGATCTCGCCAACGTGAGGGCTGGCCGGTTGGAAAAGGTAACGCGCCTAAGCCCCGCAGCATTGGCGGCTCTTTGAGGCAGCTTGCTGAGGCGCGATCGCAACGCAATGGCAATGGCAACGGTAACGGCAATGACCATGACAAGGGCCATGCCCAATCTACGAACGACGCCCAAAGATAATTACCCAAAAATAATGGCCTGAAAATTTGACCTGAAAATAATGGGTAAATCGAGCGGCAACTCAACTAAGTCCCGAATGAGAAATATCAGGCTCAGCAAACTTTGGGACACGCTGCAGTCCAGCTACTGGTTCTTGCCAACAATAATGGCGGTAGGTGCGATCGCACTCGCCTTTGGCCTAGTGGCCCTAGATCGCACAACGCCCAAAGACGTACCAGGCCTGAGCTGGCTCTATCAAGGGGGCGCGGATGGGGCGAGAGCCGTGCTGTCAGCTATTGCTGGATCGATGGCGACTGTAGCCGCAACCGCCTTTTCAATTACGATTGTGGCTTTGCAGCTAGCCTCATCCAGCTTTGGGCCACGACTGCTGCGAAATTTCATGCAGGATCAAGGCAATCAGATCGTTCTGGGCACCTTTATTGCCACATTTATCTACTGTCTCTTGGTGCTGCGAACCATTCGAGGAGAGGACTACCAGCTATTTGTGCCCCAGCTGTCGGTCACAGTCGGCGTAGTGTTGGCAATTATTAGCATCGGAGTGCTGATTTACTTCATCCACCATGCCTCTACGATTATCCAGGTGTCTCACGTCATTGCTGAGGTCAGTCATGATCTAGAGCAGGTTACCGACCGTTTATTTCCGGAAAACCTGGGTCAAAACTTCCAAAACCAAGAGGATGGTTCTGAAGAGATTCCAGGTGATTTTGAAGCAAATGCCTATTCAGTGCTGGCAACGGGAACAGGATATTTGCAGGGCATTGATGATAAGACGCTGATGAAAATTGCCTGCCAAGCCAATCTCCTGCTTTGCCTGCAGACTCGACCAGGCGAGTTTATCCTGCAGAAAAGCCCTTTAGTTTTGGTCTACCCTAGCGATCGCATCTCCGACAAACTGGAGGAGCATATCAGAAGCGCTTTTCTGCTGGGCAGAGATATGACCGAGCAGCAGGACGTGGCCTTTCCCATCGAACAGCTAGTGGAAATTTCCCTGCGGGCCTTATCTCCAGCTATCAATGATCCGTTTACGGCAATTCGCTGCATTGACCGCTTATCCGCTGGGCTGGCCCGATTAGCAAGCCGTGAGTTTCCGTCTCCCTACCGGTACGACAAGTCTTACAAGCTCCGGATTATCGCTGAGCCCGTCACTTTTGAGCGACTGGCAGATACTGCTTTCAATCAGATTCGGCACTACGGCTGCTCAGATCGAATGGTGGCAAGTCGGCTGCTAGATGCGATCGCAACCGTCGCCCGCTTTACGCGCAACTCAAAGCAGCGCTATGCGCTGCAGCAGCATGCTGAGGCCGTCTGGTCCGATAGCCAGCGGCAACTCGCCCAAAAGCAAGATTTAGAAGCTGTAGAGCAGCACTATCAAAAGGCTCTAAGCGCACTGCAGCGCCATCAGCCGCTACCAACACCTCACCTAAAAACTTAGTTGCGTTATTGAAATTGCCGTATTGAAATGAGGAACCGACTATGTCCTATACAAGCTGGAAAGGCTACCGATATGCAGCCTGGGTAGGGGAGCTGCTGTTAGGAGCAGCCATTGTATGGGCCTTGATCCAGGGGCAGTGGCAAAATGCTTTGGCCCTGGGACTATTTTGGGTAGCCTCACTCATTTTTGTAATTAGAGATGACAAACTGCCTCCCCTATTTGATCTGCTGTTTGTTTTAGCAGCCTTAGCCAACGCAGGTGGCTGGGTTTGGGGCTGGTTTTACTTACCTGGCCCCTATGATGAGCTGGTCCATGCCTTCACCACGTTTGCGATCGCACTGGCCCTCAGCTTTCTGGTTTATCAATCTATGCTGCCTGTTTTTCGCCAGCATACGCTGCTGTATCTTTTGACCATTACCAGCTTTGGCATCGCCATTGGGGCGCTTTGGGAGGTGGCTGAATGGTCAGCCGGCAAAGTTTTATCGACAGAGGTGATTGAAAGTTTAGATGACACCATCGTTGATTTAATTATGGATAGCCTGGGTGCCGGATTGGCCGCCATCTTAAGCTTAGGGGCGCTGCAGGAGTGGACATCGCCCAACGCATCTAAACAGCATCGTCGTCCTCATGCTGTCAATCGAGGTTTACGCAGGTAGCTAACATTATGACTGAGCGGCTTGATCTCTCTGCCCAACGAGCATTGGAGCAAGAACAGCAGGGCGTTTTGCAGCAGTTAGAAGACTGGCTCGAAATTCCCATGCTGCTTCTAGGCTTTGTGTGGCTAGCCTTATTTATCGTTGAAATCATTTGGGGCTTAAGCTCATTTCTAGAAGCGGCTAGCACAACCATTTGGATTATTTTCATCCTAGATTTTGCCATCAAAATCATGATAGCCCCTCGCAAGTGGGCCTATCTAAAGAAAAGCTGGCTCACCGTTTTCTCCTTGCTCTTGCCTGCCTTGCGCGTATTTCGGGTGGTGCATGTGGCGCAGGCACTCCGAGGCGTGAGAGCCGTTAGAGGGCTGAAGCTCTTAAGAGTCATGACGCGCACCAATCGCGGCATGCGGGCTCTAGCTGCCAGCGTAAATCGACGAGGATTTGGATACATTGTTGGGCTGACTCTGATAGTGGTTCTGATTGGCGCAGCAGGGATGTATACCTTTGAAAATGAAGTGCCAAACGGGCTTGAAAGCTACGGCAGTGCTCTATGGTGGACCGCTATGACCATCACAACAATGGGCTCAGACTACTTCCCAGAAACGCCAGAAGGTCGAGTTCTCTGCTTTTTACTAGCTCTATATGCCTTTGCCGTATTTGGCTATGTCACTGCCACCATCGCCACCTTCTTTGTAGGCCGAGATGCAGAAGATGAGCAGGCAGAAATTGCTGGAGCCAAATCAATCGAGCTGCTTTATTCAGAAATCAAGGCTTTGCGCGCCGAGGTCCAGGCTTTGTCTAGCAAACAGTCTATTGATCAGCAGTAGTTCTTAACGTAGCTAATACCACTTACCTAAGCCCAACTATAGATAGCCTCTAGAAGTCAAACAGACTCTAGAAATGTATGTATCCATGGTTTCTTGTAGACAATTTTCTATAGATAGAATCTATCTAAAGAGGGAACTAGGCTTGTCAAGCCCTTAAACATCTGTAGGAAGACAGAACTTTTTATAGTCAATCTAGCAGAGGGCCTAAAGCAGAAGAACTGGCAATATATTCCTTGAAGGGTAGTCCAGTCTAGAGCTATAGGCTATAGCTACGGTAGTCTGCAGTGAGTTGACTCAGCTCAATCTTTCTTTTGCACCCGTAGCCCTAATCTCTAGAAGATAAAGCTTTTCACCCTGGGGCAGAAACTTTCTTGTTCTTTTTCTTTTGCAGGAAAGCCGACCCCTTAGCCCAGCATCAGTAATTCCGAGTAGCGAAAGCAATCGGCACTAAGTTAAGAGTTTAGCTCACAGCGTAAGGTGCATTTTTGCTGTGGCTTGGTGCTGGCATTGGTGCTGGCAAATGTATTTATTTAATGGAGATTACAGTGATGACACAGCCTCTTAAAAACCTGCCATCTCTGGCAGTAGCGGCTCAAAATAGCAATGGCTTTGCGAAGCGCAGATTCCGTGGGGGTGCGCTTGCCCTTAGCCTCACAGCCCTTTTAATGGTTGCTTGTACTGGGAACCAGCCACAGGCAACAGCACCCGCAGAATCAGATAGTGTGACAGCAGAAGACGTTGCTGAAGACACTAACGAATACATCGGCGAAACCGTCACCATTAGAAGTGAGCCCATTGAGAGCGTGGGTACTGATTCGTTCACAGTCAGCGATGAGCAGTTCTTCGGTAGCGAATCGATTTTGGTCATCAATGCATCGGGCGTTCCCTTTGTTTTGCCCACCGATAGCGGCATCGACGTGCAGGTTACGGGTGAGGTTCGCAACTTAGTTACTGCAGAGGTTGAACGAGACTTTGGCCTGACGTTAGATCCCGCTACCTACGAAGATTACGAAAATAGACCTGCCATTATTGCTCAGTCCATTGCCTTAGCTCCAGAACCTGGTGAAATTACTCAAAATCCTGACCAGTATTACGGCGAGACTTTAGCGGTTACGGGCGAAATCGACAATGTTCAAAACGACCTTGCCTTCACGCTAGATGAAGATCAGCTGCTGGGCACAGAGGATCTGCTGGTCGTATACGCTGTACCCAAGGCAGGCACCGAGCAGCCCCAACCTGCGGCCCAGCCCCCTGCCATTGAAGATGGTGAGACAGTGGCAGTGACCGGCGTGCTGCGTCCCTTTGTGGTGAGCGAGCTGGAGCAAGACTACGATCTGACCTGGGATCTAAATGTGCAGAGCGAGCTAGAAGCAGAGTACAGCAATAGACCTGTTCTGGTCGCTATCGGGGTTTACCCATCGGCTATTCCTGAAGGAGCGCAGTAGCGATGGCTAGGGTAAGTGCGATCGCAGCCCCGCTCTGGCCCATCGCACTTACTAGCCTGTTGTTAAATTTGCGATCGCAAATCGCCTCACCATTGCCCCACTAAGCACACAGAAAGCAGCATGAGCCACTCCACAAAAGCCCAAACCCCATCACAGGAAACCTCGGATAATCCCCAACAGGTACCTCAACCGCCTAAGGGAAAAGACTGGCTGAAATGGCTAGGGCCAAGCTTCATTTGGATGCTCTCTGCAGCAGGATCCGGCGAACTGCTGTTTACCCCTCGCATTGCTGCGCTTTACGGCTATGCCCTACTGTGGGCCTTGGTCGCAGCAGTCGTTCTCAAATGGTTTATCAACCGTGAGGTTGGGCGCTTTACCGTTTGTACAGGCATCACTATTTTGGAGGGATTCAAGCGACTCCCTGGCCCTAAAAACTGGGCTATTTGGCTGATTCTAGTGCCTCAATTTGCCGTAGCAATCTCGACCGTTGCAGGCATGGCTGGGGCAGCAGCAACAGCCTTAATTCTGATGACAGGGGGTACTGTGCAGCTCTGGACAGTCATCATCATTCTAGTAACCGCTTCAATCGTCTTTCTCGGGCAATACGACGGTGTAGAGAAAGTGTCGTCGTACATCGGCATTGGCCGCACCCTAGCAGTCGTTGCCGCCGCCATCTTTGTTTTCCCCAACCTAAGCCGTTTGGGCGGTGGGTTAGTGCCGCAAATCCCCAGCGATGTGCAGTATCAGGAAATTCTTCCCTGGCTAGGCTTCATGCTGGCCGGTGCCGCAGGATTGATGTGGTACTCCTACTGGGTAGGGGCCAGAGGCTACGGCGCGGCTACCGCTAAGCGGGAAAATCCAGTTGACTTTGACCAGCTTGATAGCGACCACCAGCAGCGGCTGCAGGGTTGGCTGAAGCTGATGACGTTCTCAAACACCCTGGCCGTAATAGGGGCTCTGCTAGCCGCCCTCTCTTTCCTAATTTTGGGGGCTGAGCTGCTGCAGCCAGAGGGATTGGTTCCTAAAGAAAATCAGGTTGCAGAAACATTGGGCAGCCTGCTAGGTAACCTGTGGGGTCCCTTTGGCTTCTGGTTCATGGTAGCGATTGTCTTCGTTACCTTCTGCAGTACAGCAATGTCGGTACAGGATGGCTTTGGCCGCATGTTTGCCGACGGCACTCAAATTTTGGTGCGGGGCTTTGGTGGCAATGGCCAATGGACCAACGAAACGTTTCTGCGCAAGTTTTACCTTGTGACCTTGCTGGCAGGGTTGCCCATTGCCGTCTACCTGTGGTTGGGCGAACCGGTTGGCCTGCTGCAAACGGCAGGAGCCATCGAGGCAGCCCACATTCCTATCGTCACCGGGCTAACGCTCTATCTCAACCACCGAATGCTGCCCCAGAGCCTAAAACCCTCTTCCTTAACCTTTTGGGCCACCGTGCTAGCAGGAGTATTTTTTGCAGTCTTTGCCATCATCTATCTGCTTCAGCTAACGGGCCTCATGGGAATGGGAAGCAGCTAAATAGGAAATACCATGTCACTAAACACCCCTTCCACTGCCAAAACGACTCGGTCTACTAAGCCCGTTTGTAACCGCATTGCAATTGTCTTTGACTTTGATGACACCCTGGCCCCCGATACCTTTGATGCACTGATTGAAAGCCTGGAACTGGATGTAGAAACCTTTCGCCAGGAGCGTTATCAACCGCTTCTAGATGCCGGATGGGATAGTACTTTAGCGCGAGGATATGCGCTGCTCCAGGAATCGCAGCGGCGACAGCCCAACCAGCGCATTACCCGCGACTACCTAGTCCAGCTAGGAAAACAGTTTCAGCCCTTCGATGGGCTAGAGGAAATGTTTGACCGGCTGCACCAGATAGTCCGTGACCTAAACCCAAAGATTGACCTAGAGTTTTACGTCATCTCTGGCGGCATTGAAGAAATTGCCTGCCATACCTCCATCGCCCACAACTTCAAAAGAATTTGGGGCTGCCAATTTCACTACGATGATCGAGGCGAAATCGATTTTCTCAAGCGGGTCATCAGCCACACAGAAAAAGCTCGCTACCTAATGCAGATAGCAAGCGGTCAAGAGAGCGTTGAAGGAAACGGTCGCTCCTTTGCCTACCGAGACATGCCTGAAGATCAGCTGCACGTACCCCTTTCCCAGATGATCTACGTGGGGGATGGAGCCTCGGACGTTCCCTGCTTCTCGGTGATTAACGATGAGGGCGGCATTAGCCTAGGAGTTTATAAAGATGCCCAGACATGGGACGACGAAATTCAAGTAAGCGAGAGCCAGCGGGTGGCAAATCTGGCAGAAGCAGATTATCGAGCCGATTCTGAACTCATGCGATCGCTCACGTTAGCCCTAGAAAGCCTCTGTAAGCAGATTACGCTGCGCCAGTTGAGCCTTGATGAATAGCTGAGGGTTGATGAGTAACCTCACTGGCCGGGGAGAACGCGCAGGCTTCCCGGAGCGCGTCCTTAGCTATAGCTGTGCGTTGGGGTCTTCCGAGGGGATTGGCTCGCTTGTGGGGGAAGCATTGCTGGCGTCGACTGGGCTACTCACAGATTCGCCCTGAGCCTCGACTGGCTCGGTAAGACCAGCTAATGCGGCCTCGGACGTGCCTGCTGCACCACTAGCTTCAGGGTCAACTTCAAAGGGCAGATTCTCCCTCATGGGGAGAACATTACTGGCGTCGTCTGAGACGCTTACAGATTCGCCTTGAGCCTCGACTGGCTTGGCAAGACCGGCCAATGCGGCCTCGGACGTACCTGTTGCACCACTAGCTTCAGGGTCAACTTCAGGGGGCATGTTTTCCGTCACTTCGTCGTTCCAAAATTCATTGTCCTCCAGATCCAGATCCTTTGTCACCACAGCAGGTGTGGCCCGGCCAGCAGGTTCTTTTTTGGGCAGCGGAATCGAGGGTTCTCGAGGGGGGATTTCGATCATGGGCCTGCTGGGTTTAGGACGGGAAAACGCCCTAGACAAGTCACCCAGCCAGCTCTTAAGGCTGCTGGCCCCTACGGCTACCTGCGCTATTGCTCCCTTAGCCTGGCTAGAGGTTCGAGGGCGAACAGGCCCACGAGATGAACTAGCAGATGGTCCGACGGAGGCAGCTTTAGGCGGGCGCGAGGGCCTTGTTCTAGGCGTTACAGTCACCACCGCAGGTTGAGGTTTGGGGGGAGAAAAGGGCTGTTGTGATGGACTCAAAGGACTGACCTTTGCCCCCTGTCCCCGCTCAACCTCTTCCTCTAGATCGTCCAAAAACTCGTAACCCACTTCTCGCAGCGAAGAAGCTCGAATACTAAGACCGGCAGCGGGAGTACTGGCTGCCCTAGCAGGTCGCTTGATCCCTAGCCAGCGCCCCAGCGGCGTCTGGCTCAAGAAATCTTGGCTGATATCGGCCATCTCCTGCCGCAAGCTTTTCCAGGCTTCAGGCGTAGCAGGGGTCTGCAGTTCCTGCGGGGTGCACGCGCGCCGCAAGGTCAAGGTCTGCCACCCTAGCCAGCCCAACAGGGCCACACTGGCCACCTGCCCCAACAAAACTGCCCCAGTCATCTGCCGATCGCAGGCCCACAGTACCAGGGCATAAAACATACCCAGACCGCTCCAAAAAAAGTCGTGCCTGCGATGCACTTCGGGGAAGAAAAAAGCGGCCATATACAGGGTAAAGCTACCCAGTCCAACCGCTAGTGCCAGGGTGTGAGCCAGCATAGTCAGTCCTTTACCCTGTTAGAGTGCATTTTTAGAGTGTGTTTTGAAAGTTAGTGGGGCCTTGATAACCCGACAGCTGAGCCAGATCGGTTAGCGATCGAGCGCCCGAATAGCGCTGGCCGTTGATCTCCCAGGTAGGATAGCCGCGCACCTCAGCCACCTGGCAAGCCTGGGTTTGAGTCTGGCCATCGGCCTCGGAGCATTCTTCGTAAGGCAGAATTTGGCTAGCCTCCTGACCAAAGAGCTGCTTTTGGTCATGGCAGTGTGGGCACCACCAGGCTCCGTAAAAGGTGGCTCCGGTATCAGCAAGATGCTGAGCTAGGGCAACTTCGGCAGCCCCGGAGGTACTGGTAATCGGAGGACCAAGCTGGTCGCCTCCAGCCGCTCTAGGATTGTTGACGTTGGCATAAACCCCTAAGGTGGCAATCAACACCACGAATGCCGCAATAAAGGCGGTGAATAGGGGCTGCAGCAGATCTGACCAATCCTGACCAAACAGAGCCAGCGCAAACAGCAGGGTAGAGAGGATTGCCGAACCCAAGCAGTAAATACAGAGTGCCTGAATCTGAAAAGCCAACAGATACATCAGGTAGGCACTAAAAACCATCATGGCGGTGCCGCCAATCAGCAGCAGAGGCTTAGTCCAGTCAGTGAGCTGGCTGCGCAGGTCGCGCTTGTCGGGGCCAGTGACCAGAAGGGGTGCGATCGCAAGTACCGCCATCCCGGTATAAGCCAAAAAGCCAAACAGGGTTAGCGGCAGGCCAAACACAATAGCGTAGGGGCTTGACAGCACAATGTCACAGCCCTCAGTCGGGCAGACCGCAGATCCTCCCGTAAATTTAGTCAGGGTGAGGTAAGCGGTCACCACCGCACCCACCGCTGCAACCCCCGCAATGCTGGGGCGAGCGAAGCGTTGAATCCAGGGGGTAGAGCGTTGACGACGAGGCATAGGACAACCTAGCAATATCCATTGCCTACCCTAGCGTAAACCTGTCAGGATTTGGAAGCTAAAGCAACCAGTTTGACAATCCTTCTAAGCACTGATTTAGCTAACGGCTGCAATCTTCTGCAGGCAAAGGGGTGCCAGTGCTCCTAAGGGATGTTGGTTAGGGTCTGGGCATGGGCAAGCTGAGTCTGTAGCAGTTTCCTCAACAATGGCGGCAGCAGCGACGACAACCGCTGCTGAAGCAGTAGCTCGCCCGTTTATGTGCCCACTAGGGGCAACTGCAACGGCCTCTGCCATAGCCCCATCATGAAACGAAAAACTGCGCTAATGTTTCTTTCTATCGCCACTGCCGTTTTGATCGCAGCCGCCGTTATTGGAGTCTTCCCAGCTGTGATGACGCCGATGATGTTTGACGCGCCTGGGTCAATGGAAAACCCGGCCACGGTCACTTTGGCCATCGGCGTTGCGACCTTTCCCATCGTTTGCGTTCTGGCTGTGGTGCTGAGCTGGACAGTGGCGCTGCTGCCGGTGCTGGCGCAGTTTCCCCAACACTACAGCTGGGCCTGTGCGTTGACGGGGCTGCCGCTGGTTAACGTGGTTGTAGCAGGTTTGGCTCTGGCATGGCTTACCGTTTTCAACGGCGGATCTTTCTCATAACATTGAGCGCGAATAACAGGGCGTACATAACAACAGGGCGCGAAAATCTCGCCCCTACAGGCAACTACCTTGCGGTGATTAGGGGCGTGGCCGTGGCTTTGAAGTCGGCTTTCATGAGTTCCCTAACCGTGATTTCGGGATCTTTCACGCGGAATTGGGCACCGAGTCTGACAAGCTGCCGCTGATTGTTGGCCGTGATTACCGCAATCACCGGCACTCTGGCATACATAGGGTCGTCGCCTTGGTTATTGCGAATTACGTTGCGTAGACGGTGCTGCTGCTCAATGCTGCCCGCCAGGGTAGGCTCTAGCTCCACCATCACCAGGCGCACCGCTTCGACGGGTTCAGCATCATCCACAATAAACTGAGAGCGGTCGTCGCGCCGATCGACCTTACCCCAGACCATGAGGCGGGCATCGGCAATAATGTGCTGGCCAATGCGCTCATAGGATTTGGGGAAGACCACGCCTTCGGCCTGCCCGGTCAGATCTTCGAGCTGAATGATGGCCATGCGATCGCCTTTCTTAGTCACCACTGGTTTAACAGTGGTGAGCATAACAATGGCGCTGATAGTGACATTGTCGGGCTGCTCATGCAGTTCGGCTAGGCTGATCGGAGCCAGAACGCGGGCCGACTTCTGCACCGACTTCAAGGGATGATCAGAAATGTAGAAGCCCAGCAGTTCTTTTTCCTGCCGCAGCTTCTCTTGCGGATCGAAATCGGGCACTGCAGGTGCTTTGGGGGCGGTTTCGTAGCCAGCTAGGGGAGCGGGCTCGTTAGCACTGCCGCCCATCATTATGTCAAACAGGTTGCCCTGGCCAATGGCCCGATCTTTGGCCCGGCCCTGCGCCCAATCAATCACCAGCTCGAGATCCTGCATCAGCTGGTTGCGGTTGGGATTGAACGCATCGAGAGCACCGCTGAGGATTAGCGCTTCTAGAGCGCGGCGGTTAACAGAGTGGAGATCGATGCGATCGCACAGCTCCGGTAGCGACTTAAACGGCCCCTCCGTCTCTCGCTCTTTAATAATGCACTCAATGGCTCCTAGGCCCACATTGCGCACTGCCGACAGGCCAAAGAGAATGTTGGTGCCCTCAGGCGTAAAGTCCACGCCAGAGCGATTTACATCGGGCGGCAGCACCTCAATGCCCATATTGATGCAGTTGGCAATGTGCATCTGCACCTTGTCTTGGTCGCCGCTGTTGGCCGTCAGCAGCGCCGCCATGTATTCGACTGGGTAGTTCGCCTTCAGGTACGCAGTCTGGAAAGTGACGAAGCCGTAGGCTGTCGAGTGGGACTTGTTAAAGCAATACTCGGCAAACTTGACCATCTGCTCCCAGAGGTCTTCGGCCACCTTCTTGGGCACACCTTTGCCCACTGCACCAGTGACGAAGTTTGCCTGGTGCTTGAGCATTTCCGACATTTTCTTTTTACCCATGGCCCGCCGCAGCAGGTCGGCTTGGCCCAGGGAGTAGCCGCCCATATCCTGAGCGATCTTCATGATCTGCTCTTGGTAGACCATGATGCCGTAGGTCTCGTTCAGGATGGGCTTGAGAATGTCGTCGGCGTAGTCAATCTTTTCCTGGCCGTGTTTGCGGTTGATGAACTTGGGAATGAGCCCGGCATCGAGCGGTCCCGGTCGGTAGAGGGCAAGCACCGAAGAAATGTCCTCTAGACCTGAGGGCTTAAGATCCCGCACGATCTGCCGCATCCCCGAAGACTCAAGCTGGAAGATACCGCCCAGATCGCCCCGCTCTAGCAACTTGTAGGTGGCCGGATCGTCCATCGGCAAATTGTCGAGGTCAATCTTCTCGCCCTTGCCGACCTCGATTAGATCCACCGCTTTTTGGATCATGGTCAGGTTTTTCAGACCCAAAAAGTCCATCTTCAGCAGGCCCATTGCCTCGATCTCTTCCATCGAGTACTGGGTAACAACGCCGTCGCTGTCTTTGTTAAGCTGCAGCGGCACAATCTCATCGAGCGGCTGAGCCGAGATCACCACGCCTGCCGCGTGAATGCCAACGCTCTTGTTGGTGCCCTCAATCCGCATGGCCATGTCGATCCAGCGGCGATAGGTGACCTGCGTCCCCGGCACCACACCACCCTCGTCGTACCTGGCTTTGAATTCTGAGTCCGGCGTGTCATCTGAAATCATCATCTTCAGCTTGGCCGGTTTGCCGCGCACCACAGGAATGCGCTTAGTCATTGAATCAGACTCGCCGTAGGGAATGTCGAGCACCCGCGCCACGTCTTTGAGCACCGCGCGGGAGGTCATGCGGTTGTAGGTGATGATTTGCGCTACTCGCTCGCGCCCGTATTTCTCGGTGACGTATTGAATCACCTCGTCCCGCCGATCGATGCAGAAGTCGGTGTCAATGTCGGGCATGGACTTGCGTTCGGGGTTCAAAAAGCGCTCAAACAGCAGGCCGTGGTGTACCGGGTCAATATTGGTAATGCCCATCGCGTAGGCCACCAGAGACCCTGCTGCCGACCCCCGCCCCGGCCCCACCGGAATGTTCTTCTCCCGAGCAAAGCGAATGTAGTCCCAGACCACCAAAAAGTAGGTGGGGAACCCCATCTGGATCATCATCTCAATTTCGTATTCGAGCCGATCCCGGTACTCCTGAGAGATGTCTTCGTACTGGCTGACCTTGAAGCGTTTAACCAGCCCGTCGCGGGCTACGTCAGCCATGTACGTGGCCGAGGTGTGGCCTGCGGGAATGGGGAAGTCGGGAATGCGGGGCTGGCCTAACAGTCCTTCGTAGTCTTCGACTTTCGCAGCGACTTCTAACGTGGTCTGAATCGACTCTTCAATCACCTCGTCGGGCAGGTGATCGCGGAACAGCTGCCGCATTTCATCGGCTGATTTGAGGTATTCGGTGCCGCTGTAGCGCAGGCGCTTGTCTTCGGTGATCAGCTTGCCGGTTTGAATGCACAGCAGCGCGTCGTGGGCCTCGACATCGTTGCAGGAAATGTAGTGGGAGTCGTTGGTGCAGACAATTTTAATGTCGAGTTCGCGGGCAATCTTGATGACCTCGACATTCACAACCCGATCTTCGGGCGAGCCGTGATCTTGGATCTCTAGGTAATAGTCGTCGCCAAAGAGGTCTTTGTACCACTGGGCCACTTTGCGGGCCACATCAGGCCGATTTTGCAGAATGGCCTGGGGCACTTCACCGCCCAGGCAGGCGCTGGTAACGATCAGCCCCTCGTGGTACTGCTCTAATAGATCTTTATTGATGCAGGGTCGTGAGAAAATGCCTTTGCCTTGCACGCCCTTGAGGTGGGAGAGGGTGGTCAGCTTGACCAGGTTTTTGTAGCCCTGGGTGTTTTTGGCCAGCACGACCTGGTGGTAGCGGGGGCGACGCTGCTGCTTTTCGATGTCGCCGTTGATGACGTACATCTCGTTGCCGATGATGGGCTTGACACCTTTGCTCTTGCAGACCTTCATCAGTTCGATCGCACCGTACATGACGCCGTGATCGGTAAGTGCGATCGCAGGCATCCCTAACTCGACGGCCCGATCTACGAGGTCAGGCAGTTGGCTGGCTCCATCGAGCAAGCTGTAATCGCTGTGAACGTGTAGGCCAACAAAGGACATGGGCTGAGCAAACCCCTCAGTACAAATCTACTGCTTCTTGCGAGTCTGGGCCAGAAAAGTTTTGCCCAGCTTGACCGCAAGCTGCCCCTAAGGTTAGCTCATTAACCGCACTATATCTAGTTACTTTTTGAGTATTTCTGAAACTGAGAACTCTAAATATGGGGGCGGCTGTTCTTTCGCTTGCCCTTGGCTTAAGGTATCCACACAGGGTTTTTCTACCCTATGGTCTTAAAACTATTTCACCCACTCTGCCGCATTCCTCTTATATCCAATGTTTCGGGTACGGCCGACCGGGAATCCAATGGCTAAAAACAACGGTACAGAGCACCAGCAAGATAGATCCGACCAGAACGGGAGTCAACACAAACTCCGATGTCGCACCACTCATAACGCCGACAAGGGCTACTGCGCCTCCCGGTGGATGAACCGTGTGGGTCAACTGCATGACTTTGATGGTGGTTGCGACGGCCAGAGCCATTACCCACGGATCGGAGCCAAACCAGCTTACCAAGGCTACGGAGACCAAGGCTCCCATCAGGTTACCACCGATAACATTGCGCGGCTGAGCCAAAGGGCTATCTGACACGGCAAAGACCAACACGGCTGTTGCGCCAAAGGGAGCGGCAATCAGCGGATACCCAGTTCCAGTGGTCAAATACGCCAGCGCTGCAATCCCGACAAAGCTACACAAGTACGAGGTCAAGATAGCTTGAAGGTTGAACTGGGGCTGATAGGGGGAGCGACGATATAGGCGCATCATCCCCTGATTAAATGCTGTCAAAGCGCCACGAGGTGGCTGTTTAGAGGCCCGTTCTGACCGATACCCAAGATATCCCATCGCGCTAGCTTGACCTCTTTTAACTCAGTCGACCTGTTCTTCCGGAATGGAGTGAGTGCTCTTGCTTTGTCAGAATTCTGTCACATTTTGATAGTATTGGGCAAAAAAGTATTTTCTGATACAAAAATAGTGGCTATCTTAAAAATGAGTTCGCTTGCTAGATACCTTTGGTTATTGCAGCTGTCCTAAGCCTCGCCAAATTGGACTTTATTAAGGGAATGCATAGAATTTGTGTTCTGCGCAGTTCATGGCCTCTCTCCCAGTTAGGCATCCGATGCCACAACAAAGGAGTCATATGTCAGGAGGCGACACAATATGCTGAGGTGCTACGGATGTTGGCATCTATGTTTTAGCGTGGGAACAATTTCATGTGAAGGCTGACGTAGGGGTTTGAAATGGAGCCTATTCTGCACCAAGGTCGGCTAAAAACCTGGAACGACGACCGGGGTTTTGGCTTCATCGTGCCTGAGGGCAACGGAAAGGATGTTTTCCTACACATCAGCGCAATCAAGGAAGCCAGCCGCCGCCCTCAGGCTGGGGACATCATTTATTACCAAAGAGTCACCGAGCCAAATGGCAAAGTGCGAGCGGCTAAAGCCTCCATTCAAGGTGTTCCACCCCGTCCAGCGGCAGCTTCAGCCAGACCCAAAACAAGCCAAACGACCAAGACTTCCCGTCGCCCACAATACACTTCCCATCCACACAAGCAATCGGGCTTAATCCAAACCGTCTTGGGTTTTACGGCTGCGATCGCAACCCTCGTATTCGCCCTTAACGACAGCCCCAGCACCTCTCCCTCTCCTATCGCATCTGTAACTCAGCCCAACTGCCTAGTTAAAGGCAACATCTCAATTAGCTCAGGCAAAAAGTGGTACCACGTGCCAGGGATGGAGGATTACGAAGGGACAGTAATTGATCCGAGCAAGGGAGAGCGCTGGTTTTGTACTGAGGCAGAAGCAATTTCAAGCGGATGGCAGAAAGCCCCAAAGTAGGGAGAAGGCCAAGTTAATAGCCCTGTTCAAGTTCTTGGATGAGTGGCTGGGGTGAAGTGCGATCGCACTAGCAATGCCATCCTCCTAGCCTTAAGATCAAAAGAATCCTGAGCGGAGATTCTCGATGACGGCTCTGCTGATTAAGATTCCCCCCTCTACAGCTCTGAGCGAAGATCAGTTCTACGATCTCTGTCGAGCCAACCCCGATATCAAAATCGAGCGCACGCCTACAACGAGGATTAGGCCAAATCCCAGGGTTCTTTGGAGAGCTTGAGATTTCCTTTGCAGCAGCAGCAGAACCCTGGGATTTTTGCGAGGCAGCAGGCTTCTGGTGGGTTTGGGAAGTCTAGGGAATAGATTTTCCAAATAGCTGAATATGGCGCGCCGTAAAACGAGCTTTCTGACAGGGCATTACTACCACGTCTACAATCGCGGCAACAATCACCAACGCGTTTTCTTTGAGCGGGACAACTACCTATTTTTCCTCAAGCAGACTCGATATTACCTGGCAGAGGAAACAGCAGATGTACTTGCCTACTGTCTCATGCCAAACCACTATCACTTCTTGGTCTACCTGCGACAGGATAACCTATCAGAAAAGATGGCTTTCTTGTCTCTATCGTATACAAAAGCGATTAACAAACGTTTCAAGCGATGTGGAGCCCTATTCCAGGGGCCGTTTCAAGCGATTTATGTTGACCAAGAGGAGTATCTTCTAAATTTATCCCGCTATATCCATTTGAACCCAGTGAAAGCCGGTTTAGTTCAAAAGGCAGAGGAGTGGGAGTTCTCTAGCTATCAGGAGTATGTAGAGCTGCGTCGCGGGGTTTTACCTCAATTTAGCAAGGTGCGTCAGCAGGTGAGGACAGCACAGGATTATCGAGGTTTTGTGGAGAGCCAAAACCATCTGGTGCAACCCTATGTGCAGAGTTTGATGCTGGATGAGTAATTATTTGGCGCAAGATTCAGATGTCAAGGTTCTCTAAAGAACTCTGGCATTTTGCGATCGCAACGCTACCCACCGACTTCCCCCAATCCCTGCTGACATCATCCGCTAACCCGCTGGCTCAATCCTGCTGTCAATCGCTTCAGCGCCGTAGACGTATCCTGGGCATCCAAGTGAACATCCAAAATGCAGAAGCTCTCTAAATGAGCGCGGCTCTCCATCAGCGCAGTTTCTAGCTCACCCTCTGTCCACACATCAAAGCCTCGGCCTGCACCCAGTAGATTGGGAATTTGGCTGTACCGCCAGGGCAACACATCATTAAACCTGCCATCTAGCATCGGGCGCTCGGTACCATACCCCCCGTTATTCAAGACCACCACAATGGGATTCAGGCCATACCGCACAGCAGTAGATAGCTCCATGCCCGTCATTTGAAACGCTCCATCTCCAACCAGTACCAGCGGGCGCATCCCTACGCTGGCGACCTGGGCTCCCAGGCTGGCTGGAACCGCAAAGCCTAAAGAAGCGTAATAGGCAGGGGATAAAAAGCGCGATCGCCCATGCACAGACAAATCTAACCCTGCGAATAGGGCATCTCCCACATCTGCAATCACAATCAGGTCATTGTCGAGAAAAAGATTGAGTCGCTCAAACAAGCGAGCAATGGTGATGGGATTGCCTGCAACCGGAGTAAACGGCTGTAACTGCTTGCGGTAATTTGGCAACACCCAGTCATGCCGCTGCTGGATATCGGCTTCGATGAGGTGATGAATGAAATCCTGTAGCCGAATATTTTCATAGGTGTGAAACTGTATCGACGTTCGTTCGCTCGTGACTGAAATGGAGTTTTTTGGATCAAGATTGGCTGTAAAAATTCCCAGATTAATGTCTGTTAGAAAGACGCCCAGCATAATCAGGCAATCGCTTGACTCTACGTATCGACAAGTCAATTCATCGCCCAAGGCACCTGCATAGAGACCGATATAGTTGGGATGGTGCTCGCTGATTACGGACTTTCCTAGCACCGTTTCGGCTACCGGAATATGGGTTTTCTCTGTTAACTCAAGCAGCGCATCTTGCAAGCCAAATCGATGAATCTCAACATCAGCTAAAATCACAGGCTGTTGCGCTGCGTTGATTAGCTTCACGGCTTCTTGAATCGCCTCAGCTAACGTATCTGAGTTGCTCTCCTCAGTCTGGGTTTTTCTAGAGTAATTAGGATTTCCCGCTCGATGCACCATGTCTCGAGGAATCTCGATGTAAACAGGTCGCTTATACCTCAGAGCAGCTGCTAGAACGCGATCTATTTCTGAAAAAGCTACAGAGGGATCATCGAGAATGGTAGAGGCAATTGTCAGTTCTTGAAAAACTTTGTACTGGGTATCGAAGTCGCGTATTTTATGATGAAGCAGTGGATTTTGGGTTCGTTCGTTCGTGCCAGGGGCACCGCTGATGACGACGACAGGAGATTTCTCAGCAAAGGCTTGGGCCGTCGTATTAGCAATTTTTAAACCCCCCACAGAGTAGGTCACGCAAACCGCTCCTAGCCCCCGTAAACGAGCGTAAGCATCGGCAGCAAAGCCCGCCCCCTGCTCATCGCAGGTATTGATGAATTGAATTGGGCTGTCTTCGAGAAGCTTGTCAAATTGGAGAATAAAATCACCAGGTACCCCAAAAACCTGACGGACTCCCTCTTCATAAAGTCTCTGAATCAAATAGGACCCAATGGATGTAGCGAACTCCATGACCGGCTCCCTATATTTTTTGTTGTAATTCCAGTCTGCAAAACTTTTCTGGCTTCGGCCACCTAAGTTTACTTAGCTCAACGCAGTTTTCATCCCTTAGTAGATGATGGGGCTTTAGAAACCGGGGTTCTTAAAGAACCCCGGTTTCTGGGTCGCGGCTCAGCCTTCGCAGTAGCGGGTGAGGATACGCATAATTTCGCCTTCTATAGGCGAGGGCAGAGGTTTGCTCCACTCGCCGACTTGGGCAAAGCCTTCTATGTGGAGCCGCTGGACGATGCTCTCGACTCCCTTAGGAAGGCCGCAAACGAAAATACGAATTGGCTTGCGAGCTGAATCGGCAGCAGATTGAGTATCCCGGAGAATGTCCGGAACGGTTTTGACTGGTTGTATCATAGGTTTCTAGTCCCTTGAAGGTAGGCAACAGGGCGCACTGGCAGATGCCAGCGCTACAGACGCGATCGCAAATCTCAACCTGCGATCGCAATACTGGCAAACGCCAGATCTGCAAGAGCGATCGCAACTCCGGTTATCGAGGCCAAGTTGAGATCGCTCTTGTATTTACTCAGCTTACCGAAACCAGCCAATACATTCAAGCGTTACGGCAAATTATTTAGACGCAACGACCAACAAATACGTTTGGATCTCAGGTAGGTGATAGCATCCCTATGCAATTAAGCCTTCTAATCTTGAGATGCGGTGGTAATTCGTTGGAAATTGGCAGTTGTCATGGCTGAGCGGGGTGTTAGCAACAAGGAACTCGCCACGCTGACAGGTATGCACTACACCACCATTTCTAAACTCAAAACTCGCCGTCGCCTAACCCGCGTCGATGAAGACACCCTCGATGCCCTCTGCAAAGCCCTCAACTGCCAACCTGGTGAACTAATGGTTTATGAAGAAACCTCTGACCCTTAAACCGCCTTATCCAGAAATTAATCACCCTAGGCATTAGAACTATAGGTAGAATACAGGCCCAAATCCCCTAGGTACAGTGATTCTGTGCAGTAGGGCCACGTCCTGCAGCCGCCAGTCCCCTCATAGACAGCGCCAGCAGAGGAACCCCCATGACAAACCCCTTGCGATGGTTAAACACTGATCCCCAAGTGCGATCGCATCCTGGGCACACCCGCAAAGCTCCCCTCTTCTTCATCCTGCTGCTGCTAAGCAGCCTTGGGCTTTCCTTTGGGCCCCCCGCCAAAGCCACTGAAGTAGAGCCAGAACCCCAGCAGAGCACTGTCAGTGAAGAGGATATCCTCCTGGCCTCCTCCGGCGGACGGGCTCGCGGAGGCAGCTTTCGTCGCTCAGCACCGCCCTCCTCTTTACCCAGTGAAGGGCTCCCCAGAACCCTTCCAGGCGGCGGTGGTTATGGCGGCAGTTACGGTGGCGGCTACTACGAAGACTACGGCGGTTACTATCCCCGTGGCCCTCGCCGAGGCCCAGTCATTATTCCGGCTCCTTATCCAGGGGGCTACGGCGGTGGTTATGGCGGCGGCTACGGCTACCCAGGCGGCGGTACCGTTGGTGGCGGTGGCCTGGGGCTGCTGTTTTTCCTAGGGATACTTGGATTTACAGGCTTGCCCATTCTGTTTGGCCTAATGCGGCTGGGAACTGGCCTAATCTTCTCGTCCGGCGGCCGCCGAGGGGGCTACAGTCGCTCTGGCTACAGTAACTACGGTGGTGGGCACCACGCTGCCAATGAAATAGACAACGATACCGTTACCATTACCCAACTCCAGGTAGCACTTCTAGCCCAGGCCAAAACCATCCAGATAGAGCTGACTGAGCTAGCTTCTCGCGCCGATGTAGAAAGCCAGACCGGACTCACCCAGCTCCTCCAGGAAACTGCGCTGGCCCTATTGCGATCGCCCGAATATTGGTCCCATGCTCGGCTCGAGTCCCAGACCGTTCGCAGTCGCGAACAGGCAAGCCAAATCTTCGAGCGACTCTCCATTGCAGAGCGCAGCAAAGTAGCGCGAGAAACCCTGGTCAATACAGGCGGTGAAGTTCGTCGTACAGCCTACACGCCCCGTTCAGACGCCGACCCCTCTGCCTACATCGTCGTCACCCTACTGCTCGGCACCGCAGACGATCGTCCCCTGACCAGCACGTCGATTAACTCTGGAAACGATTTGCAGGCGGTTCTACAGCGACTGGGCTCAGTCCCCCCCGAATATCTAATGATTTACGAATTGCTCTGGTCCCCCCAAGATGCTAGAGACAGCTTGAGCTACGACGATCTACTGCTGGCCTATCCCAACCTGACCCAGATCGCCTAATGTCGAGGACAACTCGCTCAAATCATAATGCTCTACTGGAAGACAATAGGGTACAGCCGATAACCCATCACTCTCCACTATTTTGAAAGCAGCGCTGGAATCAACAGTCCCTGCAAGTCCAAATTCTTCAGATCAACCTTTGACGAAGCGAGGTCAATTTCCAATCCAACCACTCCGCCTGCTTCGTCAAAGTCAATGACCACATCAGGCGCGATTTCCTCCGACTCTACACTAGCGTTGCTGTTTAGCCGGATCGACAATGTATCAGTCTCTGAAAAATACTGAATCTTCATGGTTCTAAGCCCTTCTCCAAGCGAGATCGAAAATTTCGGTCGAAGTAAGCATTATGTAGCGTTTCCCCATCTTCCAGAGTAATAACTCTGAGAACGCGATTGCCATATTCTGGAACGAGAGCCCAATAACTAATCCTGCCATTGGGTTGGGTGAGTGTTTTAAGCGGATTAGCCAGAACTCGCTCACACCACTCCCGTTGAATTTCAGGTCGATCAAGAAGCTTCTGCTCAAAGTAAGCAGTTGTTTTCATTGCTGCCCTCTTAAAAACACCTAACCTCCAAACTGTTGAGGATCAAGCACTTCACCTGTCCGCTGGCTCTCTACACTCTCCACATAAGCCCTTGCCACCTGCGCCGCAGGTAGCCCGCCCGCGCCGTCTTGCCCCATTGCTACCAGCGTTTCGCTGACCCAAGGCGGCGAAACCACATTTACCCGAATCCCTCGCGGAGCCTCCAGCGCCGCCGCCCGCATAAAGCCTTCAACGCCTGCATTCACCAGGCTAATGGCAGCACTTCCCGGCATCGGGTTCTGAGCCAGCACACCCGTCGTCAGCGTAAAAGAGCCATTGTCTCTAACACAGGCTAGCCCCACCCGCACCAGATTGACCTGGCCCATCAGCTTGTTGGACAGACTGAACTGAAAGTCCTCATCCGTCAGCGACTCCAGCGGCCCAAACTTGGCCTGCCCCGCCGCAGATACCACCGCATCGCATTCACCAATCGCTTCAAAGAGCGCCTTGATAGACTCCTTAGACATCAGATCAACCTGGTAGTCTCCGCTGGAGCGCCCTACCTGGACAATCTCATGCTTGGCCGACAACGCACTCACAACCTCCGCACCAATCGTTCCACTTGCGCCAATGATGACTACTTTCATGGGTTGTCCTGTGTTGGGGATTTTTACCTGCGGCCAGCCTCGTCTCCTATGATGAAACCATACCGCTCATGCTAAAAGCCATGACAGCCGTCACGCTTCAAGGCAAAACCTTTCAGCTTCACCAGTGGCAGACTGCCACTTGGGAAGACTATGTTCGACTACGAGACAATCCTGCAATTGAACGGGCGCGGATTTTTTTCAATCAAGGTTGGCTATGGATGGATATGGGCGGCGAAGGCATCAACCACGCTAGTATTGGCGACCTTTTCATCGGCTTTTTCTTTCTCTGGGCAATGTCACACCCAGAGGAGACATACACCTCTATTAGTCGGTGCCAGCTAGAGAAACCCGGAGTTTGCGCAGCAGCTCCAGACTTAGTTTTTTATGTGGGTGAAGAGGTACCTCAGTGGCGACGGGGCGAGTCTCGCTACATCAAGCTAGATTCTGCGCGAGCACCCAACCTAGTCGGTGAGATTTCTGATACAACATTAGCCCTTGATCTAGATGAAAAAAAGAAACTCTACGCTGCCCTAGGAATTGCAGAATATTGGGTAATTAATACTCAAGGAAAGCAGGTCTTTTTCTTCCAGCTTCAGGGCGACGGCAGCTATGAGGAATTTCAGACTTCTCAAGTTTTTCCGGGTCTTTCTGTAGACCTGCTTGAACAAACTCTAGAGCACCTCGACAGCGAGTCAAATACCGCAGCAGCCCTCTGGTTGTCTCAACAGCTCCAGAAGTAACTATCAAGCCCTTACTCGGCTCTTGGTGGGGTCATAAGCTGCCAGCGGCCCGACTGTAGCTTTTACTCGCCGCTTCAGGCCATCCATAAAGCCAACCTCTAGCACAGTACCCGGTGCGGCAAACTCTGGCACTACTTGGGCCATTGCAATGCTGCGGTTCAAAATCGGTGAAAACGTACCGCTGGTAACGTGGCCGACGCGCCAGCGTTCGCCCTCGGCAAATACGCACTGCTCGCCGCAGGCAACCTCGTTGCTCTCCAGCACTAAACCAATAGCTACCTTGGAAGGGTGCGACTGAATTTGCTCCAATGCTTTGCGACCGATGAAGTCGCCTTTGGTCTTCATTGCCACCGTCCAGCCAATACCTGCCTGGTAGGGAGAGGTTAGATCGTCAAATTCTCGCCCTGCCGCTAGCAGTCCGGCTTCGATTCGGGCTCGATCTAGGGCCAGCATCCCCAGAGGCGCTATGCCGTGGGATTTTCCGGCATCGAGTAACCGAGTCCACAGAGCAGTGCCGTCCTGAGGGTGGACAAATAGCTCATAGCCCAGTTCTCCGGTATAGCCGGTACGGGAAATCAGCACAGGTACTCCGCTTAGTTGGCCCTGGGCAAAGCGGAAGTATTGCAGATCAGTAAGGGACTTGCAGCCGCTCTCTTCGTCCAGCACCAGTAGGTCAGAGAGCAGGTCGCGGGATAATGGCCCCTGAACAGCTAGGTTATGCAGCTGGTGGCTGATAGGCTGAATTTTGACCTGAAAGCTGTGCTCATCGGCGACCTGACTGAGCCATAGGGCGTCACTGTCGCAGTTGCCCACATAGCGCAGGTGCGTATTGCTAAAGCGAAAGACAATGCCATCGTCGATAATGCTGCCGTGGGGGCTGAGCAGGCAGCCGTAGGCAGATTGGCCTGGGGCTAGCTTTTCAACATTGCGGGAAAAGGCGTATTGCAGCAGGTTCACGGCATCTGGCCCGATCACCTCAAACTTACGCAGCGCAGAGAGATCCATCATTGCCACTCGCTGCCGCAGCGCCCAGTACTCAGCATGGTCGCCTCGATGGGAAAAGCTGGCAGGTGCCCAAAAGCCGCTGTACTCCACCAAATACCCGGTGTGCTGACGAATGGCTGGGGTGAAGCCGCTGTCCTGAGTTAGCCGCAGTGGTAGATCGGGGGCAACTCGTCGCCCAATCGCTTGAGGAAACGTCTCTGCCGCATCATAAATACGAACGTGGATGGGGGTGGGGTGCCAGCCGTTGGCTGGGTCAATGTCATCGGGACAGGCGGAGCTGGCGCAGAGCAGGTCTTGCTGAGCCTTGAGCAGCACGTAGTCCCCAGGGCGAGACCAGGCTTCGGCAGATGCGATGGTCGAAGACCGGCTCCCAGGAGCCATCGCACCCCCACCTTCCACCGCCGTATTAAAGAAAAAGTTCACTGCAGGCCACCCCGGCCTCGGCGCAATCGCGTAAGGGGCCAAAACCTCGTTAAAGTTGCCGCTACAGCTGATATGCCCCGGGTACCCAGCATCTTCGTAGTAGCGAGCGGTGCAGGCCAGCATGAAGCTGTCGTGGCGATCGCAAGTATCCTGCACCACCTCTATGAGCGGATTCATCAATTGTGAGAAGTATTTGCCGTGTAGCCCCGCCTGGGGCATGGCCCTGCCGTTAAGAGTGCGAGTCACCGTGCCGTCGAGTTCTTCCTGGTAGCCCTCCCCAGCAAAAGCCAGGAAGTCAGAGCATTGGGAGCCTTCGACATCGATCACCTGAATGTATTGGCCTGCTTTAACCAAGTAGGCCAGCGCCGTACAGGCCGCCACGCGATACTCCGCCACTACCTTGCCCAGCGGCGGCGGAACGTCTTGATAGGTGGGCGTGATTGGCTTGGGGGGAACCTGCACAGCGTTCTTTGCAACCTGTAGATTAACTGGGGGTCTAGAATCCCGGTTTCTTTGAGAAACCGGGATTCTGGAGAGGGCTTATGCGATCGCAACTACCTTCCCATTCGTCGCCTTCGCCTCTGTAGCTTCAGCCTCGGCCAACAGCTGAGCCGCCAGCGCCCGCTTCTCGTCTACATCCATCTTCTTCAGTTCATTGTGCAACACCCGTTCATTAATTGACTGGTTCCAGTAGTCCAGAGCTTCAAAGCCACCTAGCAGCGCGTATTTGCCGACAAATTGACGCAACACCTCATTAGTCGGCCCCATCACCCAACCCGCCTTGCCATCGCGCAGATAGCGCTCGATCTCCATGTCCTTCTTAAAGCCGGAACCGCCGCAGGCATGGAGCATCTTGTCGCAAACATGAGCCACATTCTTGGCGGCGATAAACTTGATCTGCCAGTACCAGTGCAGGTATTGGGCGCGGGGCATCGCCGCCAAATCCTGATGAACCGACCAGTCGCAGTTGTCCGTCAGCTCATCCATCAGCTTTGCCATCGAAAAGACAAAGCAGCGGGAGGCGTTGGTATCCATAATTGCCTCACCAAAATAGTCTTGAATGGTCGGGTAGTCGGCCACTCGCATGCCCACGTCAACGTGTTTTTTGCGGGTGACGTGGCGCTTGGCAATATCCATTGCACCTAAAGAAATGCCGTTCCAGCAGGCAGAGGAGCAGAGTAAAAAGAAGGGATCAACCGTTTCATCATTAGAGGAGGCCCCATCGCCTTGGGGGCCGACCATGCGGTTGAGCGGCACCGTCACGCCATTGACCTCCAAGGTGCCTGACTGATTGCCCCGCAGGCCCAGCGCATCCCACTTACTCGGCTCAGCTTTGACCTCGTCTCTGTAGATCAAAAAGCAGGACAGGTCAGAGTAATTACCGTCAAAGTCGGGGCTGGTGGTCTGCACAATGTACCAGTCAGCAAACCCGGCAGAGGTCGTCCACGACGCCTTCTTAAACACTTGCCAGCCGTCGGGCAGCGCCTCAGCCCGCGAAGAGGTGGGATACCAGAAGTGAGAGCCGGTTTCAGGGTCGGAGTAAGACAGGGTGCCGATAAACACGTCTTTGTCCAGCCGCTTGAGCACTGACTGCAGCTCCGGGTTATCTGCCGCTCGAAACAGGGCTGCTGCTACCGCCCCGGTGTGCATGGTGAAGCACATAGCGGTGCTGGGGCAGCCGTAGCGGGCAATCGTCTCGACTACCATCGCGGCGCAGGTGTGATTTTCGCCTAGACCGCCCCACTCCTGGGGCACTAGCAGGCCCAACAGGCCCAGTTCGGCCAGCGCCCTAAAGTTCTCACGCGGATAGATCAGCTCGGCATCTGACCTGATCGCGTTGGGCCGCAGCACCCGCTGGCACAGGTCGATCAGCTTGGCTTGAAGAGCTTGCTGAGCCGGAGTTAGGCACCACTGCGGATCAAGGTCAAAATCGAGTCCCCAGTAGGGCTCGGTGCCCCATTGCTTAGTTGCAGTCATAGGCGTCTTAGGGTGAGTTGCATGGTCGAATTGCGCTTGACTATAGGCGTTTTCCCCAGCTCAGATAGTTAAGCCAGATACCTTGTCATATCAAGTTGAGGGTTTCCTGAGGTTAGGCGGGCAATGACCTCTGAAATGGAGATGGGATGCAGGGTTGCGATCGCAAAAAGCCGCCCCCTCGCTGCTCGCAACCATAATCACCCCCTATGCTGGAAAGTATGATCAAAAACGAGCTATAACCGCCGGATTTCAGCAACATCTCCTTCAACTTGTTGATCTTAAGAACTGGCGCAGGCAGTCGTTTGCCTTGTTCAGCCCCAATTCCTCTGAACCCTTTCCAGCTCAATGCCTAAACTCAGCCCGACAGACTCCGATCGAATGCGTTCTACTAGGTTGGGTAGGGCTCCTTTGCGCCGACCTTCAGCCGTGCTGGCTTACCTGCACCAATCGCCGTACACCACCGCAGTGCTCAGCGTAGGGCTGGCCCTGGTGCTGATGCTGGGGCTCAATCCCGTAGCCGGAATGACTCAAACGCCGTTTCTGCTATTTTTTGGGGCGGTGGTAATCAGCGCCTGGCAGGGAGGCATCCGTTCGGGGCTAGTGGCTACAGGCTTGGCGACGCTGATCAGCAATTACTTTTTTCTGGAACCTCGGTACTCGCTGATCGTTGATCAAAGCAATACGGTGCGCCTCGCCGTTTTTGTTCTAGAGGGCATTTTGATCAGTGTGCTCTGCGGCTCTCTACGCGCCACAAATCAGCAGCTCGATCGCAATTTGCTGCTGATACAGGCCAACGAAGCCTCTCTGCAAAGCGCTAACCAGCGAGTCATCGATGTTTTAGAAAGCATTACCAGCGGGTTTTATATCCTCGATCGGCAGTGGCGGTTTGTCTACGTCAATAGTCAGACCGAGCAGATCATGCAACGAACGCGAGACGAAATGCTCGGCCAATCGGTTTGGGATCTGTTTCCCAGCGCCCTAGGCACCCCCTTTGAGCAAAACTTTAGTCAGGCTGTTAATGAGCAGGTGCCGGTAGTCTTTGAGTGCCTGGGTGTTGCCAATCCATCGCGGTGGTTTGAGGTTCACGTCAATCCTCTGCACGATGGCCTAGCCGTTTACTTTCAAGATGTCACCAACCGCAGAGAAGCCGGAGAAACGCTGCGAAAAAGTACGGCTATTCTCAATGCCATCAATACCTCAACCCCCACCTTGATCTACGTCAAAGACCTTCAGGGTCGAATGATGATGGCTAATTCGGCCCTGCTGCACCGCCTGGGCAAAACCGAAACCGAGGTGATTGGCAAAACCAATGCCGAGATTTTGCTGAACGAGCAAGCTGTAGACGAAATGGCGGCGAACGACCAAAGGGTGATTGATAGCGGGCAAGTCCTGACGTGTGAGGAAGTTTTAGACTTTCCTAGCGGCAGGCGAGCTTACCTTTCTACCAAAGCGCCCTACCGCGATGAGCAGGGCCACATCATCGGCCTAATTACGGTCTCGACGGATATTAGCGATCGCAAGCAGGTTGAAGACGCCCTGCGCCAGAGCGAAGAGCGGCTCCGGTTAGCCCTCGATGCCGGTCGCATGGGAGCCTGGGAGTGGAACTTAGAAACCAACGTCCAACGATGGGATGTCAACCAGTACAAGCTCTTTGGCCTAGACAAAGACAAAACCGAGCTTAAAGCCGACACCTTCTTTCAGTTCATTCATCCCGACGATTTGCCGCCCGCTCAAGCCTTGACAGAAGAGGTCTTGGCGCAGGGGGGCAACTTCTCCACCGAATTTCGTATTATCAGGCCCGATGGCAGCATCAGCTGGCTCTCTAGCCAGGGCATGGTCGTTCAAGGCAGCAACCAGCAGCCCATTCGCCTCATCGGCGTGAACTTTGACATTACCGACCGCAAGCAAGACGAAGCCGAACGCGAACAGCTGCTGCTAAGAGAACAGGCAGCCCGACAAGAGGCCGAAGCCGCCAACCGCATCAAAGATGAGTTCCTAGCGGTGCTCTCCCACGAGTTGAGATCGCCCCTCAACCCGATTCTTGGCTGGGCCAGACTGCTGCGCATCGGCAGGCTCAATGCCGCCAAAACCAGCCACGCCCTCGAAACCATCGAGCGCAATGCCCAGCTCCAAACCCAGCTGATCGAAGACCTGCTAGACGTCTCACGCATTCTCCAGGGCAAGCTCAGCCTTACTACGGCCCCAGTCGATCTCGCTGCAGTGATTGAAGCTGCTTTGGAGACCGTGAGACTAGCTGCAGAAGCCAAGTCTATTGAAGTGAGGTGGGAGGCGGGAGACGAGAGGCGGCAGGACTGCGAGCTTGTATCCCTGACTGTACTGGGAGATGCCGCCCGCCTGCAGCAGGTCGCTTGGAACTTGCTGTCGAACGCCGTTAAATTTACGCCAACCAGGGGTCGGGTTGAGGTGAAGCTGGCACTCATGACGGGGCAAGGGCCAAGGGCCAAGGATCATTCCGCCTTTGACGCCGCTCAATCTAGCAACCCAACCCTCAAAACAGAGAACTCAGGACAGGCAGCAGACAACCCATTTGCCCAGATCACCTTTACCGACACCGGCAAAGGCATCCACCCCGACTTTCTGCCCCACGTCTTTGAGTACTTCCGCCAGGCCGACTCCACCACCACCCGCAAATTTGGGGGGTTGGGCCTGGGTTTAGCCATCGTTCGCCACTTGGTAGAGCTGCACGGTGGCACCGTCCAGGCCGAAAGCCCTGGCGAGGAGCAAGGAGCTACCTTTACGGTAAGACTGCCGCTTGTCCGAGCTAAAACTAGCAGTCCCCAGAAGGGGCAAGACTCCTCCCCCCCTCTCCCTCACGCTTCACCCCTAACAGGAGTGCGGGTGCTGGTCGTAGACGACGAACCCGATACCCGCGACCTGATCGTCTTCATTTTGGAAACTGCAGGGGCCACAGTCACCGCCGCCCCCTCTGCTGCCGCCGCCCTAGAAATTTTCCCGCAACTGCAGCCCGATATCTTGGTTAGCGATATCGGTATGCCTGATCTTGATGGCTACAGCCTAATCCGGCAAATTCGAGCGCTACCTAGCGGTAGCCAAGTGCCCGCCATTGCCCTTACTGCCTATGCCGGAGAGCTAAACCAGGGACGTGCGATCGCAGCCGGGTTTCAGCGCCACTTAGCCAAGCCTATAGAAACCCGTGAGTTGGTAAGTGCGATCGCAGCACTCTTGGGATAGAAGCGACTCCCCAACCTGCAGCCAAATCAAAGAACCAAAATTAAGAAGACTTAGCTCTATCGTCAAGGAGTTTGCAACATTTGTTTACACTTGTCTTTACATTATGTTACATTAATTTCAGAAACCAACGAGAGAACCCCAATGACATCTCACGGATACACTACAGAAGAAGGCGGTCTCCTCAACAACTTCGCCGTTGAGCCCAAGGTCTACGTTGACGATACTCAGCAGTTTGGCTTCAACGAGTACGCTGAGAAGCTCAATGGCCGTCTAGCGATGATTGGCTTTATCTCCGCTATTGCCTTTGAAGCGCTAACCGGCCACGGCATCATTAGCTGGTTAACTCAGCTCTAGGGCGCACTATTCGCCCCAAAGAGTTCGAACCACCGACCCTATCAGGAGAAACCGTGATGAGAAGCGATTTTGACTTTCCCCAAAGAGATCTAGTTGGCCCCGTGGTTTTTCGTCCTAACTTCAATAGTGCTGAAGCCATTAACACTAACCAAGCCTGGTCTCTGTTCTTCACAGCAGGCAAAGAAGACAAAACTTTGGGCTTCAACACCGAAGCAGGCCGGTTTTTCAACAACCTGTTAATTGCTATTAGCGTGATCGGTACTGTCTGGGCAGTTCTGTTTACCACAGCCGCTTAATTAAAGACGCATTAATAAACTAATTCTCTAAGGCGAGAGTCTCGGCAGGTGTCGAGACTCTCGCTGTATTCTTTGCTTGCGATGGTCCCACTGGCCTTCACCGCCCAGCCATCACCAGAGCTTTCTTCCACCATAAACATGACTTTGACGGCCTGTCTTTTGACTTTTCTTAGCGATTGAGAGAGGGTCTTGCTAGCTAATCCGCCAATCGAGGGTTTTTTGAAACCCTGTTGCCGGGATTTAGCCGCTTTCCTCCCTATCGCTATGCCCATAACGGGTGCTCAGAAGACGTTCTATGGCCAAATCCTTATCCGCTGACGTGGCAGTATCAAGTCCAGCCAATCGTCTCTATCAGGCAGTTTGGCGCTGGCATTTCTATGCCGGTCTGTGGGTCATTCCCTTCATGCTGATCCTGGCAATTACCGGGATTATTTATCTGTTTAAGCCTCAGCTCGATACTGTGATGTATCGCAATCTCATGTTTGTGCAGCCAACACCTGCAGCGGTCACCTACACCGAGCAGATGAAGGCGGTGCAGCGGGCCTATCCAGAGGCAGCAGTGACCCAGGTAATTCCCCCCGTTGCCGACAACCGCAGCACAGAGATTCAGATTGCCACTCCCGACGAGCGCAATCTGATGGTGTTTGTGAACCCCTACACAGGGCAAATCTTGGGAGCGCGCGACGAGGACCACAACCTTCAGGCCATCGCTCGCACCCTGCACGGTGAACTGATGATCGGCCGCTGGGGCGATTATTTGGTTGAGTTGGCGGCCTGTTGGGCGCTGGTCTTGCTGATCAGCGGTCTCTACCTATGGCTGCCTCGCCAGCGCTTTAGCGTCTGGGGCACGTTAATTCCCAGGCTTTGGAGCCAGAACAGACGCATCTTCTGGCGAGACCTACACGCAGTTCCTGGGGTCTACGGCACACTGCTGATTGCCTTTTTGATCTTGACGGGGTTGCCTTGGTCAGGCTTTTGGGGTGAGAGCTTTGCCAATGTCTGGGGCCGCTTTCCGGCGCAAATGTGGGATGAGGTGCCGCAATCTACCGTGCTAACCCAGCAACTCAACTACCTTGGCGAACAGGTTGTGCCCTGGGCGGTGGAAAAGCTGCCTATGCCCCAATCGGTGCTGCTGGTGCATACGCACAGTGGAGACTTGCCTGCGATCGCACCTACCCCCATCAGCCTTGATGAGATTGTGACAATTGCCAAGGCCAATGCCGCTCCATCGGGTTACAGCATCAGCCTACCAGGGGGCGAAACCGGAGTTTACACCGTATCGGCCTCTCCCAACGACCCGACGCAAGAAGTCACCCTGCACATTGACCAGTACAGTGGCCAGCTGCTAGCAAATGTGAGCTGGCAAGACTATGGGCTAGTCCCCAAAGCTGTAGAGATGGGAATTGCTATCCACATGGGCAAGTACTTTGGGCTGGCAAACCAGCTCCTCATGCTGCTAGCCTGCCTAATTTTGATCGGGCTAAGCATCAGCGGTGCGATCTTGTGGTGGCAGCGCCGCCCGTCGGGTCGATTAGGCGCGCCCCCCTTTCCTACTGACGGCAACCAGTGGAAGGTGCCACTTGTGATCGCAGCGGTGTTAGGTATTGCTTTTCCTTTAGTCGGTCTGTCACTGGTAGCAGTCCTGCTGCTGGACTATCTAGTCATTGCTCGCATTCCCACCCTCCAGCGCCTGTTAAACTAGCCCCCTTTCTCGTCTCAAGCCCAGATGGAAAAGCGGAGGCGCTGGTTTCCCAACCTGCAGTAGCGTTTGGGTACAAAAAAACATTAAAAAAGCGGAGACCTACTGTAGGTCTCCGCTTATAGAGCTAAGCCAAGTAGCCCAACCCGCTTTTAAGTAACCTTAAACAGTTGCAGGAGACTTAGCAGCCGTAGCGTCGAGTTCACCCTTGCTGTACTTAGCTGCGTAGATCTCGCAAGACTCTTGCTTGATCTTGCTAGCATTACCAGCAGTCCAGAACTCTTGATAGCGGTCAGCACACACCTTCTGCATGTACTTAATAGAAGGCTTAAGGAAGTGACGGGGATCAAATTCCTTAGTGTTGGCAGCCAGAGCTTCACGCACAGCAGCAGTGATCGCCAGACGGTTGTCGGTGTCGATATTAACTTTGCGAACACCGCGCTTAATACCCTTCTGGATCTCTTCTACAGGTACACCGTAGGTTTCGGGGATGGTGCCACCGTACTGGTTGATCACGGCAATCAAATCTTCAGGTACAGAAGAAGACCCGTGCATCACCAGGTGGGTGTTGGGCAACCGGTTGTGAATTTCTTCGATGCGGCTGATCGCCAAAATCTCACCGGTCGGCTTGCGGGTGAATTTGTAGGCTCCATGGCTGGTGCCGATGGCAACGGCCAACGCGTCTACCTGAGTAGCCAGCACAAAGTCAACAGCTTGGTCAGGGTCAGTCAGCAGCTGGTCTTGAGACAGCTTGCCTTCAAAACCGTGGCCATCTTCGGCTTCGCCCATACCAGTTTCGAGAGAGCCCAGGCAGCCCAGTTCGCCTTCTACGCTCACGCCCAGAGCATGAGCCACTTTCACCACTTCTTTGGTGACTTCAACGTTGTATTCGTAGCTGGCAGGAGACTTGGCATCTGCTTCGAGAGAACCGTCCATCATGACGCTAGTAAAGCCGTTCTTGATGGCGGAGTAGCAGGTCGCAGGCTCGTTGCCATGATCCTGGTGCATCGCAATGGGGATGTGGGGGTAGGTTTCCACCGCAGCCAGAATCAGGTGACGGAGGAAGTTTTCACCAGCATACTTACGAGCACCGCGAGAAGCCTGCAGAATCACGGGGCTATCAGTCTCATGGGCAGCCTGCATGATCGCTTGGATCTGCTCCATGTTGTTTACGTTAAAGGCAGGGATGCCGTAACCGTTTTCAGCCGCATGATCCAGCATGAGCCGCATTGGAACAAGTGCCATAAATATCCTCCTAGTGTGTTCTCGCCTTCTGGCAGTTAAGACCTTTTAATAGGTAACCTTACCTATTGATTCTAAGGTAGAACGTGGGTCTATAACGAAATGTTTTGACAAGCTAAAAGCTACCTTAAGAATATCAGGCTCTTCCCCTGGATGTATAGGTAAAGACTACAGCTGATTCAGGGGAGATTTAATCTGTGCTGAGAGAAATCTCAGAAAAAATGGGTCGCCTGGGATTCGAACCCAGGACCAATCGGTTAAAAGCCGAGTGCTCTACCGCTGAGCTAGCGACCCGTATCTTTTAGCTGCACTGCTGATTGAAAAAACCCTCAGCATTTGCTCGCTAGAAGCATCTTTCAGAAGTGTCTGATTTATATCTCGGACACGATTAATAAATCTAGCATACAGACTGCACGTATTACTCAAAATTTCTGAAATTTGTTTTTCAGGCCATCTCAGCAGGTGCTCTAGAAGTCGTTAAAGATTGTGTGGTGCCAATGTGAAGGCTGCCTGTAGCGCCTCTCTCAGGGGATAGTCCTAACTTAGGGTGGGCACCTTGAGAACACGCTAAGCTGGCCCGCCGACGGATTTATTGAAGGGGCCAGGGCAATCAGGCTAAATCTGTCGCACGCTTTTCTGCATCTGCCGTGCTCTTTCGCTGATCTAAATCACTCTTCATGAAAGTCAACGCTCAGGATCAGGTGCAATGGTCAAAAACCGGCCAGAGGCCATCGCACCTCCCCCTAGACACTCTACTACAGCATATTCCTCCTCACATCGCCACTACCTTTGACAACGCCCAGCTAGACGCCCTAGAGCAGGCACTGAACCAACGATCCAGATCTCACCACACAGTTGATATCCGCATTTCCGCCCCTTTCTGGCCCCGGTTTTACCTAGTTGTGCTGGCAGGTTCTGAGCGACGCTCCCCGGCTCGGCGGGCTCAAGAGCGCCAGCTTCACCCCCTGTGGACGCCTGTTCATGGGCTGATTGTCGTAGGCAGCATGGCCGTGAGTTCGCTACTGCTGTTAGGGCTGCTGCTGCTCCAAAGAGTTGATCCCATCCCGCTGCACAAGGCCGCCGCTCCGGCAGGCATTCCCTTTAAGCACGACCCAACCAGCTGTGAACAAAGTGGCCGCATCTGGCAAGCAGGAGAGTGCCTTGACTATGAGCACGACCCAATGTTTTAGAGGCCCTATTCTGAGGCGTCTCCTAGGGTGTCTTCTGGGTTACAGAACGTTACACCCGCTTGTCTTGGGTGCCGCCCCAGGCTTTAGACTTGGAAACAATTCTAAAAATTGAGTGAACTAGCACTTCGCTAAGGTGCCTCTGCTCAAGGCATCTTTTTTTTCTCCTGACTCCTCATTAATGTCGCCTGGTGCAGTAGTCCTATGTTCCCAAACCACCGCCCGCGTCGGCTCCGCAGCCATCCTCAACTTCGCCGTATGGTTCAGGAAAATGTGGTGACCACCGCCGACCTGATCTATCCACTGTTTGCCGTGCCCGGCGAGGGCATTGCGAACGAAGTCAAGTCCATGCCGGGGGTCTACCAACTCTCTGTAGACAAGATTGTTGAAGAAGCCAAAGAAGTCTACAGCTTGGGCATTCCGGCCATCATTTTGTTTGGCATTCCCGAAGACAAAGATATCGATGCCACTGGGGCCTGGCATGACTGCGGTATTGTGCAACAAGCAACGACTGCAGTCAAAGAAGCCGTTCCCGACCTGCTGGTGGTCGTCGATACCTGTCTCTGCGAATACACCTCCCATGGCCATTGCGGCTATTTAGAAGTCGGTGACTTGACGGGCCGAGTCCTCAACGACCCAACCTTGGAGCTGCTAAAGAAAACCGCTGTAGCTCAGGCCAAAGCTGGTGCCGATATCATCGCCCCCTCCGGCATGATGGATGGTTTTGTCCAGGCCATCCGTACCGGGCTTGACGAGAATGGCTACGAGATGATTCCAATTCTCTCCTACGCCGCTAAGTACGCTTCTGCCTACTACGGGCCGTTCCGCGATGCTGCTGACTCAGCGCCGCAGTTTGGCGATCGCCGTACTTACCAAATGGACCCAGCCAACGGCACCGAGGCGCTCAAAGAAATTGAGCTAGATATTGCAGAAGGGGCCGACATGCTGATGGTCAAGCCCGCTCTGGCCTACATGGACATTATCTGGCGGGTTAAAGAAGCAACCAATCTCCCTGTGGCTGCTTATAACGTGTCTGGGGAATATTCAATGGTCAAGGCGGCTGCCCTAAATGGCTGGATCGATGAGCAGCGAGTGGTGATGGAAACCATGCTCGGCTTCAAACGCTCAGGCGCTGATTCGATTCTGACCTACCATGCCAAGGATATTGCCCGCTGGCTAAACGGGTAGAGATTCTGGGATCCTCCCCAACACCTTGATTCAATCTGTAAAGCGTCTCTCAGGAGGCGCTTTTTTAATGAGAATTACGTGTCGCTTCTCAAAGCAAAGCCTGAAAATTATAGAGAATTAGCCGTTCTCTGCCGTGAGCATGCCTATTTTTGCTTTAACCTCTCTTAAGCGCAGTGCAAAAAGTAAACCTGTAGTAGGCCCCAATCCCCCTATCTCCCTAAAGTTTCCTCAGCCGACACCATCTGCGCCTTAACCTGGGCTGCGCTCAGCAGTCGCACCAGCCGCAGCGCCTGATGTCTGTGTAGCTTTGCGGGAAATATTGCGGGCAGCCGAGTCATAAAGTCTCGGGCTAGGCCAATGTCAGAGCCTGAGACCCGGGCCAGTTCGGAAGCCCCATCAAAGCGGGCATCGTTCGTTAGGGCCATCTCCACCCGGATTTGCCAGCGTCGGGGGGCTACATCTGCCTGCTCTACCCGACGCAGCCCACGAATGGTGGCCAGCACTACCAGCCGATCTCCAGGCCGCAGCCGAATATCTTCTGAAGGCATTACGGTCGCTGATTTGTTGGGACGTTGGTGCCAGATTGGCACTACGCCGTAGCCGTAGGCCACTTCAGAGAGTAGGTGACCAGATAGGGTATCGCCCATTTCGATAGTGTATTGGGTCACCAGGATGGTCTGGTTGTAGAGGCGAAAGAGGCTGAGAACATGCTCACCAAAGGCTGCCCCAGCAAACGCTTCAGCCGAGATCGCTGAAGCACACAGCACTTGGGCATAGGGAAAGAGCTGAGCCAGTTTGTCGCTAAACTGCTGGTCATAGGTGCGAATAATCAGGCGGCAGTCAGCATTGACTCGATGAGCCATTAGCCCCATTTCCAGATTTTGAATTTCGTCATCGCTGACGGCAACAACGCTTTTGGCTGTTTCCAGGTTGACTTTCCCTAGGCCTGCTGCAATGTCTCCGGTGACTAAGGGCAGTTGAGGCAGCATGCCGGCATCTAGCGCTTCAGGATTGATGCCAACCACAGGCTGTTTTAGCTCCTCCAGCAACGACACAACTCGCCGCCCGACTCGGCCTAGCCAGATCACTACTACATGGTCTTGCTCAGGCACGGGAGGCCGCCGCGCCAAAAACTCAAATCTTAGAGTCAGTAGTTTCTCGGTTAGCAGGGCATATAGCACCCCGATGAAGGCTGTTCCTACCAAGGTGAGCATCAGGCTAAAAAGCCGAATCAGCTCGGGGTAGCGAACGTCGGGCACTAGGTCGCTAAACAGATCGCCATAGCCTCCTAACAGCAGCACCACTGAGGCATAAAAGGCATCCTGTAGGCGCATTTCTGAGTTGGGAGAAGTCCAGTACAGTAGCCCTGTGCCTAGCAGACAGAGGACTATCACCGTCAGGCCGCACAAGATGGCAACCCGTTTAATCTGCTGCTGGTAGCTGGCCTGCCAAAACTGCAGTAACGCTCGCTCAATATCGGACCAGCCGTGAAGAGCCCACAGCTTCTTCCAAAGTAGGTGTAGAGAGGAGCGGCGCGATGGTCGGAGGCCAGCCCCTTGGGGCCAGCGCAACCGCTGCCGCCCAGATGTAGGTCGTTCGGTCTCCGTCTCGACCACCACAATCTCATCCCCAGCCCGCAGCGTTACGTTGGGCAGCCAGGTGTAAAACTGGCTAGAGGGGCTGTAGGCGTTAAGGACATCCTCCTCGTCCTTGGGGTGACCAAAGGGTCGGTAGCGCAAAATGCGCCGGTTGCGTGTTTCTAGCTCATACAGGCGGCGACGATCGCACCAGGCATCTTCCGGGCGAATCTGCCGCCTCAAGATCTGAAAGCGATGCTCCTCAATGCGAAAAAAGCCCAGCAGTTCCTCCCCAAAAGCCTCTAGGGCAAAGGCAGGAGCGGCCAGTTCTGTCGGTTCAAAGGCAATCAGGTTGCTGAGCTGCAGGCTGAGCAAAGCATTTAAGTTTTGCTTGTCCGAGCGCACTACAATCCGCACGTTGGGATTAAGCACGCGGGCTGTTAACGCCGCCTCTAGATTGACCCGCTCATTCTCAGTCACTAGCAGCACCGCTCGGCACTGCTTTACCCCAGCCTGCTCCAGCACCTCAGCGTAGCGGCAATCACCAATCACCAGATGATCGAGCAAGTCCGGCAGTTGGGGGATTTCCCACTGCTCAGGGCGGGCCAAGTTTACGGCACTGACCTGCACACCAAAGATCTTCAGGTTAGCAACACAGTGCTGGCCCAAACTGCCTAGACCACACACTAGAAATCCAGCTCGTGGAGAGTTGGCATTTGCCGTTGAGGAATCGGCCGAAGGGGAGGGAGAGACCATGCACCGAGAGTAGCCGATTGTGAGGGAGATGGGGGAGCAAGGGAGCGAGAGAGTAGGGGAGATCGGGTAGAGCTGTCTCTATGTCTCCGCCGTCTCCGTGTCCTCCTCCCTCGCGCCCACGCCTAGCTAATCGAGCTAGCCCAGTCCTTAGCCCAGTGCAGGTGCTTGTGCACTTCGTCTAGATTCTGGGCTTCGCTGTAGAGGCGCAGGATCGGCTCGGTGCCGCTGAATCGAATTAGCAGCCAGCTGTCATCCGCTAGGGTGAACTTGTAGCCGTCAATGGTGAGGCAGTCGGTAACTACTTTTCCGGCGACTGCTTCGGGCGGTTGGGTGTCTAGCTGGTGCTGCAGCTTGGCCCGGATCTCCATGCTGGGCAGGGGCAAATCAATGCGGTCGTAGGCTGAGGAATAGCCGGTTTTCTTCTGCAAATTTTGATAGAGATCGCTCAGGTCTTCTTGGGCCATCACCACGGCTTCTAGCACGTACAGGGCTGAGAGTAGGGCATCTCGTTCGGGGATGTGGTGGCCGTAGCCAATGCCGCCCGACTCTTCGCCGCCTAGCAGCACCGCCGATTCTTGCATGCGATCGGCAATGTACTTGTAACCAATGGCAGTCTCATGTAGAGGCAGGTCGTAGAGCTTGGCAATGGCCGGAATTAGATTAGAGCCGCTGATGGTTTTGACCACTTCTCCGGTGTAGCCTCGGCGCGCCTTCAGGTGCTCTAGCAGAATGGGGATAAGAATTTGAGAGCTGAGAAACTCGCCCTGCCCATCGACGGCGGCGATGCGATCGCTATCACCATCAAACACCAGGCCCACCTTGAGCCCTTCGGGGTTGGCGGGCTGGTAGACCTTTACAGTCTCCAGCAGTTCTCCGAGGTACTTGGGCAGTGGTTCGGGAGCACCGCCGCCAAAGAGGGGATCGGCGCTGGTGTTAAGCTCATGCACAGTGTCCTGGCCTAGCAGCTTGGCTAAACCGCCAGCAGCAGCGCCATGCATAACGTCGGCAAAGACAGTTAGCTGACCGTCTGCGATCGCAGCTTGAATCTGACCAACATTGACCTCTGCCTGAAGCGCGCGGCAGTAGTCGGGCCAAGGGTCAAACATCTCTAGGCCGCCGGGCTGACCCAGCGGTGGCGAAAGATGAGGCAACATCGCTTCGACCTGCTGAGTGACTTCGGGCGAGACCGAACCGCCAAAAGCGCCTTTAATTTTTAGCCCCGAATAGGCTGCCGGGTTGTGGCTGGCAGTAATGACAATCGCGCCTAGAGCCTTTTGGTAATGAGCAGCGTAGCTGAAGGCTGGAGTAGGCGCATAGTCGGTAGAAAGCCTCACGTCAAACCCAGCTTCTCTGATCGCCTCGGCAGCGGTACGGGCAAACTCAGGCGACAGAAATCGCCGGTCGTAACCCACAATTACGGTGCGGCTCTGGGTTTCTTCACCAAAGTATTTATAGAGGACGTGGGCGGCAATACTGGCAACGTGGGCAACGCGCTCAAAAGTAAAGTCGGCGGCGATAATACCACGCCAGCCGTCGGTGCCAAACTTGATGGGTTTTGGAGTCGCTGGAACGGGAGCAGAGGCGGCAGTCATGGCTAGTTCCAATCACAGAAAATGGGCTGCTATGAGTTTATCTGCTGTCTCCAAGGGCGGCGAGGGCGCAGGCCGAATCTCTATAGAGATTTCATTGAAAGGCTAATTTCTAGGATTTTTCGTTGAGTAGAACCGTTCAATCCGAACTCAGAAATGCCAAGCATACGCCCGCTGCGTTTCGACGCTGGCGTTTTGAGGATGGCCTGGCTCAAGCCAATCATTAGAAGCTAAAGGATTCCAACACAAACGGGGCCGATGATTCTAGAATCAGCCCGCCTGTGCGGCGACTTTCTACCGTCAGTTCTTCTAAAGGAGCCTTATCGTGCTCGGCATAGCGATAGCGAAAGGTTTTACAGTGGGCTAGGCAGTGACCACTATTGTCGAGGGCCGTTAGCCGAATATCTTTATATCCCCGAACTTTCAAGGAAATGCGGGGCCGTTGATCTTTGAGCGTAATGGTAATTGCATGCCGCTGAGCAATGGGCATCAACACAATACGCGGCACCTGGCTGTAGAAGCTGGGGTTTGAAGGGGTAAGTGCGATCGCACCTTCAAAAATAACCCCCCGCTCAGCAAACTGCTCTCGCACCGACTCAAAGGGCGTGAGTCGATGGAAAGGCAGGCTGCACCGTTGAAGGGGTGCGGACTGACTAGTGGGCTGAGACAACTGCCGATTTCCAGGGAATGAGTTGAGTGGAGAGAACGAGGTCGAGGATATGGCAGAGAGCATGGCAGAAAACCCTGAGTGACGAGAGTTTCTACAGGCTGGGCTCTTTCTTTTGCGTAGGGAAAGCCCATCCCTGTGCCATTTATTCAATTGGCCCTGTTCTAAGCTCTCTAGGGAGGGCGTAATTTGCTGCAGGGGTGCAGACCGCTCGCGATTTAGTTGCTCAGTCATCTGCCTTAACCCGTGATTATGCTTCACAATGGTTAAGACTTCGCCACCTCTAGCTGTGTTCCGGATCGAAAAGTTTAAAGAACTGATGAAGTTGCTTAGACCAAAACCGCTCACCAGAAAGCAGCGGTTCCTGTGTTACCCTAGTTAGAGCATTTCGGGATGTAGCGCAGCTTGGTAGCGCACTTCGTTCGGGACGAAGGGGCCGCTGGTTCGAATCCAGTCATCCCGATTCATTTTTGATGTTAGTTAGTAACCTTAAAGGTCACTAGAGGACGAGCATCCTGCTCATCCAGACCGTCATGCACCCTTGCAGGTCATGCACTCTTATATAAAGTGGGCAGTGCTTACCAGTCCCAACAGTAGAAACAGGCGCTAACCCTCTCATTCCCATTTATCATTCCCCAAGAGCGGGCTGCAGACTTCTGGAGGCGGCACCATATCTGTAAGCTACTTTTGCTTAGCTCCATGTTGCGCGATGACTTCACTCACGAAAACACCGTAAATTTCTCGGTGGACTTTGAACTTGGGGAAGCACCCAGTTATTTAGGTCTTGCGGGCACGGAATATAGAGTCAAGCAAAATCATTGGTGCAAAGCCGACCTACGAACCCCCGGAAGAACCCAGCCCCTATTTCAGAGGCGGGGCGTTAGGTGAAGCTGTTGCGCAATATGAGCAAAATCGACGATCACTTGCTTGGTGTATAGGTTGGATACCACTAACAGAGCAGAACAGATGGCCGGGCAAGAGGCTCTGTAAACATGAGAAATCGTATCGTATTGTTCGTGTCTATTTGATAGAGTACTTTTGGGTTTGCCCAGAGATGCTGGAGTTTAGAGGCTATCGGCTTGTTAAGCAACACTTGTGATGCGATCGCACCTAACAAAACTAGATAGCAATGGTTTAAAGTACTGGGACTGTTCTTAAGCGTACAGGGGGAGAGCTCGGTATCGTTTAGCACCTACTGATTAACTCTGTATCTCTTTGAAGCATTTCTTTTAGACGCTTAGTCAGGCAGGCTTATCTGAAGGAAGTAGGGGAGCAGATTCATCACAGCTCTTTCCCCTATGAATACAGAGTTGGATGATGAATAGAATTGGTGCATGAAACAGGCAAAACTCGCCTGTCGAGATATTTAAATACTTAGCATTGTAATGCACAGAGGCAGCTTCCAAAAGAAAGATTTTTTTGGAACACTCCTTTGGTTTAATAGTCTGGACAATTAGCCATCAAGTCCAAAGCCTAATTCATATCAAAGTTTCTAAAGATTTTTTGCTAACTTTGATGCTGGCACTCGGACTTGGTGTTTTTTTGAAACTTGATAAAGGGTTCGGATCCAATGGCCATGTCACAAGCTGCCTCTATACCTATGAATCAGACATCGCTGGTAAAAACATCTAGCGATGCCGAAGTTCCTAAGGAAAACGGTGGGTTGCCCAAATCCATTTTAAGCGTTGATTTGGGGCGAACCTCTACGAAGACCTCTATCAGTCGCGATCCCAACAGCGTCGTCTTCATCCCTGCTAACGTTAAGCATTTGGCAATGGAACAGGTGCAGGGGGGAGCCTTTGAAGCCCGTGCAACTGAACCCCTTTCAGACATCTGGTTGGTTTACCAGGGCAGTGGCTACGCTGTAGGACAGCTAGCAGAAGACTTTGGCGCTAATCTAGGGGTCGGCCAATCTAAAGTTAACGATGCTTTGGTCAAAGTTCTGGCCTGCATTGGCTACTTCCAACTGCGAGACGAGATTTCGGTGGTGCTAGGCCTGCCCTATCACTCCCAGGACCAGTTTGAGCGCGAAAAAGAACAGCTAATCAGTTTGCTGATGGGCCCGCATGTTATGAGCTACCGAGGTGAACCCATCACCATCACCATCAACAAGGTTTGGGTAATGCCCGAGGGTTACGGCAGCATTCTATGGAGTGAAGTCCAAGAAAAGAAGGATGCCAGCCTCGACTTTACCAAGCTGCCAGTTGCAATTGTTGATATCGGTCATCAAACCACTGATTGCCTGATGGTAGACAACTTCAGATTTGCTCGCGGGGTTTCTAGAAGTGAAGCTTTTGCCATGAGCCAGTTTTATGAACAGGTGGCATCTCAAATTGAGGGGGCAGATAGCCAGTCTCTGGCTTTGATTGCGGCTGTAAATCGACCTAAAGGGGAACGGTTTTACCGTCCTCGGGGAGCAAATAAGCCAACCAACTTAGACGATATTTTGCCTAACCTCAAAGAGAGTTTCTCTCGAGAGATGTGTAACCGATTGTTGGCTTGGTTGCCAGAGCGCGTTACAGATGTCATCCTCACTGGCGGCGGCGGAGAATTTTTCTGGGAAGATATCCAGCGGTTATTGAAAGAAGCCAAGATTAATGCTCACCTCGCTACGCCCTGCCGTCAAGCCAACGCCCTAGGGCAGTATATTTATGGGGAGGCCCAGGTAGCGGCGGCCCGTTCGGCCCGTTCTGTGGCTTAGCCCCTTTTGTTTGCGAGCTAGCTGTGCCTAATCTCTTCCCAACCGCAACTTGATCGTGTTCGCCCTAAAGAGTGTTTTAACAAGGCGATCCTGACATCGGTTGGGAAGAGATTTTGGTCAGTTGGCAGCGCCACCGTTTCAGGACAAAGATGATGTTATTAAAGTGGTTACGTCAGGCGAGAAAAACGGTTTTTTTTAATCAAAATGCGCTTGATCAAACCTTGTTAGCGGCTGTTAAGGCTGAGCTGTCGAGACAGCCAGGTCTGAGTTTTAGCAGCCTTTGTAAAGAAGCCCTTCACCAGCTTTTACTGGGTACTCAGCCTTACTCCAGCCAAACACCATCTCCTATAGAAAACCAAATAGAGTCTCTTCAGGCTCAATTGCTGAGTGTGGAGCAGCGTTTTTTTTCTCAAGAGAAAAAGCGATTGGAGCGATTAGAGACGCAGCTACAGCAGTTGACTCTCCAAGTTGCCCAATTAGGAGGAACTGTCCCGGCTTCCCTAGTTTCTCTTCAGGGAGCCTCGGAACCGATGCCCTACCGAGAAGAACAAGAACCCGAAGAACTTCCTGAAGAAGATCCTGTCCTGGCTCGCTTGAGTGGCTTGATTGATGATTTTTAAGGCTAGGGCCTATCTAAACTTAGGCATAGAGCCATAGGCTGTCTACTACGGCTGGATTGGGAACGCTATGGGGGATTGAGAGACTGATTCTTCCTCTTTCCTCGGTCTAGTCTCTCCTGCACATAAAACCGTATGAGAATCGCTTAGGGAGCCCAACCGCATTCGAAAAAACGCAGTTAAGGCAATAGAAAAAAAATTGCCCCAGGGTCGTCTGGGGCAATGTCGTGTGTTGTTCAAAGCTGAATTAAGAGGGGAGGGTACGGCCTAAGCAACTGCGCGTAAAGCAAATTCAAAGACCTTTTGCTTACTGGGGGTCATAGGAGTGTTCTCCTAGGGGGTTGGTCAGTGGTGTTCCTTGCGTTGTTCCAATAATCTCCCGAATCAGGAAACTGTTGGGTGATATAGCCCCCTTAAGCTTGTGAGATTTTAGGCTGTTGCCTGTGACAACTTTCCAGGAAGAGCACTGACGTAGATCACTGCCTCAGGACAAAAAGTGTGCTCTCTATACTAGGTCAGAGAGCACACTTTTGATTAATACGGATTAGAGACTCAGCTAAAGCCCTTAGATTTAGCCGTTGATGGCAGGAGCGGTGAGCGCTACAGGAGCAGCATCGCCAGCAGCCAGGTCAAGGGGGAAGTTGTGAGCATTACGCTCGTGCATCACTTCCATACCCAGGTTGGCCCGGTTGATTACGTCAGCCCAGGTGGCAATCACACGACCCTGTGAGTCGAGCACGGACTGGTTGAAGTTGAACCCGTTCAG